>CALUWE010000001.1 GCA_944324425.1 Candidatus Gastranaerophilales bacterium
GAAAGTTGAGCCAAAGGCAGAACCGAAAGTTGAGCCAAAAGCAGAGCCAAAAACAGAACCAAAGGCAGAACCGAAAGCAGAGCCTGCGCCTGCTCCAAAAGCAGAAAAACCCATAATTGAACATGATCAATTAAAAGAAAATATAGCAAACTTTGTTAACGGCAAGAAAACGGGAACTGCGCCTCAAGATGCAGCTGTTGACACCTTAAAAGACAATGTTACAAAAACAGTAACAACCAAAAAACTTGGCACGCTTGCAAAATTAAAAGGCTTCTTTGGGTTTGAAAGCTAAAAATTTCCTTGTATAATTAATTTTAATGAATACTAAAGGAATTTTAGCGCTTCAATATGAGCCAAGAATAAATAATGTAGAAAAAAACCTTATGACGGTTGATTTTCTCGTGCAGAATTGCAAAGAAAAAATTGATTTAATTGTTTTGCCCGAATTTTTTTCAACCGGAATAAGTCATCAGGGGTTCATTGAACATGCAGAAAACGAAGAAAACCCTAAAGTTTTAAATTTTTTGTCAAATCTTGCAAAAAGAAACGGTTCAAATGTCGTTGGCGGAACAATTATAGAAAAAGAAGGGAATAATTTCTACAATACTTCTTACTTTTTTGACAGAAAGGGCGAGATTAAAGGCAAATACAGAAAAGTTCATCTTTATTCCTATTTTGGGGGCACTGAAGATGAAGTTATCACACAAGGTAACAATTCGCCCGTTGTTATTGAAGCAGACTTTGCAAAAATCGGGCTCAGTATTTGTTTTGATTTAAGATTTCCGCTGCACTTTAACAAATTAATGAAAATGGGCGCTGAAATTATAGTTTGCCCAAATGCTTGGTGTTTGCCGATGAATTCGGCAAATTATGAGTTTGAACTTAAAAAAAGAGAAATGAAGGCCTTTTCGATTACAAGGGCTGTTGAAAATTTGTGTTACTTTGCCGCTTCATCTTTTAAGGGCAACTTAGGTTCAGGGCTAAAATCATGCTCAAATTCAATTATCGTCTCACCGGTAGGAGAAATTCTTGCAATTGGCGATGAGAATACCTCTTCAATATACACGACAGCAGATACGGAACTTTTGAGAAATTTAAGAAAAGAGTTTCCTGTTGATAAAATTGACTAAAAAAGCTCCGATTTTGGAGCTTTTAGTTTAGTTATATCTGAATTCTTGAATTTTCTTTCTGTATTTTTCTTCAATTTGTTCTTTTTGAGCTTTAAGAGTATTGATTTCTTTTTGCAAAATCGTTAATTTTGCTTTCTTTTGAGAAGCTTTTAATTTCATATTAACTAAAGTGCTTCTCATTAAGGCTTCTTTTTGCGAGATTTGTTTATTAATGGGTTCTAATTCTCTGTCTCTGTCAGCTTTTGTTTTATCAATTAAGTCTTGCAAAGATAAGGGGCTGTCGTCGCCTCTTAATTTTTGTTGATTGATTGTTTTCATATCATTTTTAAATGAATTTGACACTTCAGAAAAATCGCTTTTAACAGAAGCAATAAAATCGTTACCTTGAGCAAACGTACAGCCTGTCAAAAGCAACACCGAAGCCATTAATAAAAAACTCTTTTTCATAAAAATAAACTCCTTATTGAACAAGAAAATATTACACTATGAAAAAGCTTTTTACAATAATGTTAACACATGATTTATAAAATAACGGCAAAAAACCGCAGTATAAACTGCGGTTTATATAAAATGTTTTAATCAAAAACTAATTTTCAAAAACATAGCCCATCAAAGATGATTCTCTTGCTTTTTTAACTGCAGATGCCAGTTTTCTTTGATGAAGTGCACATGTGCCTGTAATTCTTCTCGGAAGAATTTTGCCTGCTTCTGATAAAAATCTTTTTAATTTTGATGTGTCTTTGTAATCAATAACTTCAACTTTATCAGCGCAAAAGCTGCAAGTTTTTTTCTTTTTATTGTCTTTCAAATCTTTAGCCATTTATATTTCCCTTTATTTTGTTATTTACTTTTTAAAACGGAATTTCATCCGGATCAATTAAATCTTCTGCGATTTCTTCCGTTGAAAATTGAACAACGGGTTCTTCTTTCTTTGTTGATTGGACTGAACCTGAAGAAGAGTCGCCCGAGATTTTTTCTATATTTGAAGCATTAATTGTAGCAACTTTTCTTTCTTTGCCGTTTGTTGTTTTAACCGTTTCCATTTGAAGTCTGCCATCCACTATAACGGTATCGTTCATCTTAACGGTATCTGCTACTCTGTCTGCAATTGCACCGATAGCAGAAACTCTCACAAGCGTTTCTTCCTGAGGGTTAACATCCACAATCAAACTTGTTATTGCAAGATTGTTTTGCGTAAACCTTTTTTCAGGATTCTTTGTTACTTTACCTGTTACAACAATTTTTGCTAATGTCATAAATTTTATGCCTTTTTAACTTTTGTGAAAATTGTTCTTAAGATATTTTCGTTTAATCTTAATTGTCTTTTAAAATCGATAACTTTGTCTTCAGGCAAATTCATTCTTTGAACTACAAAGTAGCTGTCTCTGTACCCTTGAACATCATAAGCAGATTTTTTTCTGCCCATTTTTTCAGTATCAATAACGCTTCCGCCCAAATTTTGAACGGTTTCTTCAATCTTGGTGACAACTTTATCTGCTTCATCATTATCAAGATTGGGTTTAATTGCTGATAATAATTCGTATTTTCCCATTTTATTTTCCTTAACTGTTTTAGTATTTTGCATACTTGAACTTATCACAAACAATTTTTATATGCAAATATAATGGTTAATTTTGTTAATTATAGTAAAATACGCCTTCAAAAACTTTTTCTGCTTTACCTGTCATAAAAATGTTTTTATCCGTGTATTCAATAAATAACGAGCCCCCAGGCAAAATAACTTCGACATTTTTATTTAAAAGGCCTTTTTTAACACCTGCCACAACCGAAGCGCAAGCACCGGTGCCGCAAGCCATTGTGATACCGCAGCCTCTTTCCCAAACATTGACTTCTATTTTTGAAAAATTAAGAACATTTATAAATTCAACGTTTGTTTTTTCGGGGAAAATTTTTGCATTTTCGATTTTTGAGCCATCTCTTTTTGCAAGCGTTTTGCCGTCATCGTTTGTAAAAATTAAACAATGCGGGTTTCCCATACTTACAGCAGATGCTCTATACCCCTCAACTTCAAAATCCATCGGGTTTAAAACGTTAACGGGAATTTTTTCCGCTTCAATAATGGGTTCCCCCATATCAACTCTAACTAACCCTGAATCTAAAATTTCAGGGATAACAATTCCCCTTTTTGTTAAAACGGTGAATTTCTTTTTATTAACAAGCCCTTTTTCATAAGCATATTTTGCAAAACAACGAATGCCGTTCCCGCACATCTGCGCAATTGAACCGTCTGAATTATAGAAATTCCAGCCAATATCAGCATTTGGTGTTTTAATGGCATTAAAAACCCCATCTGCCCCAATTCCAAATCTTCTGTCGCAAAGTTTAACCGCTATTTCAGGCGTTACTTCAACATTTTCCGCTATTATAAAATCGTTTCCGATGCCGTGCCATTTTTCAAATTTTATTTCCATAATTAACCTCTATTTCAATTTCAAAACTTCTTTTCCAAGGCAAAAGATATTCTACATTAAAATCTTCTTTTGTGAAATTTTTTATTTCATCTTCAAAGGGTTTGAATTTATCTTTGTTCAATTCAAGCGCGTCGATAAAATTTTTATCTTCCCTTTTTTGAATTATTTTTCTGACATTGGCTTGATAGCCCCAATCATCCAAAAGCCTTGTTATTAAAAGTTTTTTATGGGCGGCTTCATCGAATACTCCTTCTTTTTTTGCAAAGTAAGAAATAAGCCCCATAATAAGTGCGCTTCCGATTGTATTTGCGCTTGTATTATAACCTGAATATAAAAGAAAATTTTCGGATAAGTCTTGTTTTAAAATTTCTTTTATAAGCCCGTTATCTGCGCCATTTGCGTTTGAGACATCCGCTATTATATATGGTGTTTCAAATTTAGGAAGTTCACCATTAAATTCGTTAATGGAATCAAGAAAAACAAGTTCCCCTTGAAGGTTTTGAAAATTATTAACAAATAAAGTTACATCGGGGTTAATATTTGTAATTTCAGCATTTTTAACACCTAAATTAATTTGTGCCAAAACACATTTTTCAATTGATATATCTTCATATCGTGAAATTAAATTTTTAGATTCAGGGTGAGAATAAATAACATCAATTTTAACTTTTTTGTCATCCAAAATTCCCCTTAATAAAAGCCCCAAGGGAATTTCATCCGCCCCCGTTTTTATTATTGCAGGCAAGTTTTCTTTTTTGATTAATTCATCCAAAATGTTTGCTTCTTCAACATTTAAGCCAAATTCGCCCGTGTCATCTTTTGAAAAAACAAGATAGTTAAAAATTTCTTCTTTTAAAAGTTCCAAATAAAACTTATTAATATCAAAATTTCTTTTTCTTGTGTCTAAGTAATCTTCTAAAATTTCATTTGGAATTATATTGTATACACAGTTATATTCTTTTAAAACTCTTGATTTATGCTGATAATAAGAATATGAAAAAATTCTTTTTCCCCATTTATTCCAATATTCTTTTTCTTCTTCATTGATATTGTTATTTGAAATGCGCATAATGCTTGATGTTGCATAAATTTTTAAATTTGGGTTTTCCTTCTTTTTTATTTTTAAAATTTCTTTTAATTTTAAAATTCTTGATTTTATTTCATCATACGTTTCTGTGCACCTTCTTGATGAAACAAGCCCGCCATAGGCAATTGTATCAAGCGACAAAACAATTAAATTAACAGCTTCCAAATTTTTTAGCCAATCTAAAATGGCATCAATGCTGCTAACATCAACAAGCCCGCCTAAAAGTTCTCTTTTTGGCATAAAAAGTTTTAAGTTATTATTAATGCTTGTAATTTGTTCCGTTAATAAATATGTAATCGGGCGATTGTCGATTGGAACAAATGCAATTTTGAATTCCGGCGTTTTCATAAAAATTATTTTACATCAATTACTGTTTGATTTACAATAAATTTTGTGCCGAGATAGGCAATACATTCCTTGGGGGTTAAATGCAGTTTAGCATTAGAGAAGTAATTGAAAACACAAATGCCGTTTTGTTAAAAGGCAACATTGAAGCAGAAGTTAAATTTAATATATCAACAGACACGAGAAAAATTCAAAAAGGTGATTTTTACCTTCCTTTAAGAGGGGAAAATTATGACGGCCATTCTTTTATAGATAATGCAATAAAAGAAGGGGCAATCGGTTATTTTACGCAAGATAAAACCAAAATTAACAATGACGCCGAATTTATTATTTATGTTGAAAATTCCCTTGTAGAATATTTAAAATTGGCAAATTACATAAGAAGAAAAATTAACCCCAAAGTTGTTGCAATAACAGGTTCTTCAGGCAAAACCACCGTTAAAGAAATGTTATTTTCAGTGTTAAATACAACCTATAAAACTCATAAAACATATCTAAACCACAACAATGAAATAGGTTTGTGTGAAACATTTTTCAATATGCCGATTGATACCGAATTTCAAATTGTTGAAATGGGCATGAGAAATTTAGGTGAAATCGAACTTTTATCAAATTATGCAAACCCCGATATAGGAATCATTACAAATGTCGGCACGGCACATGTTGAACTTTTAGGTAATATCAAAAACATTGCAATCGCAAAATGCGAAATAGCAAGCCACTTAAAAAAAGAAGGAACTTTTATTGCGCCAAGGTGCAAAAACATTGAAGAAACCGTTAAATTTGAAGGCGAAAAAATTTATACAAGCCTTGAAAATTGCAAAGATATAAAAATTGAAAAAAATAAAACCTCTTTTGAATACAAAAATGAAACCTATGAATTAACAGTTGAAGGGGAACATAATGTTTCAAATGCGCTTTTAGTTATAGAAGCTGCTAAAAAAGCAGGTGTTAGCTCAGAAAATATTAAAAAGGGGCTATTGAATTTTAAACCGATTGAAAAAAGGTGGGAAATTTCAAGAATAAAAGAATTTAACTTTATAAATGACAGCTACAACGCAAACCCTGAATCCATGAAAGCTGCAATTAAAACATTTTTATCTGTTAATAAACCCCCCGTTGCGCTTGTTTTAGGGGATATGGGCGAACTTGGAAAAGATTCCATTATGTACCACAAAGAAATAGGGGAATTTTTATCTTCCTATTGCAAGAAAGATTCCGATATTACGGTTTTAACGGTTGGAGAACTTGCAAAATTTATTTTAAAGGCTTCTCTTTTAGAAGGGAAATCTTTTAAAACAAATGTTGATTGCGCAAAATATATTGTGCAAAACATAAAACCCGACACAACAATACTTTTAAAAGCTTCAAGGTTTATGAAATTTGAAGAAGTTATAGAAACGGTGAAAAAATTATGATAATGACATCGGTTGCTTTTCTTATAGCACTTGCGCTTGTATTATTATTGGGCGTTCCGTACTTAGAATTTATGAAGAAAAAAATGTACGGGCAATATATCAGAGAAGAAGTTAAAATGCTCCATGAAAAGAAAAATAAAACCCCGACAACGGGCGGCGTTTTCATTGTGGCATCAATTATTATTGCTTCCATTATTGCGCTTTTTATGGCACAGGAATTAACAACAAGAGCAATTATTGTTCTTATGACTTTAATTTTTTATACATTTACAGGCTTTGAGGATGATATTAAAAAAATCAAAGAAAAACATAATGAAGGCTTAAGTCCGAGAGCAAAATTAATGCTGCAAATTGCGGTTTCAATGCTGCCTTCTTTATATTTATTATTCCAGCATCAAGCGCATTTAACATTTTTTGGCTTAAACATTGAACTTGGCTTTTTATATCCATTCTTTGCAGTTTTTATGATTGTAGGTTCATCGAATGCGCTTAATTTAACTGACGGGTTAGACGGGCTTGCTGCAGGATGTTCGTTTTTTGCGTTTTTAGCTTGCTCTGTTATATCGCTTATAAACGGTTACAACGATTTGGCCATAATCTCAATAACGGCATCTGCCGCTTCTTTAGGGTTTTTATATTTTAACCGTAACCCTGCTAAAATTTTTATGGGAGATACAGGCTCCCTTGCGTTAGGCGGTATGCTTGCAACAATTGCAATTATGGGCAAATTTGAACTTTGGCTGATTCCTATTGCAATAATTTTTATATCGGAAACTTTATCTGTAATGCTTCAGGTTACAAGCTTTAAATTAACAGGTAAAAGAATTTTTAAAATGAGCCCGATTCACCACCACTTTGAACTATCGGGCTGGAGTGAAAAGAAAATTGTTACCGTTTTTTGCTTTATTTCTGCAATCGGCGGTTTAATTGCGGTTTGGGGCTTCCTTGTTCAAAAAATGTTGGAGTTATAGATTATGTTATACAGCGGTAAAAAAGTTTTAATATTGGGGTTTTCTTTAACCGGTAAAAAAAGTGCCGAATATTTTATAAAAAATGGCGCCAGTGTTTATATTTCAGAGTTCAAAGAGCAAATTGAAAAAGACAGGGAAGAAATTCAAAAACTTCAAAATTTAGGGGTTAAACTTGAATTTGGCGGCCATAGCGATGAATTTATTCAAAATGCCGATTTTGCAATAATTTCACCATCCATTAAAGATGATGCCCCTGTTTTGAAAAAAATCAACTGCCCCGTTTATTCCGACCTTGAATTTGTCGGCAAAAACTTAAATTATGAAGATAAAATGGTTTTAATAACAGGCACAAACGGCAAAACAACAACCACAATGCTTACATCTTTTGTTTTATCCAAAAAATATAATGCTCCATATGTTGGAAATGTTGGTGTGCCGCCATTGGAAGTTATTGAAAAAAAACCTGATTACCTTGTGGTTGAAGCAAGTTCATATCAACTGCATTATTCAAAAAAGTTAAATCCTTATATTTCAATTTTATGCAATATAACGCCTGATCATATCGCTTGGCACAACGGAATTGAAGGATATATTAAAGACAAAACGGACATTTTAAAAAGGGCGGATGAAAATTCTTATGTAATTTTAAACTATGATGACCCTTATACAAAAACTTTTGCAGGTGAAATAAGAGCAAATTTATATTATTTTTCATTAAATAAAATTGATTATAAAAACCTGTGTTATTTAGAAAACGGTTCAATTTATTTTAAAGATGAGAAAATTGTCAATACAAATGAAATTAACTTAGAAGGCAACCACAATTATCAAAATGTAATGTGTGCTATTATTGCTTCAAAAATTTTAGGCTTAGATAATGAAACAATTAAAAATGCAATTAAAGAATTCAAGGCACCCAGCCACAGGCTTGAATTTATAAGAACAATAGGAAAAACTTCCTATTATAACGATTCAAAAGCAACCAACCCTGAAGCGTCAAACGTTGCAATAAATTCATTCCCGAACAAAAAAGTAGCCCTAATTGCAGGGGGCAGAGACAAAAACACTCCATTGGATGAATTTGCAGGATATATTAAAGAAAGCATAGAAAAGGTTGTTTTAATAGGCGAAGCAACTGAAAGGTTTAAAAAGGCACTTTTAAATATAGGCTTTAATAACATTAAAGAAGAAAAAACGCTTGAACTTGCAATAGATGAAGCCGCAAAAGATAGCCCCGATGTTGTTTTGTTCTCACCTGCCTGTGCAAGTTTTGATATGTTTGATAATTTTGAAGCAAGAGGAGAAGCTTTTAGAAAATATGTCACAGAAAAAAGAAGTGCCGAATAACTATACGGAAGAAGATAATTATATAATCTCGCCGCCTGACAGAACCCTTATTATTGTTACAATTTTTCTTGTTGTAATAGGGATTATGGCAATATTTTCCGCAGGCTCTTCCAAGGCTGTGGTAGAGGGATTGTCTCCGATTCATTTTACAATAAGACAGTTTTTCTGGCTTGTTGCAGGAATTTTTGGGGCAAACTTTTTTGCAAAATATGATTATAAAAAATTAAAAAATTATTCAATGAGCCTTCCTGTTATTGTTTTAATAATGCTTCTTTTGGTTCAATTTACACCATTGGGGGTTACTGTTAATGAGGCAAAAAGGTGGCTTGGCTTTGGGCCGTTACAGTTTCAGCCTTCTGAAATTGCAAAACCGGCGGTTATTTTAATGTTTGCTCATATATTCAGCAAAAATATAAACATTTTTGACCCGAATAAGTTTTCATATTATTTTATTTTTCTTTTAATGCTGCTTTTTATCTATAAGCAGCCAAACCTTTCAATGGTAATTTTACTTTTAACAACCGTAACGGTTATTTGCTTTATGTCGGGCGGAATTAACATAAGACAAATTGTAACCTATTTTATGGGGGCAGTTGCGGTTATTGCGTTTACAATTAAAGATTACCAGAAACAAAGGCTTATTGTTTGGTTAGACCCTAACCAAGACCCTCATAATACCGGCTATAACATAATTCAATCATTAGTAGCATTTGCAGGCGGCGGCTTTTTTGGAGTTGGCTACGGCAATTCAAAACAAAAATTATCTTGGCTTCCAGAGGGCCATACGGATTTTATTTTTGCCGTTATTGCAGAAGAATTCGGCTTTTTAGGATGCTTTTTTATAATTTGCCTTTTTGCAATGTTCGTTCAAAGAGGCTTTGTCATAGCATCAAGAAGCCCTGATATGTTTGGCAAATTGGTCAGCATCGGCATAACTTTTTCAATAGGTTTTCAAGCCTTAATGAATATGTCCGTTGCAAGTTCATTTTTACCCGCAACAGGGATACCTCTTCCTTTTATAAGCTATGGCGGAAGTTCATTATTTGTTTCATTATGTATGCTTGGAGTATTATTGAATATATCTAAAAAAAGAGTGCAGAGGATAAGACCGTACAATGAAATCAGATATCAATAATAAAACATACTTTATAACAGGCGGAGGCACAGGCGGGCATATTTACCCTGCGGTTTCAATTATTAACGAATTAATTAAAAAGGGTGTTAATAAAGAAAAAATTTTTTATATAGGAAACAAAAAAAATCTTGAATTTAAAATAGCGAAAGATAACGGTTTTAATTTTTTATCAACAAGTGTTTTTGGAATGCCGAGAAAATTAAGCCCTAAATTTATTTCTTGGACATTTTGCTTAATTTTTTCAATTATAAAATGTTTATTTTTTATTTTAAAATATAAGCCCGATGTTATTTTTGCAACGGGGGGTTACGTTTGTGCGCCGACATTGTTTGCCGCAAACATTTTAAAAGTTCCCTATGTTCTGCATGATTCGGATTGTTTCCCAGGGATAGTTTCCAGAACATTTTCAAAAAATGCAAAAGCTGTTAATTTAGCATTTTTAGAAGCAAAAAAATATATTAAAAATAAAAATGTTTATAATTTTAACAACCCCGTTCGCTCAAGCTTTTTTGAAATAACAAAAGAAGAAGCAAGAAAAAATTTAAACATTAATAATGAATTTTTAATTCTTATTATGGGGGGTTCTCAAGGCGCTAAAAGCATTAATGAAGCAGCGGTTGATGTTATTTATCATTTTAAAAACAGAAGTGATATTAAAATAATTCTGCAAACAGGAAAGAAGAATTTTGATGAAGTTATAAAAAATATAGACATTCCAAGCAACACAAGAATTGAACCTTATTTTGATAATATGGCAATACCGATTTTGGCTGCCGATTTAATAATTTCAAGAGCGGGTTCAATCAGCATTTCTGAAATTTTATCTTCTAAAAACCCTTCCATTCTTGTCCCATACCCTTTTGCTGCGGCGGATCATCAAAGAATAAACGCTCATTCAATTGAAAAACAAAATGCTGCAATTTATCTTGAGGATGAAGAATTAAAGGAAGGCAAATTAAAAGAAAAAATAGAAGAAATTTTAAACAACAAGGAAGAATATAATTTATTAAAACAAAATGCGGAAGTTTTGGGCGCAAACTTTAAACAAGCAAACGAAAAAATTTTAAACCTTATTTTAGAGGCAATTTAAAATGAACGCCGCAGAAATTTTAACAAGCAAAAATAAATTCCATATTAAATTGGGGTTAGAGAGAATGGAAATTATTCTGAAAGCATTCAATAACCCTGAAAATTCTTTTGATTGTATCCATATTGCAGGCACAAACGGCAAAGGGTCAACTTGTGCCGTAATAGAAAAAATTTTACTTGAAGATAAAAGAAAAGTTATAGGAAAATATACAAGCCCGCACCTTTTTTCTTATTGTGAAAGAATTTCCGTTAACGGGGAAAATATATCTGAAGTTGAATTAAACCAAATTATAAGCCTTATAAATAAAAAAGACGATGAACATAATTTGGGTTTAACCGAATTTGAAATTTTGACTGCTGCTGCTTTTATTTATTTCAAAAGAAAAAATGTTGATATTGCAATTTTAGAAACAGGGCTTGGGGGAAGATTAGATGCCACAAATGTTATTAAAAAGCCATTAATATCTGTTATTACATCAATTTCATTCGACCATAAAGAAAGATTGGGAGATACAATTGAAAAAATTGCTTATGAAAAAGCAGGCATTTTTAAAAACGGTTCAAAATGTGCGTTTTTAACAACCAACAACGGCTTTGAAACTCTAAAAAACGAAGCAGTTAAAAAGGGTGCAATTTTAGTTGAAGATAATTTGGATGTTAATATTGAAAATAACATTGCAAAAATAAACGGTGATTTTTTTGAATTTAATTTAAACGGCGATTTTCAAAAAGAAAATTTAAAGTTGGCGCTTCTTGCCATAAACTCACTTAATTTTAAAATTGAAAAAGAAACAATTAAAAATGCGCTGAAAAATGTTTCTTGGCGATTCAGAATGGATAAGATTAATTACAAAGGAAAAAGCCTTCTTGTAGACAGCTGCCACAACCCTGATGGCGCAAGGGTTTTGGCGGAATATTTAGAAAAATATGAAAAAAATAAAAAAATTAAATTTATTTTTGGTTGCCTTAAAAATAAAGAATATGAAAAAATTTTAGATACAATTTATAAACCGGAATACGATTTTTGTTTTTATGAATTTGACTACCCAAATGCGCTAAAATACGAAGCTTTAAACAAAAATTACAAAAATAAAATCAAGGAAATTAAAAACCCGATATTTGAAATTGAACAAAATAATTACGAACTTTGTGTTTTAGCCGGTTCAATTTACATGCTCGGAAATATTTTTAATGAGAAATTTTAATCAGCGTTATATACTTTTTAAGAAAAGAGAGCTTTTTTGTTAAGTTTTGTTAAGTTAAATTTTTAGGACGAAATTCAGTTATAGCAATAGTTTTTAAATTTATTATTATTTTTTTTAAAAAAATAGTATATATTTTATACATAAACCAGCAAAAAAAATTTATTTCATGTTTTGTATAGAAAGATTTAAACCTCGCAAAAACGGGTTGATAATTTTTTTTAACCATTTTAAAAAGCTATTTCAAATAACACGATTTTAGGAGAACCGGTACTTATGACGGACATAACAGGAACATATGGCATAAACCCACACTATGACAAAGACATTCAAGCAAAAAAAGAGTGTACGGGCGAGTGCTGCGGACAAGAACAGGATAAAGCTTGCGAAACTCCGTCTCAAGTTGACCTTGATAAGCAGCCTGCTGCAGTTTCAGGCAGAGCTTTAGTTAAAAAAGCCGATAAAACGGGTGAATACAAATTTGACCCCAAACAAGTTGAAAATGATGTTCAAGAATATAAACTTCTTCGTGATATTATAGGAGATACACTTGCTGCATACAGGCAAGCAGGGTTTGACGAAGAAACGGCAAGACAAAAAACTTTTGATTTTGTATACGGCATATGCGAGCAAGCAATTCTTGAAGAAGAAGGGCAGAAATAAAATTCTTGTTGAAACCAAACCCTTTTTGAATTAAAATTTTGCCTGTAAGTTAACTTAAAAAGGCAAAATTCAGTTGCAAAATCTCATTTATTTTTTATATGAAAAGGCTTATGTAAATATAACAAATGCTTGCACAAATGCTTGCAAGTTCTGTGTTAGAGACATTAAAGACGATGTTGTGGGTGCTGAACTTTGGCTGACAGATAAAAACGTTACGGCAACTGATGTTATAGAACAAATTAAAAAAAACAAAGATAAAATTGCCGTTCATAATGAACTTATTTTTTGCGGATACGGTGAACCTTTAACCAAATTCAACGAAGTTATTGAAGTTTGCAAATACGTAAAAGCTTCCATGCCTGATGTTAAAATCAGAATTAACACAAACGGGCATGGAAATTTTGTTGCAAAAAGAAATTTGGTTCCTGAATTAAAGCCCTTGATAGATTCAATTTCTATCAGCTTGAACGCACAAAATGAAGAAGAATACAATAAAATCTCATCTCCAAAAATAGAAAACGCCTATTTTGAGATGTTAGATTTTGCAAAAAAATGTGTTTATGAAGGAATTGACACAACAATGAGTATTGTAACAGGCTACAAGCCTGAAGAATATAATATCAACCCTGAAGCTTGCAGAAAAATTGCAGAAAATACAGGTGCAAAATTCCGCATTAGAGAATGGATTGAAAACGGTTATTAAAAAGCATAAAAAAAGGAGAAAAAAATGCAAGATACCATTTTGGACAAAATTATGAAACCGAAATCAATTGCAGTTATTGGTGCTTCAACCAAAGAACACACAATCGGTTCAGATATTATGAAAAGATTACAGGAATATAAATTCAACGGTAAAATTTACCCAGTTAACCCAAAAGGCGGAATAATCGAAGGCTTGCAGGCTTATACAAGCGTTTTGGAAATTCCAGAAACTATCGACCTTGCAATTGTTGTAGTTAATGCAAAATTTGTTTTATCAACAATTGATCAATGCCACGAAAAAGGCATTAAAGGCGTTTGCATTATTACGGCAGGCTTTAAAGAAACCGGCAAAGAAGGTGCTGAACTTGAAAAACAACTTGTTGAAAAATTAAAAGAATACGGCATGAGATGTGTTGGCCCGAACTGCTTAGGCGTTGTTAACACTCACCCTGACATCAGAATGGATGGCTGCTTCGCTGAATCTCTCCCCGAACGCGGCAACATTGGTTTTGTTTCTCAATCAGGCGCTTTAGGCGGCGGTATTTTAAACATTTTGAAAGATTTAAACCTTGGTTTTGCTCAATTTATTTCAATCGGCAACCAAGCAGACGTTAACGCCGAAACTGCCCTTGAATACTGGGAAAATGAACCTGACGTCGAACAAATTCTTTTATATATGGAATCAATTCAAAACCCAAGCAACTTTAGAAAACTTGCTTCAAGAATCACAAAGAAAAAACCAATCTTAGCTCTTAAAGCAGGCAGATCAGCCGCAGGTGCATCCGCTGCAAGCTCTCATACAGGGTCTTTAGCAGGTGCAGATAAAGCAGCAGCAGCACTTTTACAACAATCAGGCGTTATAAGAGAATTTTCATTGAAAAACCTTTTTGCAACAGCTAAAGTTTTTGCAAACTGCCCAATTCCAAAAGGCGACAGAGTTGCAATCATTACAAACTCAGGCGGCCCGGGGATTATGGCAACGGATGCAGTTTGTGAATACGGCATGCAAATGGCAAAAATAACGGATGAAACAAAAGAAAAATTAAGAAGCTTCTTACCATCAGCCGCTTCAGTTAAAAACCCGATTGATATGATAGCATCAGCTCCTATCGAACACTACAAACAAACGCTTGAAACGGTTATTGCCGATGAAAACGTTGATATGATTATTGTAATTTATCTTCCGTTCCTTGGTTTGAAAGATATAGATGTTGCAGAAGCCCTGATGGAAATTAAGGCTAAAAATCCTCAAAAACCGATTATCGGCGTATTTATGACAAAGAATGAATTCTTTACAAAATTATCGGATAAAAACGTTAATATGCCGTTCTTTATGTACGCAGAAGAAGCAGCAGACGGTTTGAACAGATTAAACCAACAAAGGCTTTGGATGGAAAGACCGGAAGGCAAAGTTCCTTGCTTTGATGTTGACAGACAAAAAGTTAAAGAAATTATCGCAAAATCTGTTAAAGAAGGCAGAGACCAGCTTACAACTTTAGAATCTATTGATGTTCTTCAAGCTTACGGTATTAGAGCCTGCAAATACGGCTTAGCAACAAACATTGATGAAGTTGTTACATTGGGAAATTCAATCGGATATCCTGTTGTTATGAAAATGACATCAAAAACAACATCTCATAAAACAGATGTTGGCGGTGTTGTTGTAAATATCAGATCAGAAGAACAATTAAGAAAAGAATATGAAGCGCTTTTAGGCCGTCTTGAAGAAAAAGGCTTACTTGAAGGCTTAGAAGGCGTTATTATTCAAGAAATGGTTAAAGGCAACCGTGAAATGGTTTGCGGTATTGCAACAGACCCGCAATACGGCCCGATGATGATGTTCGGTTTAGGCGGCGTGTTTGTTGAAACCTTGAAAGACGTTACATTTAGAATTGCACCTTTGACTGATATTGATGCAAAAGAAATGGTTCAATCGGTTAAAGCATATAAACTTCTTCAAGGCGCAAGGGGCACAACACCTGCTCAAATTAACCAAATTGAAGAAACATTGTTAAGGTTATCTCAACTCGTTAATGATTTCAAATTTATTGATGAGCTTGATATTAACCCGCTTTTAATTTCTGAAAAAACCGGCGAAGGCATTGCAGTTGACGGCAGAATTAAAGTGAGAATGAATGAAGCAAAAGAATTCTTAGGCTGTGAAGTTGGTTGCTGCTCACAAATGGCATAAGAAATAAAAACAAATTAAAAGCTCCCTTAATTTAAGGGAGCTTTTTTAATAAATAACCGTGCCACTGTCTATCGTTGCCATTCAATAAGCATTTTGCTTTTCATATCTCCTTTTTTTATCAAGTACCCGTTAACATCATCTTAGTGCTGCTATGTTTCCATCCTGACACGGTTCGAAGCATAATCGCCACTTAAATAAAAAATATCAACAATATTCAAAGTTCAATAACAAACCAAATGACCCCTCATAACAGGCTCTGCACCCTGCATAAGCTTCAGGTCAAGAGTTCGCAACGCCCCGTGGAGCACGGTACATTTATTTTAGCATAAAAAATTTTTTTATAAAACTTCTCTAAAATCTTCTTTAGATGCACCGCATTCGGGGCAAACCCAATCATCAGGAAGCGCTTCAAATTCCGTTCCTTTGGGAACATTTTGAACATCATCCCCTATTTCAGGGTCATAAACATAACTGCAAACTACACAAATATATTTCTTCATAATTTCTCCTTTCAAATTTTTTATAAATTAAAAGGAAAAAATTTTAATCCGACATCAGTTTATTTTTTTATCATACAAAAAGCTTGCATTTAAAACAACCAAAACGGAAGCAATATTATGAACAATGGCACCTGTTACGGGAACCAAAATTCCAAGTGCGGATAATGTGAGAGAAATAATATTTATTGTCATTGAAATTATAATGTTTGTTTTAATTGTTTTTATTGTTGCATTCGACAATTTTCTTAAATATAAAATTTTATTCGGGTCATCGCCTGTTATTATAATATCAGAGCTTTCAATTGCAATATCAGAGCCGAAACTTCCCATTGAAATTCCGACATCTGCGGTTTTTAGGGCAATAGCGTCATTTACGCCGTCTCCTGTCATGCAGACAATTTTGCCTTCTTTTTGGAGTTCTTCAATTTTGTTTGCCTTTTCTTTTGGCAAAAGATTTGAATAAATTGTATTTATTCCCGCTTTTTTTGCGAAATAGCCTGCGGTTAGTTTGCTGTCTCCCGTTAATAAAACTGTCTCAAGGCGCATTTTTTCATTCAGTTCGGATATTACTTTGATGGAATTTTCTCTTATGGTATCCGAAAGCGAAATAATTCCCTTGGGTTCTTTATTGACGGCAAGTATTAAAGCAATTTTACCGTCCAGCCTTTTTGAATTAACCGCTTTTTTCATTTCGCCTGTTAACTCAATATCATTTTCTTCCATAAACTTTTCATTGCCGACATAAATTCTTTTATTATCAAGCTTTGAATAAATTCCCTTGCCTGAAAACATTTTAAAATCAAGAGTTTCATTTAATCTAAAATCTTTTGATAAGGCATATTCAACAACAGCACGGCCAATCGGGTGTTCCGATTTCATCTCGGATGATGCAGCCAAATATAAAATGTCATCAACGGAAACGTCAGAAAATTTTTCAATGCTTGAAACGGTTAGTTCACCCTTTGTTAAAGTGCCGGTTTTATCAAAAGCAAAGGTTGTACACCTGCCGACGGTTTCAAGCCCGATACCGTCTTTTATGATAATTCCTTTTTTTGTAGCATTGCCAATTGCCGCCATAATTGATGTAGGCGTTGCAAGCACAAAAGAACAGGGGCAAAAAACAACCAAAATCGTTACCGCTCTTGAAATTTCGCCTGTAACAAAATATATAATAACGGCAAATAAAATAGCCAACGGTATTAAAACCCCTGCCCACCTGTCTGCAATTCTTTGTGCAGGCGCTTTTTTGTTTTCGGCTTCTTTTACAAGAGATATTAATTTTTGAACTGTTGAATCTTTATATTCTTTTGTAACTTCAATATCTATTACACCGTAACAGTTTGTTGTTCCCGAGAATACAATATCCCCTTTTTGTTTATCGCAAGGAATTGATTCCCCTGTTACAATTGCTTGGTTAACTGAAGTTTCACCCGAAATAATAACGCCGTCCGCAGGTATGTCTTCACCTGCCAAAACTCTTATAATATCGCCTTTTTGAATATTTTCCGCAAGGGCGGTTTCTTCCGTTACCAAATTATCATTAATATTTAATTTTCTTGCCGTTTTTGGAGCAAGGTTTAGAAGCTTTGTTATTCCTTTTTTAGCTTTATCTATCGTAAGGTCTTCCAAAATTCCGCCAAGTGCCATAATGAAGGCAACTTCTGCCGCTGCAAAAATTTCATTTGTTAAAATCGCAGCTGCCATTGCAATTGAAATTAAAAGAGAAGCGGTTAATTTTTTGTTTATAAGTAAATTTTTAAGTCCGAAGTATATTATCGGAATACCTGAAATTATAATTGTAAAAACCGCAAAATCCACAAAGAATGATATTTTAAAAAATGTCAAAACGGCACTTAAAATAAGAAATATCATTGAAAGTACAGTCATTTTAAGACCTGATAAAAATTTGCAGATTTTATCCAATTTCATTTTTTATGTTCCTTGTGTCCAACTGTTTAAGTATTCTTCCTGTTCTTTTGTTAGGGTATCAATTTTTATTCCCATAGAATCCAGTTTAATTTTTGCTATTTCAACATCAACCGATTTTGGGAGACAATATAATTTGTTTTCCAATTTACCTTTATTTTTTAAGATAAATTCAATGCCAAGTGCCTGATTTGCAAAGCTCATATCCATAACGCTTGCAGGGTGTCCTTCCGCCGCAACCAAATTAACAAGCCTTCCTTCACATAAAACATAAATGCTTTTGCCGTTATCTAAAACCCATTCATCTAATGAAGGGCGAATATTTTTGTATTCAACAACGTGTTTTCTAAGCCCGTTTACATTAACTTCAACATCAAAATGCCCCGCGTTGCCGACAAATGCGCCGTCTTTCATAGTTAGCATATGCTCTACATCAACAACATTTTTATCACCCGTTACGGTTAAGAAAATATCACCGATTAAAGAGGCTTCCGCTATCGGCATTACTCTAAACCCATCCATTGCAGCTTCAAGCGCTTTTAGGGGGTCAACTTCCGTTACTATAACATTAGCGCCCAATCCTCTTGCTCTTGTAGCAGAGCCTCTGCCGCACCAGCCATAGCCGCAAATAACAACGGTTTTACCCGCAAGAAGAATGTTTGTTGCTCTGATAAAACCATCCATTAAAGATTGCCCTGTTCCATAGCGGTTATCATATAAGTGTTTAGTTAAGCTTTCATTAACACCTAATGCCGGAAATTCAAGCGAGCCGTCTTTTTCCATTGCTTTTAATCTAATAATACCCGTTGTTGTTTCTTCGGTTGAACCTATGATATTTTCCAATAAATCTCTTCTTTTTGAATGAACCGTTGCAACAAGGTCGCACCCGTCATCTATAATTAAGTGGGGCTTATGGCTTAAGGCAATATCCACATGGTTTTGATAGGTTTCTTTGTCTTCGCCCGCAATTGCATAAACGGGCATATCCCAATATTTAACAAGAGCTGCTGCCACATCATCTTGGGTAGATAGAGGGTTTGAAGCCGCTAAAATTGCATCTGCTCCGCCTTCTTTCATTGCAATACAAAGAGCTGCCGTTTCTTTTGTAACATGCACGCAAGCGGTTAGTCTTAAGCCCTTAAAGGGTTGTTCTTTTTTAAATCTTTCTTTGATTTTGTTTAAAACAGGCATGTCTTTCATTGCCCATTCAATATTTTTTTTACCTTGTTCTGCTAAATTTATGTCTTTTATATCATATTTTGTGATAGTTTCCATTAATTTACTCCTTTTTTTAATTTAATTTGATTTTACCATAAAATTTTTGTGTTAGAATAGCTTTAGTGTATTGCATCCGTGAGCAAAAAAGGAGATAAATTTATGACCACAAAAGAATTTTTCACAAACTCCGAAGAATTAAAACAGCTTTATTCAGCTGCTCGTGCAACAATTACTGCACCGTTTTTCGGAAACAATGTTGAACATGTTCAATCTGTTTCAGAAGCTTACAAATTAGCATTGAACAGCCCCGGAACTATTGAACTTACAGGCATGCCTGTTTATGAACCCGAAAAAATCGGTCTTCCTCAAGGCGCTAACCAATTATTATTCAACGACGGTACAGTTGTCGGCCGTTGCGCAGCAGCAAGAAAAATTGTCGGCGAACCCAATTGCGACCTTGGTTATTTATTACCTATCATTCGTGAAGCAATTTACGGCACACGTGATAGATTAATGTATAGAACCGAAGTTGTTGTAGGTTTGGAAGAAGACTTTATGGTTAAAGCTCATCTTTTAATTCCTGAAGGCTTCGAAAATATTATGTATTCTTGGATGTTAAATTTCCAATACATTAATGAATACTATTCAAATATGTACGCAAATTCAAGAGAAATCAACGAAGGCGATTTATACATCTTCTCAGATCCTGATTGGACACACCCTGATTTCCCATACGGCTTAACATTCTTTGACCCTGTACATAACTGCGCAGCAATTTTAGGTATGAGATACTTCGGTGAACACAAAAAAGGTACATTGACACTTGCTTGGGGCTGCGCTGCAAGAAACGGTTACGCATCATGCCATGGCGGTATGAAAAGATATAACTTGGGTAACGATAAATCATTCCAAGTTGCCGTATTTGGCTTATCAGGTTCCGGTAAATCAACAATTACCCACGCAAAACACAATGACAAATACAATATCACCGTTCTTCACGATGACGCATTTATCATCAACATTCACGATAAATACACAATCGCTCTTGAACCTGCATACTTTGATAAAACAGCAGACTACCCGATTGGCTGCGCTGATAACAAATACATTTTGACTCAACAAAACGCAGGCGCTATTCAGTTGGCTGACGGCAAAGTTGTTTCAATCACGGAAGATATCAGAAACGGTAACGGCCGTGCAGTTAAATCAAAACTTTGGTCTCCAAACAGAGTAGATAGAATTAATGAACCTATTAATGCTATCTTCTGGTTGATGAAAGATCCTACAATTCCTCCTGTATTAAAATTATCAGGTGCTTCATTAGGTTCTGCTATGGGTGCAACCTTAGCTACAAAAAGATCATCTGCTGAAAGATTGGCAAAAGGTGTTGACCCTAACGCATTAGTTGTTGAACCTTACGCTAACCCGTTCAGAGTTTATCCTTTGGAAATGGATTATACAAGATTTAAACAATTAATCGCAGATGGCGTTGATTGCTACATCTTAAATACAGGTGAATTTATGGGCACAAAAGTTAAACCGGCTCATACACTTGGCATCATTGAAGCTATCGTTGAAGGTACAGCTAAATTCCACAAATGGGAAAACTTCTCAGACATCGAAATTATGGATATTGATGGCTTTGATGCATCATTTAGCAATAAAGAATATGCTGAACAATTTGCAGCAAGAATGCAAGACAGAATTAACTTCGTTAAATCAAGAGAAACAGAAAAAGCAGGCATTGATAAACTTCCTGCTGACGCTCTTGAAGCTCTTGAAAACGTTGTTAAACAAGTTAACGTTGCAAAAGTTTAGTTTAAAATATACATAAACTAGTACAGCCCTTAATTTTAAGGGCTGTATTTTTTATTAATTTAAAAAAGAAAGTTTTTATTCTTCTTCTTTTTTGCCGTCGCTCAATTCATAGTTAAAGATATCCACAACCGGCGGTTTTCTCAACTTAGAAATAGCTTCCATTGCAAAATCTCTTACATTTTCATCGGGCGATAATTCATAAACAAGTTTTAAGATGTCTATTGTGCCGTTTATAACTCTTAAAAAGTCGCCGTTATGATAAATGAGCTCTTTTTCTCTCATTTTTTTCATAATTTCGCCCCAGCCTTTTATTGCTTCATCTCTGTCATCAGGGAGTTCTGAGAATTCTACAATATAAGGCGCAAGGTTTGTACTTATAGGAGTAGGCTCTTCTTTCAGCCCATGTGCCATTTCAAACTGGTCAACATCATCAACCAAATTTAAAATCGGAGTTAGAGAATTATTCAAATAAGCAATATCGCCCTTAAATTCTCTTGACGGGTTTTCGTCTTTAACATCAGAGAACATTGAACAAATTGCAATTAATTCTCTTGATGACATTTGACTTAAATATGCGGGGTCAAGCAAAAGTTCGGTCATAATAATTTCGTTTATACCAAACACACTTTTTGCAAGTTCGCCTTTTTCGGTTCTTGTATAGGTTCCGTCTTCATTTTCTTCAATATAACCAAATGATTTTAATATATCGATTCTTTCGTTAATAAGATTGTCATTCTTTTCTAAACTGTCCGGATTTTGATGTGCGGCAAATGTCCTTATTAACATATCATCATAATGGTTCAAATTCCTTTCGGATAATAAAGAAGCATATGAAATTTGATATTGGCTTCTTATTGAAGTATCTTTTGAAGATGTTTTTTCAACATATTTTTCATATTGTTCATAATCGTACGGAATTACAATAACATTTCCGATTTCATCTTTGCCTCTTCTTCCTGCACGGCCTGAGCCTTGTTTAAATGACGCATTTGAAATATCGGTTATTTCTTCGCCGTTGAATTTTTCCATAGAAGGGAATACGGTCGTTCTGATTGGCATGTCTATGCCTGCAATTAAAGTATCTGTTGCAAAACAAGCTTTAACAAGCCCTTTTCTTGCCAAATTTTCAACAAGACTTTTATAGGCGGGAAGTTTTCCTGCGTGGTGAACCGCAAAACCTTTCATCAGACGTTCTAATTCCATATCATCAAAATCGGAACCGAAATATACGCCTTTTTCTTTTGCCTTCTGTACTTCATCGTACACCATTCTTGATTCTTCCGGTGTCAACAAGCTTTCAGAGTGGTCTGCAGCCTTTTCCATTTCTTTATTGCAACCCTTTTTGGAAAATACATAGAATAAGGCAGGTGTCATCTTTTTATCGTCTAAAAGTTTGATAACTTTGCTGAATTTAGGATTATCAACATAGCTTCCTTCCGGTTCTTTTTTAATTGTTGTTGAACCTTTATTTGATAAAATAAGCCCGATTGCTTCAGCTTTATCTTTATCGGCGCCCGCTTGTTTTAATTTATCCGCCAAATACCCTGCGCTAAGTTCATTTCTTCTGCCGGCTAAACTTCTTAAATACTTTGCAAAGGCATCGTAATCTTCTAAGCCCAAAATTTCTGCCGCTTCTTGCGCTACTGCAAGCTGACGGTCTGAAGAATTGATTTTATTTTCAAATTGGTATAAATCGATTTTGTGAGTTTTGGCAGCTTCAAGCTGAAGTTTGCCTTCTTCGTTTTTTGTTAAAATATATTCTCTTAGAGGAACATGCCTTTCGGATTCCGGCACATTTACAAGATGAGTAGGAATTTCGCCGCTTAACTCGGAAAGCCAATTTTCAATGTCCTTAGCATTTGATGCTGTTGCAGAGAGCATCATTTGTTTCATGTGGCTTGGGGTGTTCATAACCGCTTCTTCCCAAACGGTTCCTCTTTCTTTGTCGCCCATATAGTGAAATTCATCGTAAATAACGCCGTCATAATCAGCATATTCAATATCTGCTATTCTTTTATCTCTTGATAAAAGCGAGTTTCTGTAAATTTCTGTTGTCATGACAAGTATGGGAGCATTCGGATTAATTGAAGTATCGCCTGTCAGAAGCCCGATATTATCAGTACTTATAAGGTTTCCGTCTTCATCATACTCGCCGAATAATTTTGAAAATTCCGTATATTTTTCGTTACTTAAAGCTTTTAAGGGGGACAGATAAATTAATTTTTTATCTTTATTCAGAGCGTCTTTAATTGCATATTCCGCTATTAACGTTTTTCCTGTTCCCGTGGGGGCTGAAACAATTGTTGTTGCATTTTCTTTTGTGTATGCATCAACCGCCTCTTTTTGGTACCTGTCCAAAATGTATTTCCCATGGGTTTCTTCAAACGGGCGGGGCTTATCTTTAACTTCTTCGGGGAAATCGATGGATAACAATTTTTCAAAATCAAAATATGATTCACTGAAGGGATGAGCACTTTTTGCTGTTTTTATGCCGCTTGCGCCTACCAAAAACGGGTCATAGCCGTCTTGAATTTTAGAGCCGTATTCAAAATAGAATTCAGGCGTCCAGCTTGGTCTTTGATACCCTTCTTTCTTTTCGTGTTTTTGTCTTCGTTTGCTCCGACCTTCAAAATTAAGCGAATTTAAACTGTAATTTTCTAAACCTGCAACCCTCATATTATACCCTTCAATTTAACTGCCATCAATGCTTTCTTATAAAAGGCAAAAGAGAAATCAGGGACAAAGCCATTGCAGAAAATGCCAGCCCTGCACTGACTTTGCCCGAATTAAACGAATTACCCCCGCCTTGTTTTAACACACTTTGGGGGTTTTCATAGCTTGTTATGGTTTCTCTAAGGGAGACATTCGGCAGCTGATTGGGCGGCGTAACGGCTCCTAAATTCAATTTCGCATTCTTCATAGAAGTGTTTTCGGTCGCAGAACCGAAATTAATATTCGAAAAAGAACTATTTAAACCACACTTCATTAACTATTTTTAGCCTTTTATTTGATTTTAGCTTGAAAAAACAGCTAAAGAAATTTTATTGCTAAAATAAAAACATTTTGTAACATGTTTTAAAATTTAACACCCGCAAGAAAGCCCCGCACAAAGGTTTATGTTTTGTCCGGTTATTCCTTTTGCTTCATTTGAAATTAAATATTTAATTAAATTAGCAATTTCAACGGGTTCAATAAACCTTTTTTGGGGAATTATATCAAGTGTTTCACTTTTTTCTTCTTCATTTAAGGCGCCATTTGTTAAAGGCGTTTCAACCCACCCCGGCGAAATTGAATTAACGGTTATATTGAATTCGGCAAGCTCTAGTGCCAAAGACTTTGAAAACCCGTAATATGCAGATTTTGTGGCGGCATAAAGGCTTGCGTTCGCTTCGCCCACAACACCAGAAATTGAAGCGATATTTACTATTCTGCCGAATTTATTTTGTTTCATATAAGGAACAACAAGGGTTGTTAAATAATAATGAGACAAAAAGTTTGAATTAAAAACTTTTATAATATCATCAAGCTTCATTTTATCAATCGGAGAATAAAGGTATTCACCGGCATTATTTATAAGCACATCAATCTCGCCAAAGTTTTCTTTGACGAAAGTATAAAGTTCAAATGCATTTTTGGGGTCAGAAAGGTCTATACTTAGGTAATTTTCAACATCAAGCTTTTTTCTGCCCGTTTGAAAGATTTTGTATCCCGCACTTTTTAGAGTTTCTGCCGCAATCTTACCGATTCCCGAAGATGAGCCAGTGATTAGTATTTTTTTCATTATTCCTTAAGTTTCAGCCCTGTTAAGTCTAATTCGGTGTATTGCTCCATGATGCTTTGAATGTTTTCATAAAGCTTTTCGCGTTCATTATCCGAAAGCTGACGAATAGCTTCAACGACCCTATGAATATTGGGGTTTTTGTCATACCAGCGATTGTATTTTCTTGGGTCATTTTCTTCAACAATTCTTAAAAAAGAGACACAATCCATGCTGATAACTTTCGGAACGGAAGCCAGGATGTCAATTGCAACTTCGGATTGGAGTTTTTCATCCAAAGTTTCAAGAAGCGTCATAAAAGCGCTTAGATACCTATCTTTGTCATACCACCTGAGATTTCCCATATACTAATTATAACAAGTTTTTAATAAAAATAGTATAAGTTTTGTATTTTTTTTATAAAAAACTTGCCAAAGATAAGAAAATTCAATATAATCAGACACATATAGAAAGGGGTTCTACAATGAACAAAGAAGAATTAGTACAAGAAGTTGCTAAAAAAGCAAAAGTTACACAAAAAGAAGCAGTTGAAGTTTTAAACAGCTTCATCGAAACAGTACAAAAATCAGTTTCAAAAGGACAAAAAGTTACATTAGTTGGCTTTGGTACTTTTGAAGCTCGCAAAAGAGCTGCTAGAACTGGCCGCAACCCTCAAACAGGTAAAGAAATTAAAATTGCTGCAAAAACAGTTCCTGCATTCTCAGCCGGCAAAAAATTCAAAGAACTTGTTAACAAAAAATAGTTTTTCGGAATTTTTTGAAAATAATATTAAGCGGTATGGTTTCCATGCCGCTTTTATTTTTTATTGCAACCGAATAAGAAAAATTATAAAATATAAACAAGGTAGGGATATTTTATGCTTGAGCTTTTAATTTTATATATTTTAAATAAATATGACTGCACCATATATAAAATTCAAAAACTGATAGGGGAAATGTTTTTTATATTTTCATGCCCTTCATTGGGTGCAATTAACCCTGCATTAAAAAGATTAGAGAATTTAGGCTGTGTTGAATATTCTTCTTCCATGTCAGACGGGGGGAAATTATCTAAAACATACAAAATAACGCCGTTTGGGCTTAAATATCTTAAAGAAACAATTTCTTTATTTGATTTTAAAAATTCCGCGCACATGCTGAACAATGCAAAAGTTTGTATAAGCATATCGGATGTTTTAGACAGCAAGCAAAAAGAAGACTTTGATTTTTTGGTTGCCAATAAATTAAAAATTCTTAAAAAAGATGTGGAAAACAAACTTTCAGACCCTTATATTTTGTACACGGACACACAGAGAAAAGTTTTGGAAGGCGTTATAAAAGAAATAAACGAGCTTATCTTAATTGTTGAAAAATAACCATGGTATAATTTTTCTTATGGAATTAAAGAAGCTTACAATTATAATATCTTCGCTTATTTTGGCACTGTTGTTTTTTTTGGCGGGCTTTATATTTATTTTCGGCTCTTCACACAAAAAGGATGCTTCTGTTTATTACAAGCAGGGAGTTGAGTATTTTGAAAAAAATGATTTTCAAAATGCATATTATAATTTCACAAAAATTTACCCCAATTCGCCTTTGTTTTTAAATGCTTTATACAAACAAGCAAAAAGTGCAGAAGCCGTCGGCGACGATAAAACCGCAATTAAAAAATATTCTTTAATGAACAAATTTATAAAAGATGAAAACGTATCGCCTTTTGTTTTATGGCGTTTGGCAATTATCAATTACAAAAACAAAAACGAACGAGGTGCAAAAAAATATCTTTTGAATCTTAGGGCGGATTATAAAACATCCGAATACGGAATTGCTTCAAATTACTATCTTTCCAAATTAACCAAAAACAAAGATGAAAAAAAAGAATGCCTGCTTGATTATATTAAATATTCACCAAACGGCAGATACATTAAAGAGGCATTATCCGAAATATTAAACGATAAAGAAATCAAGCTTGATGATTATCAAAAAATTATTGTAGCGGATGTTTTAACTCAAAACGGGATGTGCACCATTTCTATTAATATTTTAAAGGATGTGCCCATAAACTTATCTTGGGTTGAATTAATTAGTGCACTGGATAAACTTAATTCGGGCAAAAACATCATAAAAGTTGCAAATAAAGGCTTCGTATCCGACAATTCCAATTTTGACGAAGAAACGCTTTATAATACGCTTAAAATATATCTTAAATATTCTCCCTCGCCTCTTAATTCTTTGAACGAAATATACAAAACAGCGGATGACTCAAGATTAAAAGGACTTGCGCTATACCTTAGCGCCTCTTATGTTAATGAAGAAGAAGCAACAAGAAGAAAAATTAAATTTTATGAAAATTTCCCCAATTCAAAATATGCTTCAACAATTTTATATGAACTTTTTATGGAAAGCTTTAAAAATAATAAAACTCCGCTTGCTCTAAAATACGGCAAAAAATATATAGCACTTTATAAAAACAAAGATGAAAGCCCTGCCGTTTATTATTATGTTTCCGTTTTAAAGAAAAAATTGCTTGATAACTCTTATAAAGAAGTTTTAAATAAACTCATAACGGAATATCCGAGAAGCTATTACGCCTATAAGGGATATTCAACATTAATCGACAAACATTTTTCAAATAAAAGAACTTTAAAAATTTCAAAAAACAATCATATTGCATACCCATATAAAGAAAACAAAGCACAAAGGCAATTTTTTGAAAACTTTGCAAACGAAAGAGATTTCAAAAGCTTTGAAGATTTTCGAATTCAAGACCCTTTAATTTTGTCATGGATAGAATATAAAAAGGGGAACAGGGCTCTTTCAAGCGTTCTTGCAAGAGATTGCATAAACAATTCGGAAATTGCGCCAAAAAACGGCAGTGTGGCATACAGGCTTGCATATCCCATATATTATGCCGATGACATTAATAAAGAATCAAAAAAAAGAAATTTAAACCCGTATTTAATTTTAGCTTTAATGAAAGAAGAAAGCCATTTTGACCCCGATATAAGAAGTTCTGTCGGAGCTACGGGTTTAATGCAAATAATGCCTTCGACAGCTCAAATGGTTGCAAACAGAAACTTTACAATTGAAGAATTGCAAAATGAAAAAGTAAATATAATTTTAGGAACCTCTTATTTTAAATATTTAATGAATGAATTTTTAGACAATGAACCTTTGTGCGTTTTATCTTATAATTCAGGGCCAAACGCCGTTAAAAGATGGCTTGAAGAGCACAAAGACAGTTCAATGGATGTTTTAGCCGAAAGCATTCCTTATTTTGAAACAAAAAATTATATTAAAAAAGTTTATACCGCTTATTGGAATTACCTTTTAACATACGAAAAAATAAAAATTTAATTCATATATTTTGTAAGAAGGAGTTTCTTCAAAGCTTTCGCGTTAATTGCATCCGGCTCTATTTCTAAAAGTTTATCCAAATATAAAAGTGCTTCATTATATTTTCCTTGTTTCTTTTTAGCTGCAGCCATTGCAAAAAGAGCATCAATAAATTTTTCATCCAATGAAAGCGCAATTTCAAGGTCATTAACCGCATTTTCAATTTTTGGGTTTTCAATATCTTTTCTTGATAATATAATTCTTGCCCTGTTATAGTAAGCATCCGTCATTTTATCATTCAATTGAATTGCTTTTGTATAATCAAGCATGGCCATATCCCACTTTTCAAGAGCCTGATAGCAAGCGGCACGATAAAAATATGAAACTTCAAAATCATTTTTAATTTCAATTGATTTATCCAATTTTAAAATGGCATCATCAAATTTGCCTTTGTAAAAATCTTCAATTGCTTCATCCAGATAATATTTATATTGAAATTTTTCTTCCATATTATATTCCTTTTAAAACGGCAGTATGAATAAAATTATATTGACTAATAAAATAAACATTACGCCGAAAATAACTCCGTAAAAAAGAAGCTCATCTTTTTGAACTTTTGGTTTTTCAACTTTTTCTTTTTTATTTTTTTTAGGACTTGCTTCTTTTTTTGTTTTTACTTTTGGTTTTTTATCTTTAATAACTTTTTTCTTTTTAAAGTCTGCTTTTAAAACTTTATTTTCATCCGTATTTTTGGCATATTCCGCTATATTTTCAACCTCTTTTTTTAAATCTTCGTTTTCTTCTTCTCTTATTTTTTGATATTTTTCGCTGAATTTATAGGTTTTTCCGGTCATCAGAAGATCTATACTGTAATTATTGTTTAATATTTTTTTATCGGCACCGTTTTTAACAGCATAGTTTAAAGAAGCTTCAAACGCCCTTTTTAAACATTCAAGAGCAACATTTCCGCCCAAAGGTGTGGCGCTGTCGTGAACTGCCAAATTCCCTTGTTTTTTTAAGAAGTACATATCATCCAGAAATTCTTTTTCAGCTTGGTTTTCACCCATTATATCTTTAAGCGTAGCTAAAACTTCATCAAATGTTTCTTCCGTTGTTCTTCTTATTCCAAGCGTATTTTTTGCCATAATTTCCGCAAACTTTCTTGTTTGCGCAATTGTCTGCTCAAAATAACCGTCTCGATACAGTTTTTCCGCATCATCAATTATATTAAAAAGTTTCTTATCTTTGTTTTTTAAAAATTCAAAATTTGATGTCATGGCTTAATTATACAATTAAAAACACGCCCTTAAAATAATTTAAGAGCGTGATTTTTAAACGACTTAAAAATTAGTTATGGTTCGGAACCGTAAATTTAGTGCCGCATTTAATGCAATAAATTTGCTGGCCTTCAAGAGAAGGGTCTATATCATTAAAGCCCGCAATATTTACGTTGCCGTTTTCATCCGTTTTTGCTTTGTATTTTGCATGGCAGTGCGGACAAAGAACCGATTTTGAACCGTATTCGGTTTCGGTTAATACACCTGTCGGAACGACTTCCGTTATAGTTTCAGAAGCTTTTTCAGATGTGCCGGCTTCAGCGGTACAATCGTCAACTTTGCCTAAAATTCTCGGAAGCTCAATTCCCGCTTGGCTTGCCAAATCATGCATTGCAGGAAGTGCTTTAATTAATTCTTTCATGAAATTAGCGGTTGTAGAGCCGTTTCCTGAACCCGAGCCGCCATCCCAAACGGTGATTTTATCAAATTTAATGTTTTTAATTGCTTCAACTTGTTTTGAAACAATATCTTCAATTTTTTCAATCATCAAGAAGCTTGTAGCAATTTCAGGCTTATTATTTGAAATTGAAACCAACCTGTTGTAACCTGCGGCTTTTGCTTCTAACACCGCTTTAACACCTTCTGCTTCAGCAAAATATTTTGCTTTAATAGCGTCTGCTTCACCGTTTGCTATTCTTCTTAATCTTTCAGCTTCGGCATCGGCTTCAACTTGAATTTTTAATTTTTCAACTTCTTGTTCCGCAAGTTCTTCTTTTTTAAGCCTTGCTTCTTCTTGTTCTTTTTGTGCAATCAAAATGTCGCGTTCTGCGTTTGCTTTTGCAACTTCACCAAGCTTCAAAGCTTCTGCCTGTTTAACGGCCAAGGTTGCGTTGTATTCCGCTATATTTGCTTTTGAAATGTTTTCACCTTCAACAGCCTGCGCTTCAAGCTGTGCGGTTTGTATTCTTTGTTCTTTTTCTGCATTTGCTTGCCCGATAGAGGTTTGTGCTTTTTGATTTGCAACTTGAACTTCTTTTTCTCTGTTTTGGTCAGCTTCACCGATTGAACCAAGTTTTTCCTGTTGAGCAACTTCAACTTTTGCTTTGTTTATAGCTTCTGCTGCCGCTTTTTTACCGATTGCATCAATATAACCTGATTCATCGGTTATATCTCGAATGTTTACGTTAATAACGGACAAGCCCAATTTATTTAACTCAGCATCAACATTTATGTTGATTTGTTCCATAAATTTTTCTCTGTCTTGGTTAATTTCTTCGATTGATAAAGTTGCAATAACCAACCTTAATTGCCCTAAAATAATATCAGATGCCATAGAAATGATTGTCTTCTTATCGCTCATAAGAAGTCTTTCTGCGGCATTTTGCAACAGCTTAGGGTTTGTTGAAACTGCAAATGTAAAAGTTGCAGGAACTGCAACCCTGATGTTTCCTTTGGATAATGCACCTCTAAGGTCAATATCTGTTGTCATCGGCTCTAACGACAAAATGCTGTAATCTTGAATTAACGGCCATACAAAAACACCGCCCCCATGAACGCATTTTGCAGTTGCGGAGCCTGCTACTTTACCGTAAACAACAATAACTTTGTTGGACGGACATCTTTGATATCGACTGGCGGCAAAAACAAGCGCGCCAAATACGATAATTAAGAAAATCATGCCCGCAAATGAAAATAATTCCATTTTTCTTTACTCGCTTTCTTTTACTATATAAACAACACTGTTTTCAATTTTTGTAACTTTTATTTGATTAAATGCTTCAATGTATTCATCACTTTCATTAACAGCATCAATGGTATCTAATTTTGAATTAAATTCTATTTGGATTTTACCGTTTCCCTTGGGGTCAAAATGTGTGTATGCCTTACCTACTCTGTCTTTTAATTCGTCTAAACTGGCTTTTGGTGTATGTTCCAATTTTTTCAGCAAAGATACAAGCCAGCTGAATAATGCCATGCCCAATATACCTGATACAACAGAAATTAAAATTGCAATTTTGACATCATAATGAAGATGTTCCATGGCACACCAGCCCATCCAGCCGCCCGACATAAAAAATGCCGAGATGCTTTCTATTGTAAAAATATGAAAAGAGCTGTCGGTGTCTGTTATCGATGTAAAATCTCCGCCAACCTCAGTTCCCGTATCAAAAGGTAAAGAAACCTTTAAAATAAAAATGATTGTTCCGATTAATGCTAAATACCAATACAAAGTAATAAGCTTGTCAGGGTTTAATAACATATGATTCTCCCATTTTTTGTAATTACTACAAAATTCTAGCGGGATTTTATGTTTTTAACATCCTATATATGAATTAAACAGGCTCCAGCCGCCATTTTAAAGGGGAATCATCAAAGCTTAATCTTAATTCTCGGCTCTCATCTTCATTTAAACCGACATTCCACATTTTACACAAAGGCTTAGGAATAATAATTGCAAAGCTTTTACCGTGCTTTTGGAATTTTTTTTCATCAAGCGCCATGACACCTCTTTCCAAAATAATTAAAAATACGGCGCCCGTTTCGTCTTGGCAGAGTTTGTATTTAACAACATTTGGGTCATACCCCAAAAAATCAAAAATTTCATTTGGAATTGTCAATGTAACACTGTTTCCGATTTGCCTGATTCTACGCACTAAAGCCATACACTACCCATGAATTATAAATTTTTGTAAATATTGTTAGTATTTAAAAGGCTAACATGTTGACCTAAATAATACTAACGTGTATTATGAAAATGTACTTACGCACTGTTTTCATCTTAGCAGGGTTAAGACGGTATATCAAGCATAAGTTACGGAAGGAATTTATATGAGTTTATATAACTGCAATTCTTTGCAGGGTTTGACCGATGACGAAAAAGCCGCCGCCATTAACCTTGCTTTTACTTTAGAGCTAAATTCATACGACTGTAAAATATTGGCTGAAATTTCAGAAAAATTAAGCGAAATTGAAAAATTCAAACTATGTGATTTTTGGCTTAATTTAACTGAAACAACAGCAAGGGCAGCTTTTTGCCTTTTAGAATTTGAGGGAAGGTTATGGAAGAATTAAAAAAAGAAGAAGAAATTTGCGAGCCCGAAATTAAAGAAAAGGAAAATAAATATCATTCCGCCGATTTCAACTGCAACAATTGCAACCAGACAGATTGTGTTTATTGGATTTTATACAATGAAAGCATTATATAAAATGTTTTTGTTATAATTTTTTTATGGAATATATTTCAATCGGAAAAATTATAAATTTTCATGGCATAAAAGGTGAAGCGAAAGTCGGCTATTCAAACCTTGAGCATATAAAAAACGTTAAAACCGTTTATGTGGATAAAAATTCCGAAAAATTTGCTTTAAATGTTTCATCTGTTCGCTTTCACAAAAATTTTGCCATAATAAAATTTATGGAAATTAATTCAATTGATGAATTAATTGAATTTAAAGGCAAAAACATTTATTCAACAAAAGAAGAATTGTTGAAAAAATTAGACAAAAATGAATTTTTAATAGATGACCTTATAGGCCTAAAAGCCTTTGACAATGAAGAAAATTATATAGGCGAAGTGGTTGAAATTCAAAAAACTCCGGCTAACGATATTTTATGCATTAAATCTGAACATAAAAAAGATTTAATTTTAATCCCGTTTGTTTCAGAACTTGTTCCAATTGTTGATATAAAAACAAAAAAAGCAATTATAAAACCAATCGGGGGCTTGTTTTGAGGTTCGATGTTTTAACTTTATTTGAAGGAATTATTAAAGATTACTGTTCTTATTCCATTATAAAAAGAGCGGTTGAAAAAAAATTAATTGAAGTAAACACAATTAATTTTAGAAATTATACCCATGATAAGCACAGAAGAGTGGATGACACGCCCTATGGCGGAACAGCAGGAATGGTGCTTATGGCGCCCCCTATTTTTGAAGCTTATGAAGCAATTGAAAAAACGGATGATTTTGAATTTATTATGCTAACCCCCCAAGGGGAACCTTATAACCAAAAAATATGCATGGAACTTGCTCAAAAAAAACAATTAATACTTTTGTGCGGGCACTATGAAGGGTTTGATGAAAGAATAAGGCTTGGGTTAAAACCAAGGGAAATTTCACTTGGAGATTACATTTTAACAGGGGGTGAGCTTGGCGCGCTTTGCATTATAGATAGCGTTTCAAGGCTGATTGATGGAGTTTTAAATAAATCCGATTCGCCCCTGAATGATTCTTTTTCTGTTGGCTTGAACGGGCTTTTAGAACACCCCCAATATACAAGACCAAGGGAGTACAGAGGAATGAAGGTGCCTGAGGTTTTATTAAACGGTAATCATAAAGAAATAGAAAATTTTAAACAAGAACAAAGAATTTTAAGAACCAAAATAAAGCGCCCCGATTTATTGAATTAAGCTTTTGTTTTTAAATCTTCCTTCAAGAAGAAAGTAAATAATATAAAAAACAAAAAGCAATAAAACCATTTGAACAGGCGCAGAAATTAATTCTGTTTTATGAATTAAAATATATATGCCATATAACATCAAAAAGCCGATTAGCATTTTCAGTATCTGTTTTATCGGATATTTTAAATTCAAATTCGGCAAAACAATAATGGCAGATAAGAAATAATAAAGAAAATTAGCGGACAATGTTGCAATTCCAACCCCAATAAGCCCCATTTTCGGTATAAGAAGAATATTGATTCCGATTCCTATAATTCCTGAAATTATTTTAATAACAAAATCAATGTAGGTTTTATTTGCCAAATGGTATTGAAGAGTCGTATAATCGGTTAAACCCATAAAAAATGTGCCAAATGCAAAATACGGAACAAGTTTATAAGCTTCTAAAAATCTTGAATCCGCAAGAAGGCTAACAAATTCTTTCGAATAAATTGACATTAAAAATATAATAGGGAGTGAAATTAAAATGTAATAGCCCGTAATTTTTGAAACAATATTTTTAACTGCAATTTTTCCTTCGTACATTCTTATAATTCTCGGAATGGCAGCAACCGTTATTATTGAAAAAATCGTCATTAATAAAGGCAAAGTAACCCCGTATGCAACACCGACATAGCCGAGTTCTTTAAAGCCTTTTATATCATTTATGATAAATTTATTGCTTTGATTAATTATCCAAGTACTAAGAGACGTTAAGGCAATAGGAACACCGTATTTTGCAATCGGCAAAATATATTTCATCTCAGGTTTTGTAAATTTCAGATATGAAAAAATATTGCTTTGAAAAATAAGCAAAATATCAATCAGAGTTATTGAGATTCCCATTGCAAGAAGCAGAGAAAACGCACCTAGGTGAAATGTTTTTATAATAAAAACAGAAAGCCCGATTGTTAAAATTTGATTTAAAATTGTTGAAAAGGTAAAGGCAATGGGTTTTAATTGCGCCCTTAAAATTTGGAACAACAATGCCCTTATTGCAACAGGTATAATTAAAACCAAAATTGCAAGAAGATAAACCGGTGTTATTTTAAAAAAGGAATAGAAAAAATCCTTCAACAAAAAAGAACAAATATACATTAAAATCAAATTGATTGATAAAATGGTTATCAAAATAGAGAGATATTTTGTAAGGTTATTATTTATTTGTGCAAACCTAAAAAATCTTAGGCCCGATAAGCCCACCCAATCTGAAAAAATAATGCACAGGAAAGACAAAAAAGCCACGGACAATGTATATAGCCCGTATTGTTCAGGGGGAAGCAGGGATGTGTATATCGGAATAACTATTGCATTGCCCAATGTTCCGCATATTTTAGATGGGGCATATTTAAACATATCGCCCCATATTTCTTTTATTTGTTTTTGTTCTTCCTCTTTATTTTCTATATATTCCATCAAATTTAAGCCGTTTTATTTATCTTGAAGATGTTTGCAGGTTATCATTCTTTTCTGCCATAAACATATTCATGTATAGAATTTTGTTTGCAGTTGATTTATCAAGATTTATAAACTTCATGCCGGCGTTGTTCCCCGTAACCCTTACAACTTCAACTTCGGGTGAAACATCCATACCATGGCAAGATAAGGAAACAACCATTCTTTCACCAACCTTTAATGAACCGTCATGGGTTACCGATATACCGCCCCTTGAAATATCAACAATTGCGATGATTCTCGGAGTTTTTTGTTTTTTCTTTTTGTCTAAACCAATGCCTGAATCTTCAAGTACATTAAACCTGATAAATTCTCTTTTTGTAGGCTTGTATGTAGATTTGTCAATATCTGCAAATTCAGGCGTTGTTGTTGTTTTTTGAATTTTGTCGTCTTTGTATGTTAACCTGTAAAAACTGTTTTCTGTTCTTGGTAAATTAACAACTTCATACGGGTTATAGTGAACAACAGGGGCTTTTGTTTCAAGCGCAATCAAATTGCCCATTGAAAGTGCAAACGAACCCGTTAATTTTGTGTAAAGTTGTGATGTAACAGGAATGCCAAAATCGTTTGCAATATTTCTGTGATAGTCATTATCAACAATTGTTAGCCACCTGTAACCGTTTTCAGGGTCAATGTAGAAGCCGCCCGGTTCACCTTCTCGGTTGCCGTTTCTGAATTCTGCATAATTTGTAATAAAGGTATCCGACATATGCAAATTCAAATCTTTTGTATCTACATAAGCATTATCCGTGTAGAATTTCAACAATTCCATGCCACGGTTATCCAAAGGTGCGTTTTCACCGGAATTTAGCGACAAAGTTACGTCTTTTGCTTTATATACGGTTTCTTTAAAGCCAATCGGGTTATCAAATATTTCTATTGTTTGAACAACATCTTGTGCTTTATAGTTTCTTTGTTCTTCTTTGCCGCCTGCATCTTTAACGTTATCCGGCGAAACTCCTTGAATATCAAACACGAGTTTTTCACCGTCGCCAACGGTATTAAACCCTGAAGCCTTAAGATCTTTTGGTGCATTCGGGTCTGTAAAATCGTTTGCATACATTCTTCCGTCTTGAGCATCAAAACCATTTGGTCTTAGGGCATTTGAAACAGGAGAGCTTGCAGCGTCATAAGCATGAGCTATAACATTATCCGCTCTCAAGATTACATCCGCCGTTCCGTCATTTTTACCTTCAATATAGGCATTATAAATATTTAAAGTTGAATTTGCATCGTTTGGATCTATTCTTGTTGCAGGGTTTATATCCAAAACATGGATTTCTGTCGCATCCGGAACAACTGTCGACATAAGAATTTTGTCGTGAGGATATAAAATATCTTCTTCAGCTCCAAGAAGATTTGTTAATTTACCCAAATCATAAATGGTTAAATTAGCGGCCTTTGAAACAATTTTTAATGTTCCGCCTGCGGTAATTTCTCTGATTGTCGCATTGCCTGATAAATCTAAGCCTAAATTGCCTCTTTTTGCAATTAACTGCCAAATATTATCATTGTTTCCCATGCCTGTAATATAAAGGTCATTTTCAGCCATTGCACTTATTGTGCCGTTTTCTAATTGGTTATATGTAAATGAATTGCCGTTTTCACCAATATTGTTGCTTGAAATAAGTGAAATGTTTCTGCCTTCAACATTTGCAACATTTTTATTGTTTGCGGCATTTATTATTGAATAGCCCCTATAATATGCTTCATTATTCGGATTTGGGGTTTCTTCATCTTTTTGTTTCCAATCTGCGGCAGTTAACATAACATTACCGTCTGATTTTATGCTGTTAACTTTCAAATCGGAATTTTTAGCTCTCAAGTTAACAAGGGCATTACCGTTATTTTTAGCATCAACCTTAACTTTTCCTTTAACATTTACGTTAATTGATTCCGTATAATCTCTTGTTGAAGCATTGATACCAAAGCCTGATTCTTTATTTTCAAGGTTATGTGTGTCTTTTCCTATATTGCCGCCATTTGTTGTAATGGTTAGGTTTTCACCTGCATTTATAAGTGTTTTATAAGCATGGTCAGGGTTTCCTAAATCATGGTTTTGGTTTTTATTGTTTGTATCAGGGTCAATAATGCCGTTTAAAATGTTTCCGTTTGTTTGGTTAATTTCAATATTTCCTTCGTTTGCCAAAATATAGTTATCGTTATCTGTTGCATATTCGCCGATTTCAATGTTTGAATTTTGGTTATTTATAACAATATCTTTGTTTATTGCATTTATTAAACCTTCAACATCAATGCCTGCTTCTTTTTGGCCATTATTTGTAATATTAATTTGGCCGTTGTCATTAATAATTCTTCCTATTGTAGAAATTAAAATTCCTGAAGTATTTGTTTCATTCAAGTTTTTAACGGTTGTTGCACCAAGTTTATTGTTAATTAAACCGTCAATAGTAATACCTAAACCGCCATTGTTTTGAACAAACAGTGTTCCGTTTGTATTTGTAATTGAACCTGTTTCATTAACTTTAATTTCTGAGGTTGCACTTTGGTTTATATTGGTTACTTTTGTATTACCTTTATTTTTATTAAATATTGTGCCAAAAATATCCAATACACCTGAACTATTATTCTGAACAAGCAAGTTATCTGCTATTTCATTAGATTCATTTGAAACTTCGGCATTTTCATTAATTGTTAAATTGCCGTTTGTATTTGTAACGGAAACAATTGAATTATTTCCATCACCCTTAACAATGCCTTCAATTTCAACTCCTTTTGAACCTGAATTTTTTACTTCCAGATTATTACCATAGTTTTCAACACTTCCATCTATATATAATTTTTCGTTTTGGTTATCAAGAGTTAATTTGTTGCCTGTATTTTTAATCAAGCCCGAAACAGTTGCACCGCCATCGCCTTTATTTGTAACGGTTAAATTGTTGCCCGTGTTTTGAACAATACCCAAGGTATCTACAAGAAGTTCGCCGTTTTCATTTAAAATTTCAACATCACCGTTAACACCATCAACCAAACCTTTTATGGTTGTGCCTGTGCCTGTTGTATTATTTAATTTTATTGTGCCGTTTTCACTTTTTACTTTTCCTGTTTCATTAACAAGCAATTCGCCGTTTTTGTTTGTAACAGTTAAAATCCCTGTTGTATTTTTTAATGTACCGTTTATGATTGTGCCGCCTAAGCCTTCATTTGTGGTTGTTAAATTGCCGTTTGTGTTTTGAACAATACCGTCTATTACAATGGATGAACCTGTATTTGTAATTGAAGAATTGCCGTATGTATCAATTGTAGCAATAATTTCGCCTGTTTCAGAAAGTTTTTCTTCAACCTTTACACCGTTTTGGCCTGAAATATTTAGTTCTGAAACATTATCGCCATTAATAAAACCAAAGCCTGATTTTATTTGGCCTAAAATATCAATGTTTCCTTTTGATGATATTTTCGTTGTTGCTTTATTTGAACCTTGGTTAACAACATTTGTGATTGTTCCTTTGTTTGCAAAAGAACCGTTTTGTCTGTTATTTTCCAAACCGTTTATAACAAGCTGTTTATCTGTTTGGTTATCTATGTTAACGGTTGCATAGCCGTTTGTATAAGTAACTTTGCCGTTTCCTGTTACTTTGCCTGTTATATTAACATTTCCGCCTTCAGTTTTTGTATTAAATACAAGAAGCTTATTATCTTTATATAAAACTTTAATGTTATTTGTCGCGTTTAAATATGGCGATTTATCAGCCCCGCCAAGGTTAACCATATTCCTTTCGCCCGTGTTCGGGTCAACAATTAAATTGTTTAACATATCGTTTGTTATGGTTAAGTTTCTGTTGCCATAGCCTGCTTTAATTGTGCCGTTTATTTTTGCTTCTTGAACATTTATGTTAACATTTTGGCCTGCAATAATTCTGTCATTGCTATTTAAAGTGAATACGGTTGTCGGAACGTTATATTCAAAGTTACCTTGTGTTGCAACAATATCTTTAGAGCCTGATGTTAAAATGTTATTAAAAATAACATCGCCGCTTTCGTTCCAAATTTTTACAGGGTCGCCGCCAAGCGTAACCGTGCCGTTAAATATAATGTCTGAAGCAACAGGGCTTGATAAAAGAGGATTTGAATGGTCAAAATAATTATTTATTACAATTCCTTTTATATCGCCTTCCGTAACCAAATAAACATTATCCGCAACCGGAGTTGTTGTATTTGCAAGGTGGTTATAGTTTGTGCCGTCTATAATTAAACCTGTCGGGCCATAGCCGTTTACAAGGTCAATATTTTTGAATATAAGGTCTCTATTTGAATAGTTATCAATTCCAAGGCCTGCACTTGCAAGTATAAATTTGCCGTCGCCATTAATATTAATGACTTTTTTGCCGTTTTCTTCTTTTGTAATACCGTTAATTTCAATTTTAGAGCTTGGAATATTGAGGTTTGCAAATTCAACTGCCGCCTTTTTAATAACTAAATCTGACAAGGGGTTTTCTTTTAAATATGCAATTTGATTATTAACGGATGTTAAAGAATCATTCAGAGTTTCTAAACTTTCTTTGTAACCCTTATTTGCATTTTCGAAATCTGCAATAACGCTTGCAAGTTCGTTTTTGCCTGCGGTTAAATTGTTTATTGCATCTGTTTTAGCTTTATCATCATTTCCTAAAAGAATTTTTCCGTTATATAAAGAATATTCATAACCGTCTATTGTTTTAGTTGAAAATTTGCCGTTTGCTGCATTATAAGCAGTTTCAATTGCGCTTACTTTTTTATCAAGGTTTTCTTCACCATTTAATACTTCTTTTGCAACTTCTGTTATGCTTGCTGTATTTTCGGCTCCTGTATCCTTATTCGGGTTTGCTTTTTCCCAAATTTTATCAAAGAGTTCTTGTGAAATTTTATTTTCACCTTCGCCAACAACCGCATTTTGAACTTCTGATTTAAATTGGTTTTGAGCATCTGTTACAGAAATTGCATTATTTATATTGTTTAATAAACTTGTAAGTTCATTAAGCGAAGTTTTATATTCTGCAATTAAAGCGTCGTTTTTATCTGCCTGCGCTTTAAGTTCATCAATTTTTTCTTGCAGCTTATCAACTTCACCTTCTAAACCTTTTATTGTGTCTTGAGTTAATTGTTCGCCTGAAACATTTGATGCATTAACAAGTTTATATTCATCTTGCATAAAGCCTTTTAATTTATCCATATCGATATTTCCGTCTTTATCGATATACATATATCTTTGGGCTGCAATGCCTGCTTTTATAACACCATCCAATTGAAGAGAATTGCTTACATTTTGAGAAATTCTTGAATATCTGTTTACAACATGAATCGGAATGCCGAATAAAATTCTGCAGGTAAGGTCTTCCACCATATCTGATGTTATTTTGTTATTACCTGATAAATAGTTAACAATAACATCTTTATTTGAAATAATATCTGCATCTTTAGCAACATTCATGTGGTTATTCACGGTATATTTAACCAGGCCGTCAACTGCAGATGTTGGAATAGCAGCATCAACTTTAACTTTAACATCTTGATCTAAAATGTTTGTTGATTTTTTCATAAAATCAAATTGAGCAAGGGTATCTGCTTTTATGTGGCCTTTGTTATCTATTGTGTTATTAATGGTTAATGTGATATTTGATTTGCCGTCAATATCTCTGAAACCAAAATGGCTTGCATCAAGGTTAACATTGTTTGTAAGTTCATTTGAAGAATCAAGAGCAATGTTTAATGTATCCGCACTGACTGTCGCATTATTTAAAACATTAAATTTATTGTTGTTTGTAACGGTTAAATTAGAAAAGCCATCTACGTTTGCAACAAACCCTGAACCGCTTGCATTTAAACTTTGGCTAAATTTTGAATCTGTATCAACATTGATGTTCATATCTGAAGTTGCATTTATAGTTGAATTATTTACATTTACTTCAGATGTTTGAGAAACGGTGTTGTTTATATTTGTTTCTTTCTCAACTATGCCGCCTGCAGCTCTTATTGTATATGCTATATTTTCATCACCTTTTGTGCCTATTTTTGCGGTTGATGAAATATTAACATCACTTGCATTTATATTTGAACCGTTTTGAATATTTACTTTTGAATTTGATGTAATGTCATTATACAAGCTGCCGCCCGAATTTACATAAACACCGCTTTGTGTGGATTTACGCTTCATTAAAACTCTGTTTTCATTTGTTGCGGCAAGTTTAAATTCGCCTTTTGAATTTATTTTGGCGCCATTTACATTTATGTTATTTGAAGCATTTAAAGTGTTGCCTGAAGTATTTTTTGAAATTGCAGCCAACGCTTTGTTGTTTTCACCCGTTACGGATTCTGCCGTATTAACTGCATTTGCAATAACCGTTAAACCGTTATCATAGTTTTCATTTGTTGCATTTGCAGCTATATTAACGTTTGAATCACCCGTTGTTGATGTTGTTATTTTGAACACACCCACATCAACAATTGCAACAATTGCGCCTGAATTTGATTCAATTGAATTATATGTATCTCTGTTAACGGTTGATTTAACATCCATATCACTCATTGCAAGAGTGCCGTTTATATTTATTGTTGTATCTGTATCAACTTTTGAAACGGATTCATTAACTGCAGCTCCAACAAGGCTTAATTGCATATTTGTTATTTGAGCATTTGTATCAGCGTCATCTGTTAATTCAACAATTGCATTACCGATAATAGTATTATTTCCAGCAATATTAACTGTATTAGAACCTTTTGCAGTTGCATTCATGTTTAGTGTCTGAACTTCTACTGCGCCTATATTAGTATTATTCGAACCTATAACAGCATCTCTGTCTGCCATAGATTTAATGTTCAGGTTATTTGTTGTAAAGTTGCCCGTATTTAATTTTGCTTCCGTTTTTGAATTAACGGTTGCATTGAAGTTAGACACCTTAACATCTACAAGAGCAAAACCTGTTCTTTGAGCTTTAATTTCAGCTTTCATTGATGCAGCTTGATTATTATTTGATTTTTTAACACCTGATAAGATGTTTGTTGTTCCTTTGTTATTAATTTTTATATTTGAATTATCAATTCCTGCTAAAAATTCGGAATTAACGGAAGCGCCTTGATTTGCAACATCAACCGTAATTGCCGAATAGCTGCCCATTTTCATTGTTGTTGTTGCATTTACACCATCAGATGATGCAATTAAATTCATATTGTTTGCATCAATTGTGCCTGTTGCATTAATTAACGCTTTTGTAATTGCATTTGATTTTGTTCTGTTAACAGGAACACCGACCGTTAAGCCGCCGCCTTGTTCCGTATCTAATTTAGAAGCTAAATTGCTTGCATTTGAAGCATTAATGTTAACATCATTTGCATCTATATCAACACTGCCGGACACAAGTGATTGAACATTATTATTTGTATCAGCAACAGCAACAGAAACATTAGCGCCTGCAACTGAACCTAATATGCTTAAAACATCTATATCAATATTATCGGTTGAATTTGCGTTAACCGTTAAGTTTCCTTTTGTATTAATAACGCTGTTTGCCGCTTTTGCAATTGTTTCAGATGCATTATTAAAGTAGCCGACACCGCCTTGTATGCCTGCCAAACCAACACTAGCTTGATTAACATCAATATCCGCCTTTACGGTTGAATTGGCATCAATTTTAACATTGCCTGAATTTGCGGTTATTTTGCCGCCTTCAATCGAAGCGTTTGTTTTATATTTCATATCAGTAGCTAAAACGTTACCGCCAACAGCAGCACCGCCAACCGAAACGCCTGTATTTGAAATTTTGAATGTGTCTGAATTATAGCCTTTTAAAGTGTTGGTTGCGGCAACTTTTATTGCATCACCGTCCGAATTTTTGCCTGTTGCGGCTACGTTGCCGTTAATAGTTGCCTTTGTGCCTTCTTTAGTTGTTCCTTGTGTTAGATTATAAGAAGCGGTTTTTGTTTCACCGTTTTTATTATATTGAATGTTGTTTGAATTAGGATTAATTTCACCCAAAGAACCATTTATATTTGCTGAATTTAACTCTGAAGCGTTTGAAAAATTAACTTTTGAGCCGAATGAATTTACAACAACATTAGCGGCAATACCTGCTATGCCGCCTGCGGCTGAAACTATTGAATTATCAGCCCCAATAGTTGAATTTGCAAGAACTTCCAAATTGTTTGCATTAATTTGGCCGTTTGAATTTGTTAATAATTCCGCAATAACCGCATTATTTATAACATTTACATCAACCCCTGCGCCAATTGCACCTGCCGCAAGAGAAATTAAGCCCAATTTATTGTTTAATAAAATGTTATCATCCGATGAAACAAGAATTGAACCAGTTGAATTTATTGTTTTATCTTTTGAATCAATATAGGCTTTTGTTGTATTTTCAATAACATTTACAATTGCGTTTGCACCGATTGAAGCACCAAGCCCTGCAGCTGCAACACCCATATTTGTATTTGTAAGGTTTTCAATGCTATCTGCAACAACCGAAATATTTGAAACATTATCAGCCGATGTATCAATAATTCCGGATGTTAAATTATTTTCAAAAACATTTACTGCCGTATTTACAATAGCTGTTGCCCCTTTAACTGTTCCTGCAACAGCATAGGCATTATTATTAATGTTTGAATCCTGTTTAGCAGATGTTGAAATGCTGCCATCTTTAATTGAAGAATTTGAAATATTTGCGCCGACATTATTATTAATTGTATTTACAAGAACATTAGCCAATCCGCTTACGCCAATTCCGGTAAGACCGCCTGAAGCAAGGCCGTTTAAAATATCAATGTCAGATTCTGCAATTAATGAGGTTGATTTGGCATTTGTTAATTCTGTGCCATTTATTGTTGCATAAATATCATTATCAAAAATGTTTGCAATTGTATATCCGCCAATGCTTGCACTTGCAATAGCGGCTGAAACACCTGCAATACCCGCATTAACATTTGCTTTTGTTTTTGCTGAAAGGCTTGTTGCAGCATTATTAACTGAGCCGCCTTCAATTTTTGCTTCTGTTTTACCTGTAAATTGGTTTATAACGGGAATTACATTAACCCCTGCGCCTGTATTTGCAATTGATGCTGCAGCTAAAATGTCATTTATATAAACAGAATTTTGAGCGTTTACATTAACACTGTCTGCATTTAAGATGTTTGAATTTATAACGTTTGCAATAACGCTGTTTTCGATTATATTGGCATTTTCAATTGCACTAACAGAAGCCCCTGCACCAACTGCAGCAGCTACACTGAATACAACCGAATTTAAGTTGAATGTATCATTTGCACTAACTTTTACATTACCTTTTTCAACCGTTGAATTTTGAACAAGAGCTTTTGTTTCGCCTGAATAAATGTTATTAACGCCTGCTAAACCAACGCCTGCTGTTGTTGCAAAAGTTGTGCTTATAATGGCGTCATAGGTGTTCATTGTCGAATTTGCTTCAACATTAAGGCCGTTTGTTGTTGAAACGGTTGCATTATTAACATAAGCATTTACTGCGGTTGAAACAACATTTGCAATAACATTAGCACCAACGCTTGCAGTTCCGCTGCCTGAAGCGTTTACAATACCCACTAAAGGCATTAAGGCGGCAACATCACTTTGGTTTATAGTGTCTTTATTAAATAATGAACCGATTCCGTTTGTTTCTTTATCTTTATTGAAATCATTATTTGCTTCAACATTAATTGAGCCGTTTGATGTTTTTAATGTTGTATCTTGAATACCTGCATTTACTTCAGATGCCATTGTATTTGAAACAGCAACGCCGTCAACCGCAACAGTTCCTGAAGCTGCAACAAGCGCTATATTTGCTTTAAAGTTTTGAGCGTCATTTGCTTTAATGTTAACATCTTTGCCGACACTAATTTCACCTTGTTTTTGACCGCCGGTTGAATTGTTGCCCACAATTGCATTAACTTTATTTGCAAGAACATCAACAAAAACAGCTCCGCCGACAGCGGCTGTTCCTGCGGCATTAACACCCAAATTCAAAGTTTCGACATCCATTGTATCGCCTGCTAAAACATCCAATGTGCCGTTTGATTTTATTGTTGTGTTATTTCCAATATATGCGTTTGTTGAATTTGCAATTATATTTGAATTAATTGAACCGTTAACGGCAGCCGTTCCTGCGGCACCAATTATAAACATAATTGATTTATAAATTTGAGATGAAACCGCATCAACTTTTATATTGCCGACATTTGAAATTGTGTCTATTTTTGCACCATTTGCAATATAAGCATTAACATCGGCCGAATTTACATTTGAAAATACCGAACCGCCAACTGCAGCTGTTGTTGCGCCTGTAATGTTTCCTACAATTACATCCGCAACCGTTTTATTTGAAGCTAAAACATCAATATTTCCTGCATTTTGAATTTCAACATTTGACCCTATATAAGAATTAACTTCGTTCACAACGGTTTTTGAAATTAAAGAGCCTGAAATTCCCGCAGTATTGCTGCCTGCAATATCATAGGTCATATCCCAGTTTTCAAAACCGTCTGAATTTGTTATGTCTTCGCCGTTTTGAACTTTGTTTGTAAGAGAGCCCAATGTAATTTCATTCGGGTTTTCTGCGCCGAAGATATTTTTTGCACTTGCGTCAACTTTAACGTTTCCGCCGTTTTGGATTGTTGCATTATCAATATGGGCATCAACATTTTTTGTATAAACATCAGCTAAAATTGCACCGCCAACAGTTGCCGTTCCGCCTGATGCTGCAATTGTTCCGCCTCTTGAACTTGATTTTGTATTATCTGAAGCAACTACATCAATGTTATTGGCCGAAATTGTTGATTTTTTACCTGAATCGTTTTTATCAATTTTGGCTGATGTACTGTTACTTACAACATTAACGCCCACATTAGCGGCACCTGTTACCGTGCTTGAACCTGAAATTGCAGCAGCAACCGGAATTACATCAATTGTTTCATCCGTTGTTGATTGAACGGTTAATTTGCCGCTTGATGTTACATTTGAGCCTTTTATTTGAGCAACATTATCACTTGATAAAACATTCGATAAGACATTTGCACTGATTGTTGCAACGCCTGAATTAGAGCCTGCACCTACAAAAGTTATTCCTTGAATTGAATTGTCATAATCTGCAATAACATTTGTTAAACCTGAATTATTAACCGTTGAAGACTCTATTGATGAAATTATATTATTATTAACTACATTAACAATACCGTTTGCTGAAGCAGGAATGCCTGAACCTGTTTGTATTCCCATATTTATGGCAAGGAATTTTAAATCTTCATTATTAGATGTTTCAACATTAACATTGCTTGCGTTTTTAATATCTGAATTATTTGAAATTGCCGCTTGAATATTATTATTTATAACATTTACAATAGCGCCCACACCAACGCCTACGCCTGTTGCAGCAGATGAAAAACCAAGAGCTCCTGCAATGTTGCCGTTATTAAAATTGTTATTTGCAACAACATCAAGGTCTCCTGTTGAATCTATGGTTGAATTATCAATAACATCAAGGTTTCCTGTTGAACCTATGGTTGAATTATCAACAATTGCACTTATTGTGTTGTTAACAACATCTGTTCCCATTGCACCTTGGAAAGTATAGCCGCTTTGGGCACCTGCAATAACAGCACCGCCAACGCCAACGGAAATTAAATCTTCTGTTTTTTGGTTTTTGTCTTTATTTGCAGTAACTTTAACGGATTTTGAATTTTTAATATCCGAATCGTTTGTAATTTGGGCTTTTGTTTCTTTTGTAATCAAGTTAAGATTGCCGCCCATGCCGGCACCCACGGATGTATTTCCCGCTTGAGCAACATTAACGGACAATCCGCCTGCACCTTTATATGAGGTTGAATGATTTTCAGCGTCAACATTAACATCAATATTATTTATGCCGTTTGATTGTTTAACTTTTATATTGTTTGCTTCGGCAATAACTTTGTTTGTTAATATATCTGTGTTAAAAGAACCGCCTGCAGATACTTGTGTTGCAGTATCGCTAGTACTTGTTTTTGTAACGCCTGCACCTATTGCAACTTGAATGTTATCATTGTTTTCTTCTGCCAAAATATTTAAAAGGTTGTCGCCATCGCCTGTAAAAGTAACATCAGCACCATTTATTAAGGATTGAGTTTGGTTATTATTTTCTATTAAATTAACCGCTGCACCGGCACCCACTGTTGAAGCATTTGCAACACCCCCACCAATATTCAGCACATTTGTTTCTTGGTTTGCTTCAACATTAAGATTGTTTTTAACGGTAATTTTTGCATTGCCAACTTCCGCTTTAACATTAGAATTATTCAAATGAACATTAACAGAGCCTGCAGCAGCAGCTGACATATTATTTGATGCTTTTTTAGTATTGTCTAAATTTGCTTTTTCATTGCCTAAAGAACCTTGATATTTAACGCTGTTACCGCTTGAATCCTTTAAAACGTTTCCTTTTCCGTCATGGTATTGGCCGTTTAAATCGGTTACATATTCTTTGCCATCAACTTTAATAATGGGTCTTCCGTGCTGATCTAATTTTTGAGAAGTTTTAGATGCACTATCTGCTTTTGCTAACATTTCATCTGCTTTTGTTGCAGAATTGCTTGTTTTATCCTGCCAAGAATTTAAAAGGTTTGTTTTGCCGTTTGCAGATTGAGTTGAAGCTGAAGAACTGTCGCCTTTATCTTTTTTAAGTTTTACACCGCCTGCAAATGCACCTGCCAAAGCTAAATTTAATGTTTGATTTAAAGTGTCTGCTTTAACATTCAAATCATTATTAAGAGTAATTTCAGCATTATCTGCAATAAGAGCGTTAACTTCTTTTTGAATATCTGAAACTACAACTGATGCGCCAATTGCAACACCGCTTGAGCTTGTTTGTGAAGGGTCGCTTGTTGTGCCTTTTTGGTTCGAAAGTGCACCTGTTATTGTAATATTTGAAATACCATCCGTAATGTCAACAGGGGAATCTACCGCAATTAAGCCTGTTTTTTCATCTAATTCCAAAAATCTTCTTATTTGAGGTGATGATAAGTCAACATCATCTGTAATGATTTGATCTTCTTCATTTTCAAAAGGATCTGTTATAAATTGGTCAAAAGACCTTTTTGCCGTTGAAATTGAAGCCTTTCCTGCAGTTACATCCAAATTATTAGCACTTATTATGGTATTATTGCCTATTGAAGATTCAGTTGTTCCTTTTAATTCTTGAACAACTGTGCTGCCTGAAAAAGCAAGCCCTTGTTTTGTTGAGCTTCCTGTTATTGCGGCGTTAATATATGATTGTTGATTAGCAGAATTAACTTTAACATCGCTTTTTGAATCAATAACAACATTTTCACCTATTTGTGCTTTTGCGTTATTAGTTACATAAGTTACAATGCCGCTTCCGCCAACACCGCTTGATTCACCGGTTGCACCTGAAATTTTCCATAGTTTTGATAAATCACCGGAAGCGTTATTTTGTATAATTTTATTTGCTGCATTAACTACAACATTTCCTGTTTCTGTAATTTGTGCACCATTGCCTATTCTTGCAATCGTATCGTTTACAACTTCAGAATACACAAATGAGCCTGCAAGGCCTACTCCGCCATCTTTCACTTTTGAAGAACTTTGCGCCCAGTTATTTGTAAAGCCTTTCAAGCCAAGATGCGAAATGGCACCGGATTGTTTCAAACCAAGTTTTATATCTTTAATATCAGCTAAAATTTCTGCTGAAGTATCACCAAACATTGCTTTAAGGCCGGTTAAATCCCAAGGAGCATTTGTATTAAGTTCAAATGAACTTACATTATCAGCTAAAGCGCCATCCGGCAAAACCAAATCTGTTCCAAGTTGTGCCAAACTCAAAAGAAATTCAAAAGTGGCCTCATTCATTGGTTGTTCTGTTGTAGCGTTTACATTAAGACCATTTGCAGCTTTTATTTTTGCTGAATTTGTGCCGTCTGTATCTTCAATTTGTGCTTTTGCACTGTTATTTTGTTCATTTACAATAACTGCAACCCCCGGAGCAGGAACATAACTTGCTGTTTTATTATCGCTTGCTTTTGCAGTTGCACCGTTTATTGTCATATCAACTATATTTGAATTAATGTTGACTTTATTTGCAGTTATATCTGCTTGATTGCCAACTGTTGCAGTCGCATTGTTGTTAACAGTATTAACAACAACCGAACCGCTTGCATTTGGGGCAGCATCTGCAATAAAGGTGCCCAACAAACCGCTTATTTTGCTTTGAATTTGTTCAACAGCTTTTTGAGCCTTTCCAATCATAGTGCCTTTTAACCCTGAATTAATTGCGCTATCCAATGCGCCACTTTTGGGTTCAGAAACAGAAGCGGTTGAGTTAATTGATGCAACATGGAGATTTTGCGCATTAACGTTTACATCGCCATTTGCATTTATTTTATTGTTTATTTTTGCTTCGGTATTAATATCTGCATTTCTGATTGCAGCCGCTATTGAAAATGAAGGGAGAGAATCATCAGGAAACATGGTTGTTTTTGCAGCCATGTTAATAAAATCGTTTGTAACATTTACCGCGTTAACATTAATGTTATTTGCCGTAATTTTTGCACCGTTTTCAATTACTGCTTTTGTGTCTGCTTCGGTTGTTGTGTTTAAAATAATAACCTGCCAATTAGGCATAATTGCCTGATCCAGCATTGTGGTAACGTTTTTTATCTTCGCCCAAAGTGTATTTTTTGAAGTTGCATTTGCAACAAAATCATTGCTTGCTTCAATTACGGCGCCATTTTGAACAACAACGTCTGCTTGGGTTTTTGTGCCGAGCGCATAATACATTTCCGCAATATCTGCAACTTGAACTTTTTTTGTATATTTCAAAGGGGCAACTTTTATATTTGATGTTGCAATTGCAATTGCATTTAATAAAACATCGCCTGATGCATATAATTCAGCGCCATCACCTATTGTTACTGTTGCTTTAGACCTTGCGCCTTCCCAGTTTGCATATCCATTTGAAAGCAACTGCCCCAAAACCGTAGAATCAGGATTTGTAATATAGTTAAGTGAAGGAGCACCTTTTTTTGCATCGTAAACAACCTTTGTTGTTGCAGAAACATCTATATCATGGGCTTTTAAAATTGCATCTTCTATTATGACAGATGAAGCATTGTTTTCAAAAGAATCAGGGTTAACAAAAGCATCATCCGGCTTTTGAATTATGCCGTTTGCAAGCATATTTTCTATAGTTTGGCCATTTTCTTCATTCAAACCTTCAGAGGGAATATCAGATTCTTTTATATCTTCATTTGTAATATTTTTTATAGATTGCGCTTTGACTATTATGTTCCCTTGCTTGTCAAAAGCGTTTGCATTTTTTTCATCCGTATTTACAAGAGCATTAAATAAATTATTAGCGGCTTCGACTGTTGTTAATTTAATATTTGCATTATTAAAATTTTTGTTTACACCTGCAAGAATACCGGCCTTTTGTGCATTTGGGTTGTTTGGGTCTTTTCTTACGGTAATATTTTTACCTACAAGTTCAACATTTCCTCTTGAAATAATTTTGCCGTTAACATCAATATTCCCTTGTTGGTCGCCATTTTTTAAAGTTACATTGATGTCGTAATCCGCTTGTTCGGCATCTGTTCTTGTTACAGTTTGATAGTTTTCATTTATATAAGAATCATTGACAATATTTAAAACCGGTTCGTATTGGCCATTAGTAGTGTTTAATTGATAATATCTGCCTCTAACTGATTCATAGTTTGCCCGAGTAGGCGCAATTGCAGTTAAGGCACCTACATTTAAAACACCCGAAGCACCAATCACCATGCCTTGCGGAGAAACAAAAATAGCATGCCCGCCTATATCGCCATTGCTTAAAACGCCGTTTAAAAGGCCATTTATTATGATTTGATTATCTACAAGGTTTACGAATTTTTCAACAGGGATTTGGCCGTTTTTTACAAGAAAAATAAGGTTTGCAATGTCACCTTGACTAAGGTTAAAATTTTCATAGTGTCTAAAACCCATATCGCCATGGACAAATTCAGGGTGAATATCATAATGGCCTGTGCCTTGCGTTGGATTAATGCCTGATATATCTGTTGCTAAAACAGGAATGCATAAAGTTTGTTGAAATAAAAACAACAGGGTTAACATGCCTGTTATATATTTTTTGCAACCCTTATTATTGACACTTCTTCCCATAAAATACCCTTACTTCCATACCTTTCTATATGCTAAAATAAGCGGGCAATTATTTCAGTTAAAACTAAAGAAATGTTAAAGTATCGTTACAAATATTAACAAAAGGCAATTGAAAAATTGTTTTATATTATGATAAGCTTGGCAGTATTATAAAGAGAAAAAGATTTAATGCGGAATAAAAAACAACATACCATGCTTTTAGCGTTGGTATTCTTGCTTTTAGTTGCGGACGGTGCGGTTTTTGCAGACCCTATAAATGGCGCGATTCCTGCAAATTTGAATTACGGCGGAGTGATTAACACTCACGACATGATGATTTTGAAAGAAAAACAAAGGCTTCTTGAAGAAGAAAGGGATTTTCAAAACTACCAAGAAAGAAAAAAAGGCAAAAAGAACAAAGAAAAAGTCATAGAAAATGCCCCTGATATTGATCAAACAGGAGCGGAAAAAATATATGATGCCGAAACTTCCAAAAAAATAAAGGAAGAAGAGGCTTTGCTTCAAAATAAAAAAAGTGAAAGAAAATTCTTTTTTTTTAAAAGAAAAAACAAAAAAGAATCCGATTCCGAAGTAAAAGTAAGTGATACAAAAGACGGAAGCGAAATTACAAAAACGGAAAAAGAAACCGTTGTAACGGCAGGGGTTGAAAAAACAGATATTGAAGACGGCAAAATTTATGTAAGGGCAGTTGCTGTTTCCAATTCTCAAATTTTAACGGATGAAGAAATTCAAAGAATAACCGATATGGTTATAGGAAAACAAGTTACTATCGATGATCTTAACAGAATGATTATCGAATTTAATTATGTTTATGCAACCAAAGGCTATGTAACGGCAAAAGCGTTTTTGCCCCCGCAGGAAATTAAAGAAGGGATTGTAAAAGTTAAGCTTGTTGAAGCAAAAGTCGGGCAAATAAACATTGAAAACAACAGATGGACAAGTGATTCTTACATTGAAAAAAGAATTTCCGCAAGAGAAGGCGAAATTTTTCAGATAGTTGAACTTGAAGAAGACATTGTTAAATTTAATAAATATAATGACGGCATTAAACTAAAAGCAAACCTTAAAAAAGGCGAAGAGCCTGAAACCACCGACATTGTGCTAAGTGCAGATGAAAAATTCCCGTTTCACGTTAGAGGGCTTATGGATAATGCGGGAAGAAAAACAATCGGCGAATTAAGGGGCGGCTTAATGCTTTCTGCAGACAGCCTTTTTAAACAGAGAGACAGATTTGCAATGGGCTCTTATGTGAGCCGCCACTCTGTTACCCCATTTGCGGATTATAACATTCCCGTTAACAAATATGACGGCAGAGTAGGCTTCCTTTTTTCATCCAGTATGGCTGAAATTGGCGAAGGACCTTATAAAATTTTCGACATTGAAAGCAGATCTTTTAACTATTCACTGTATTACACCCACCCCCTTATAAGAAAACCGACATTTGAATTAACAAGCTATTCTGCGGTTAATTACAAATCGGCAACCACTTTATTTGGCGGGTATGAAATTAATAACGATAAAATTACAAGCTTTGAAACATCCTTGAGTGCAAGGTTAGACACCAAATACGGTATTTGGTATTTAAACCAAGGGGTGTATCAGGCATTCCCCATTTTTGACGAAGCCTCAAGATATTTTAAATATACAGGCAGCATTATAAGGCTGCATGATTTCGGCCACGGCATTGTGGGGCAATTAAGGGGAATGTATCAATATTCGCCAAAAGATGTTATGCCCTACATTGACCAATTTCAAGCAGGCGGTATTGCAAGCGTTAGGGGCTATTCAGAAGGGCTTTTGATCGGGCGTTCAGGGTATGTTATAAGCGGAGAATTATTATTCCCAATCCTGCCGAGCAAAATTACCGTAAAAAAGAAAGATACCAAAGAAAAGAAAGTGTTCCCCTTCCTTGGCAAATATGTTAAAGGTATTGTGTTTGTAGACCACGCGGGCGTTTTCCCCTTTAAAGGCAAAGGCCCCGGCGCTCAAACGTATGACCAGAGCGACTATATGGTGAGTACAGGCCTTGGGCTTAGGGTTTCACTCCCTGGGGATATAACCGCAAGGCTGTATTGGGGTTTTCCTTTAATGCACAACCCGCATGAAACATATTACAGAAACCCAAGGTTCAGTTTTGAGCTTTCCTTCGCACCTGATTTTGATAAACTGCTCAAATTCAGGAAAACCTTGAAGAATAAAGAAAAACCCGAAGACCTGTAAAAAGATATGAGTGAATTTGAAAATAAAATTGTTGTTATAACCGGCGGGGCGGCAGGAATAGGTAAATCTATTGCCGAAGAATTTTACGGACTGAAAGCAAAAACAATTATTATTGATAAAAATAACCCTGAAATTAATTGTGATTATTCTTATAAAGGTGATATAACCAAAAAAGAAGTTTTAATTGATTTTACAGAAAACGTCATTCAAAAATACGGGAAAATTGATTTTCTGATAAATAATGCGGGATTATCAAAAGGCGGATTGTTTTCTTGCGAGCTGGATGATTTTTTGTATGTGCAAAAATTAAGTCTTTTTGCACCTTTTGCGCTCGTTAAACTGTTTTTAAACAATTTCAATAAAAATGCGGTTATTATAAATATTTCATCCACAAGAGCATTCCAATCTCAAAAAGATTGGGAAAGTTATGCGGCAGCCAAAGGAGGAATAATTTCTCTTACTCACTCAATGGCAGTAACATTGAAAAATAAAGCAAGAGTCAACTCGATTTCGCCGGGGTGGATAAACACAACAAATTGCAACCTGAGTAACGAAGATATAGCTCAACACCCAGCAAATTGCGTAGGGGAGGCCATTGACATTTCAAATATGGTTTTATTTTTGTGTTCAGACAAGGCAAAATTTATAACAGGCGAAAATATAATAATAGATGGCGGAATGAGCAAGCTTATGGTATATCATAATGATTGCGGTTGGACATATAAAAAAGAACTCTAACGGTTTTAGGGCTAGTAAGTTTATAAACAAAAAAACATCGGGTATAATTCCCGATGTTTTAATTAGCGGACGACGAGGCTCGAACTCGCAACAACCTGCTTGGAAGGCAGGGACTCTACCAATTGAGTTACGTCCGCAAAGTTGTTAGCATTATTTTATTTAAAAAAAGAAAATTTTTCAAGAAATAAATTAAAGTTGCCTTTGTTGCTTATGAAAACAGCTTTCTTTGAACAGGTTCCGCTTCCAATAAATCTCCGATTGAACAGTTCAAAACCTCGCATAATCTATCCATATTTTCATAAGATGGCTGTGTTCTGCCGTTTGCCCAAGAATATATAGTTTGCTGTGGCATATTCAAAACAATTGCAAGGCGATACAGAGAATAGCCTTTTAATTTTTTTGCCGTTTCTTTGATTTTAATTTTCATAAAATTTACTCTACAAATACAATAACAAAAAATAAACTACTAAATTAATTGTATAATTAAACCTTAAAATACAAATCATATATATAGATTAGAGAATATTAACAAAGAAGGGGTATAATTTTATTGTAAAATCGTTGCAATTTTACCCAAAAACATTATAGAATATAGTATATCTTCTAACTAATAGGGGTTTAAAATGAGTTTAAAATCATTAATTTCAGGTTTAATAATTTCAGGAATTGTTTTATCTTCAGGCATTGCATTTGCTGCAAGCAAAAACGTTCAAATTCCGACAAGCTTTGTTTATCAGGCAATAAGCAAATACAAAAACAAAAACTATACAGGCTGCATTCAAGATATGGATTATATAATTCAAAAAGGAAGGCCCTCCGACATTGTTTATTACTATAAAGCAATTTCATATTCACAATTGGGAATACCCGATAAAGCAAGAGAATCTTACGAAGCTGCAAAAAATATAAGCTCTAACAGAGTTTTAATTGATTATGCAACACAAGCAATTAATTGCATAGACGATGCAACTTTGTGCGATGCAAACCTTGATGACAGCGACATTACAAAATTTATTAAATCAAACGAATTTATGCACAGTGATGTGAAAACAAAGCTTGAAAATCAAGCTATTGAAAGAACAAAAGAAGAAATAAACAACGACATTCAACCGACTGAAGACAGTCTTAAATATCTGAACAATAACAGCCAACCAACGGATAAAGAAATAGCGGATGCGGTCAGAACATTGTCAAAACTGGGAATCAACCCCTTGGCCAATATGAATTTCGGACAATTCGGCGGAATGAATTCCGAAATAGCGCAAATCAACGCAATGTTCGGAAACAACAATAACAACAATAACAATATGATGAATTTCATCCCGATGATAAGTGCAATGAGCCAAAATGGAAACGGCAATTCAAATGTAAGTAAAGAATTTGTTCAGGCTTATATGATGAACCAAATGCTGCCGGGGTTCAATTTCTCTAACAATGATAAATAACATAAGATTGTTAAAAAGTGAATGATAAAATAAAAAGTGCTGTTGATTTTTTTTATAACAAAGATTACATAAGCGCGAGAGAAATTTTTGTGCCAAACGGCCTTTTTTATGAAGCGGGACTTTGTTCACTTTTATTAAGCAATTTAAGCGATGCGAGAAAATATTTTAAATTAAAAGAAGAAATTTGTCCCGCTTCAAATTTTGGACTTTTGATATTAGATATTATTGAAAGCAAACCGAAAAAACCGCCAAAATATTTTCAAGTGAGATCTTTTTTAGAAATATATATCAACCTTTTAATTGAAAACGGGCTTTTTTCTTGGGCGCAAAAAGTTATTGATGAATTTCGTTTTTTTACAAACTCAAACCTTGAAACGCCAAAATTTATTGCAAGAGTGTTAAATGCCAATAATCAAAATAAAGCTGTTCACTACTTTGCAGACATTGCAAAGCAAGTTTGTTATTATGATGCCGAAATTCACTATATAGATGCAACTTTATATTTAGAAGAAGGCGATATAAAAAAGGCAAAAGAAATCGTAACGGAAAGCCTTAATTTTGCAGGCGAATATTACCCCATTTTAAGACTGAAAGAAAAACTGGAAAATGCCCCCTTTTTATAAGGTTCTTAGTTTTTTAACAAATCTGTCCAGTCTTGAAATTGCTTCTTTTAAATTTTCCATTGAATATGCATAAGATATTCTCAAATATCCTTCGCCCGAATCTCCAAAGGCATTACCCGGTATAAGTGCAACGTGTTCTTCTTCCAAAAATTTTGTTGCAAATTCTTCGCTTGTCATATTAAATTCTTTTATCGAAGGAAAAACATAAAAAGCGCCATAAGGTTCAAAGCATTCTAAACCCATTTTTTTGAAGGAATCTATTAAAAATCTTCTTCTTTGGTTATATGCATTTCTCATCGTTTTAATATCATCATCGCCTTTTTTAATGGCTTCAATTGCGGCATATTGGCTTGTTGTCGGCGCGCACATAATTGCAAACTGATGAATTTTTGTCATTTGTTGAATTATTTCTTTTGGTGCACATGCATAACCTAAACGCCAGCCTGTCATGGCATATGCCTTTGAAAAGCCGTCTATTAAAATAGTTCTTTCTTTCATATCGGGAAGCGAAACTATTGAAAAATGTTCTTCTTTATATGTAAGGGCAGAATAAATTTCATCCGATAAAACATAAAGGTCATGTTCAACAATAATATCTCTGATTGCTTCCAAATCTTTCTTTTCCATAATAGCGCCCGTCGGGTTATTTGGGTACGGAAGGATTATTGCTTTTGTTTTAGGCGTTATTGCGGCTTTCAGTTCTTCGGGCGTTAATCTGAACTCGTTTTCTGCCTTTAGGGGAATAATAACCGGCTTTGCATCCGATAAAATTGCGCAGGGCGTGTATGAAACATATGAAGGCTCAGGGATAATAACTTCATCACCTTCGTTTATTATTGCCCTTAAACCGACATCAATTGCTTCAGAACCGCCAACCGTTACTAAAATTTCACCGTTTGGGTCATATGAAACATTTCTTGTTTCTTTAACTTTTTTTGAAATTGCCTCTCTTAATTCTTTTAAACCGGCGTTTGAAGTATAAAAAGTTTTGCCCTTTTCAAGAGCATAGATGCCCTCATCTCTAACATGCCAAGGCGTGTCAAAGTCGGGTTCGCCAACGCCCAACGAGATTGCATCTTTCATTTCATGAACTATGTCAAAAAATTTTCTTATACCTGATGGTTTAAGATTTAATACTTTATCGGAAAGAGGCTTTGTCATGGTGTAAAAATTTCCCTTTCATCAACGTGTTTTTTGCCCAAAATTGTGCCATGGTCTTTATATTTTTTCAATATAAAATGAGTTGCCGTTGATAAAACAGACTCAAGAGTTGATAATTTATCCGTTACAAACATAGAAATTTCTTTTAGGGATTTTTCTTCCAAGGTAACAAGCAAATCGTAACCGCCTGAAATTAAATAAACAGCTCTTACTTCAGGATAGTTATAAATTCTCTCCGCTATTTTATCAAAACCTTGGCCTCTTTGCGGAGTAACCCTTACTTCAATTAAAGCGTTTACTTTTTCTTGAGATGTTTTTTCCCAGTCTATGAGGGTGTGATATCCGCAAATAATTCCTTCTTTTTCAAGCGCTGCCATTTCATCTATAACAGCTTCTTTTGAAACACCCAAAATAACAGCTAATTCATCCAACGGAATTCTGCTGTTTCTTTCAATAACAGAAAGCAGTTCTTCTCTCATTATTTCTCCTTTTGTATAACTGACGGAAGGCTATTTTGCGCTTGGCGCCAAAATTGCAACTACGTTTTTGCCTTCAAGCATCGGCGCTTTTTCGATAACGGGGTTAGCGTCTTGAATATCGGCCAAAAACTTATTTGCAAGGTCAAACGCAAGTTTATTATGTTGAATTTCGCGGCCTCTGAGCATAACAACAAGCTTAACTTTATTTTGTTGTGATAAAAATTTCCTGGCCGCTTTCATTCTTACTTCGTAATCGTGCGTATCAATTTTATAGCGCATTTTTACTTCTTTGACTTCAACCACATGCTGTTTTTTTCTTGCTTCTTTTGCACGTTTTTCGGTCTCATATTTATATTTGCCCCAATCAATAATTTTAGCCACAGGCGGCGATTGGTTCGGTGAAACAACTACTAAATCTAAATCTTTTTCTTTTGCAAGTTCCAGTGCTTTTGATGTGGGAATTGTACCGTGATTTACCCCAACGTCATCTATTAATCTGACTTCTCTTGCTCTAATACCTTCATTTACAAGCTCACGGGTCTTATTGTCTTCTCTTACGATTGCTTTTTCTCCTTATATAACTATTGTTTTAAGTGTAGCATTAAATTAAATTAGGGGCAATATGGAAATTCAAAAATGATACTAAAAAATGACCGCCTCTATAAAGAAAGCGGCCATTTTGTATTCATTGAATTCTATTAGAATACAATTGTAAGTTCTTCGTTCGGGTTCAAGCTTGATGAATTTGAAAGCGAAGGAACAAGTACATAAACAAGTTCGTCGCCAACTTCATAAATTACGCCGAATACACCTGAAACGCAGATTTTTGTGATATCAAACACGCCTTTGAATACTGTTACAACAGAATTACCAAGGCTTGCCATACCACGGCCGGGATGGAGTGTGAAGGTTTCAACAAGTGTATTTGAAAGTTCGTCGCCAACTTCTTCTAAACCGTTGCCTGCAACGTTAACAATAGCGCCGCCCGATCTGCCAACAACACCAACTGCTCTGCCTGCAATTGATAAAGGTGCGCCCAACAATCTTGCTAAGATGTTCGAGTTTTTGAGGTCTTCAACAGAAGCGGATGCAACTTGTTTTGGCAAGCATTCTTTGTTGTCGCCGTTTTTAATGTATTTAAACTGAACTTTGATATAGCCGGGTTCTTTAATTCCGGGTCTTTGAACAGCAATTACTTCACCTCTTACAATTGAGCCTTCAGGGAAAGTTACACCGTTTACAACAACTTCTTCAGTTGTTTTTGCGGTAAACCATTCGCCGATGTTTGATGTTTTAGCTGACAATCTGTCTAAGAGTTTAACTTTAACGGTTGTAATGCCGCAAGCATCTGTTGTGCCGTTAGCAATTGCCTTGCCGCTTTGAAGTGAAGCTAAATTTTTTCTCAAGGAAGCCACCAAATAAGCAACTTGTTCTTTTGATAAGTATTCACTGTCAATTACTTGTTTGGTGTTAGGAACAGCATCAAGCAGGTTTGAAGCTATAACTTCGTTTGTTGCAGAGTATGCCCAAGTCGGGATATACTGCATTTTTTGACCTTTGTATTCAGGAACTTTTGTTGCTGAGTGGTCAATGTTGATTAATTTTGCAACGGTTGCAAAAACTTCAGCTTTTGTGATGGGTTGGTCAGGTTTGAATACGCCTGAGGGGTAACCTATCATGATTTCTTTTTCCGTTACTTTGTAAATCCAATCTTTTGCCCAGTATGCATCATTAATGTCTGTGTAAGGTTTAAAGCTTTCAGGTGTTTTAACGTTTAAGCCTTCAGCCAAAATGGTTGCAACTTCTGAACGAAGTGTCGGAGCTTTGGGGTTAAATGATGTTGTGTAGCCTGATTTCAATTGGCTGTCTTTGATAATATCAAGAACATCTTTTGCCCACGATTTAACATAAACATTGTCTTTGTTGCCTACGGTAATTTTATTTTTTGATTTTAAAATTTTACCGCCTGTTACATAAACAGATTTTGCATCAACAAGCGTTTGAGCTTGAGATTTGAATAACGTAGGGTGTGCATAGCTTTCCGTCTTGCTTTCCAATTCGCAAGGTTTTGCCAAAGCAACTGAAGAAATAGCACAGAGTGCAACTGTTGCTGCAAGAAGTTTCTTCATAACTTTCATCTTTTCTCCTATCCTTTTTGTGTAAAACCAAACTACTGTTTTTACACCATCCCATTTATGAAAGAATATTAAAAATATACCAAAATGTCAACAATGTTTTTTTGGGCAAAACTCTTTTTTAGAGATGATTTTAGCCCAAAAATTAAAAAGTTTTTCTGTTGCTTACGCGAGGGGTCAAGGTTACTCTATTTATTTCTTCGCCCCGCTTGTATGTAAGAGTAACGGAATCATTTATGCTTTTTGCAAAAAGAACCGTTGCGTATTCTTCAATAGGAATTTCGCTTAGCGGAACTCCGTTTATTTCGGTTATTATGTCTCCCGGCTGAAGCCCCTTTTTAAGTGCATCATACTTCACAACGGTCAGTTTAATTCCGGTATTTTTTCCTTTTGGAGCCTTTATATTGCCCTTGGATGTCGAATAATTATCAAATTCAAAACCAAGTCCGTATAAAAACCTTCCTTGAATGCTCTGTTTTATAGCATCCATTAATTTTCTTTCCATTACAGGGTCGTTGCCGCCTTCAGCTTTGTTTGCAATTAAATCAAGTCTTGTTCCGTTTTCCATGGGGACAAGATTAAAAGCATATTGATAAGGGGTTGTTGAATAATAACCCGTTCTTATCATTTCCGTTGCCTGAAATGTATTTGCTTCATATGATTCAATATGAAAAACTTTGGCGCCTTTTGTTAAAAGATATTTTGAAACACCTGCTTTTAAGCTATGAACATCGACATTTTCAAAAAATTCGGATGTCATTGAATAAGACACTTGAGAAAAAAACAAAACTGAGACAATCGAAAAAATTTTTAAATTACAAACTTTCATATACCTTCTTAATTTCCTTTATATCCTGCCACATTTGCCATTTGGGAGAGCCGACTTCCCTTGAATCGTTTCTTAAAAGATAAGACGGATGATATATAGGCATCATTTTAGAGCCATAAGGGCCATTGAACCATTTTCCTCTTGCTTTTGTAATGCCGTAGGGGACATCCAATAAACTTTTAAGTGCAACATTTCCGCATATTAAAATTATTTTCGGCTTCAAAATTTCAAGCTGCGCTTCCATATACTCTCTGCAGGCTTCTTTTTCAATTGGCAGAGGGTCTCTGTTATTTGGAGGTCTGCATTTTATTGTGTTCATTATATAAACATCTTTTTGCCTTGAAAAGCCGACAGATGCAAAAATTTTATCAAGTAATTGACCTGCTTTTCCAACAAAAGGAACTCCTGATTTATCTTCATAAAACCCGGGGGCTTCGCCCACCAAAACCAGTTTATTGTTTGGAATGCCGTCTGAAAAAACAACGTTTGTTCTTGTTTTTGATAAAGAACATTTTGTGCAATTTAAGCACTTTTGCCTGAGTTTTTCCAATTCTTCTTCCATAGAATTAATTATATTATTATTGTTTATTCTTTACAATCCTTGCGATAATAATATCCTTATCAAGCCTTATAAAAGAAACTTTATACATTTTTGAAATTTCAATCAAGAAATCGGGCAAAATGTTATATTCAACTTTAAGATAAATATTTTTCTTATTATTATTTTTAATTAAGCTTATAAGCTCATCTTTATTTTGCGGCAAAGGGTATACGGTCAATTCATCAGGTTTTAAGCCCTTGTAAACAAATGGGAGCATCTCTTTTGAGTGAGGAATTATAAGAACGGAAGATTCATTTTTATCTTCAAGATAAAAAGAAACTATATTATCAAAGTTTAAAAGTCTTGCTCTTTCTCTTTTGATATAGTCGTTCGGGGCAAAATATGAAATTAAAACCAAAATAAAAAGGATTATCTGTATTTTTTTATTTTTAAATAAAGAGGGGATTAAAAACAGAGAAATTAAAAAGAAAGGCAAAATTGAAACAAAATAAAAATCTTTTGTAAGAGGCCTTATATAAGAAAACAAAAAGGTTGAAACAAACATTGAAACAATTAAATATATTGAATAATTGTATATTTTCAGATTTTCATTATTTATAAATTTTTCTTTCAGTTTGGGACAAAGAATAAAAATTAAAGCAAAGAGAATAATAAAAATTGAAAACTTGCCTGTAAATTTTTGAACCACATCAAGGTAAAAGTTGAAATCGGGAAAATTAAAATCGTTAAAATTTTTATTAAACAGGCTTTTTTTGAGCCCCGTTATCAAAAGATAAGGCAATAATGTTAAAAAAGAAAGAAAATTAACCGCTAAAAATTTTATTTTATCTTTCCCGCAAAGAAAAATTTCACCCGAAATAAAGTTTGAAAAAAGAACAAAAGCCATATAAAAATGGCAATTAAAAGCTAAAATTGAAATTAAGAAATATAGTATAAAATTTTTATTTGAAGGTTTATCTAAAAGTTTAAATAAATAAATTGCAAGCAAAAGCCCCAAAAATATGCATAAAGAATAACATCTTGCTTCTTTTGCGGTTATTAAAGAATAAAGGTTTATAGAAAATATAAAAGCAGCTAAAAGCCCGAATTTTGATTTATTTAAAAATAAATAAATCAAAGGTATTGAACAAACGGAAAATATCAAGGGTAAAAACCTTGCCGTAATTGGCTCAATTCCAAAACAAGCAGTCCAAATTTTAGATAAAATAAAATATAATGGGGGGTTTCCGGGGTCAATAAATGTATTTAAAAAAGACGCATCAAATCTTCCTGCCATAAAAACGGTGTAGAGTTCATCGCTCCAAAAATTCGGGCTTAAATCAGAAAGTCTTAAAATAAGCCCCAAGAAAATTATTCCCCATAAAATTGCACTATTTTTAAACAAATTAAAATTAAAATTTAAAATAAATAAAATTAAACAAATAATCGGTAAAATAAAATAAAAAGGGTTATAAAAAATTGAAAGAAAATTTATGAAAAAATTATGCAAAATGCCCTTATCTGTTATAAATTTTGAATTTTTTGAATATTTAACATTTTTTGGAAGTTCAAAATTGCCTATATTGTCTTTTTTAAAATTTTTAATTTCGGATTTTGAAAAATAAAAAAACTTGTCTCCGACAGAAATAACCATTTTTTCAATTTCATTATTTGAAAAAGAAATTTCAAAGACAGGAAAATTATTTACTTCATAGCAATCAAAATCATTAAATTGAAAATTGGGTGAAGCCTTTATTTCCGTGCCGTTTATAAAAACTTTCGTATCTTGTTTGGTTTCAATGTTAATTCTTACATCCGAATTAATTCCGCCAAATAAGGGAATGGAAAAATCGCTTGCATGAAAAACAAATGAAAATAAAAAAGAAAAAACAGCGATTACCGCAATAAAGAAGAGAATGATGTTTTTTACGACATTATTTTGAAAAACGGATTTTAAAAACATTTTTAGCTGCCTCAAAGAATATATCTTTGCTCATTTTTGATTCGCCAAGTTTTCTGTCAGGGAAAATTATCGGAAATTCAATGTACTTAAAGCCTTTTTTGTAAGCTTTATATTTTAATTCAATTTGAAAAGAATATCCTTTTGAAATTATATCATCAAGACCGATTGCTTCTATAACTTCTTTTTTCCAACCGTTAAAGCCGCCGGTTAAATCATTAATCGGGCACCACAAAACAATTTTTGAATATAATGAACCCATTTTTGAAATTAAATTTCTTGCCATACTCCAATTTTCAACAGAGCCGCCTTTAATATTTCTAGACCCTATAACAAAATCATATTTTTTAAGATTTTCAAGCATTGTGGGTAAATATTCCGGCTTATGAGAAAAATCGGCATCCATTTCAATAAAAGCATTAAAGCCAAGACTTATACCATGCCTGAACCCTTCAATATACGCTGCTGCCAGCCCTGATTTTTTATTTCTTTTTAAGATATAAATTCTTTTATCACACATGGAATGAACAATTTCTGCCGTATTATCGGGGGAATTGTCATCAACAATAAGCAAATTAATATCAGGGCAGTATTTAAAAATTTCTTCAATTAAAGATTTTATATTTAATGCTTCATTATATGTGGGTATTATAACTAAGGGTTTAAATTCGCTTTCCATATTATCATCTCACCATAAATTCTTCGACAGTATCTTTAAACAGCAGAGAAACTTTTTCAAATTCTTCATCAGTAAATGTTTTTGCATTTAAATATGCTTCATTCAAATGTTTTGATTTTTTGAATTTTTGAAGGAAATATCTTTTAATTTTTCCTTCTTTTTTGAACATTTTATTGATTTTATCAAAAGAATGATAATTTAAAAGATTTGATACAACAGTTGTTCTGAATTCATAATCAGTTTTATTTTGAACTAAGAATTTAAATGTTTTTTCTACATTTTCAATACAGACATCCTTTGAAACAATATTTCGATATTCATCAAACGGTGCTTTTATATCCATTGCAACATAATCTACAAGTTTATTTTCAACCAATTTTTGAACCATTTCGGGGTTTGAACCGTTTGTATCAAGTTTTATCAAATAGCCCATATCCTTTATATTTTTTATAAATTCTGGCAAGCTTTTGTGTAAAGTGGGTTCACCCCCCGTTATTACAACGGCGTCCAACAAGCCTTTTCTTGAATTTAAAAACGAATAAATCGTATTTATATCAATAGGTTCATTAATATTCGATATAACAAGTTCGGGGTTGTGGCAATAAGGGCAGTTAAAATTGCAGCCGATTAAAAAGATAACGGCCGAAATTTTTTTCGGATAATCTATTAAAGAACTTTTTGTTATTCCGCCTATCAGCATTATTTGTTCAGTTCCACAAGCTCTGTATTGAAATTTTTTCTTATGTTAAATTCGCTCACTTTTCCTTCATTCCACTGTTTAACGGGGCGGATATACCCCACAACCCTTGAAAAAACTTCAGTTTCTTCATTGCATTTGGGGCACCTGAAATGTTCGCCCGCAATATAACCGTGGGTTTTGCAGGTTGAAAATGTCGGTGTAAAAGTAAAATAAGGAAGTTTGTAGTTATTGCATATTTTCTTCACCAAATTTTTCATAACATCAAGGTCATATAATCTTTCACCTGCAAAAATGTGAATAACTGTTCCCCCTGTATATTTTGTTTGAAGCTCATCCTGCAAATTTAAAACTTCAAAAATATCATCCGTAAAGTTAACGGGCAATTGCGTTGAATTTGTATAGAAGGGCTTTGCGCCTTCGTTATATTCTTTTTCGTTTGCAACAATAATATCAGGGTAGTTTTCTTTATCTTTTTTAGCCAACCTGTAACTTGCGCCTTCTGCGGGAGATGCTTCTAAATTATAGTTGTTTCCGGTTTCGTTTTTATAATCCAGAATTACATCTCTCATAAAATCCATAACTTTATTTGCAAATTTCAGCCCTTCACTATCTGCAATGTTCACCCCTAAAAGGTTCAAAGAAGCTTCATTTGTTCCGATAAGCCCGATTGTTGAAAAATGGTTTTTCCAATATTCATTAAACCTTTTTTTAATATCTCTTAAATAATATTTTGTATATGGATAAAGACCGGATTCTGTCAGCTGTTCAAGAATTTTTCTTTTTTCTTCCAAGCTTTCTTTTGCAATGTCCATTTTTTGTTTTAAAACTTCAAAAAATTCTTTTTCATTTTTTGCCAAATATGCAATTTTTGGAAGATTAATTGTAACAACACCGATTGAACCAGTTAATGGGTTTGAACCAAATAAGCCGCCGCCTCTGTATTCAAGTTCTCTGTTATCAATTCTTAAACGGCAGCACATAGACCTTGCATCTTCAGGGTTCATATTAGAATTAATGAAATTTGAAAAATAAGGAATGCCGTATTTTGCAGTCATCTCCCAAAGCCCGTTTAGTTCGGGGTTGTCAAAATCAAAATCCTTTGTAATATTGTAGGTCGGAATGGGAAAGGTAAAAACTTGTCCTGTGGCATCGCCTTCCATCATAATTTCAAAGAAGGCTTTATTTATCATATTCATTTCGTTTTGGAAGTTTGCATAGGTTTCATCCTTAACTTCGCCCCCAACCATAACAAATTCGTCTTTAAAATAATTGGGAACGGTTAAATCCATTGTTATATTTGTAAAAGGCGTTTGAAAACCGACACGGGTCGGCACGTTTAAATTGAAGATAAATTCTTGCATTGCCTGTTTAACATCATTATAGCCAATGTTGTCGTATTTAATATATGGCGCAAGCAATGTGTCGAAATTGGAAAATGCCTGAGCACCTGCGGCTTCGCCTTGCATTGTATATAAAAAGTTTGCCATCTGCATAAGAGCGGATCTGAAATGCTTCGGGGGCTTTGATTGAACCTTGCCTTGAACACCCTTAAAGCCGCCGTTTAATAAATCTTTTAAATCCCAGCCTACACAATATCCCGCAACAATATTAAGGTCATGGATATGAATATCACCTGAATTGTGTGCTTCTTTTACTTCGGTTGAATAAATTTTATTTAACCAATAGCTTTTTGAAATGTTTGATGCTATATAGTTATTTAACCCCTGAACGGAATATGTCATATTGGAATTTTCTTTTACCTGCCAATCAAGCTTTTTCAGGTAATCATCCACCATATCAACATTTGCGCTTTGTATAAAATCTCTTAATTTGTTGTGCTGGTCTCTGTATAAAATATAATTTTTTGCAGTCTTTTTAAATTCCGATGATAAAAGAACATATTCAACAATATCTTGAATTTCTTCAACTGTCGGAACTCTCAGCTCTTCCTTCTTTTCTTCAACAAGCTTTTTTGTAATTTCTAAAACCTGACGCGTTAATTTTCTTGCGGTTTGAATATCAAACTCGTTTGTTGTTTGTGCCGCTTTTTGAATGGCGGATGTAATTTTTTCACTGTTAAATTCAACAATTTGGCCGTCCCGTTTTATAATTTTTTCCATAATCTAAAACCCCTTCACCCATATATAATTTTCCGTTTTTTAATAAGGCATGTCAAATAACAAAACATAATTAAATAAAAATTCAATTACTAAAGCTTTTATTTATTTTAAATGTTGTAAATATTTTGTTACTTAAACCCCTTTTTTTATTAAGTGATATAATTGAAGTATGTCAAAGATAGTAATTGATGAAACTAAGTGCAAAAGCTGCGGAATATGCATTTCGGTGTGTCCGAACAAGCTTATTAAATATTCAGACAAAACAAATGTTCAGGGGTTAACTCCTGCGGAATTTATAGACAGGGAAGGCAAATGCACAGGGTGTGCCATGTGTGCCATTTCATGCCCTGAAATTGCAATAAAAGAGGTTTTAAGATGACAGAGAAAGTCCTTATTAAAGGTAATTTGGCAATTGCAAAAGCGGCAATTGATGCCGGACTTCAATGTTATTTTGCATACCCTATAACTCCGCAAAATGAAATTGGCGAATTTATGAGTGCCGAGATGCCAAGGTTAAATAAAACCTATATTAATGCCGAATCCGAGCTTGCAGCAATTAATATGGTAATTGGTGCTTGCTCGACAGGAACAAAAGCCATGACAAGTTCATCATCTTGTGCGGTTGCTCTTATGCAGGAAGCAATTTCAGCTATGGCAACTGCCGAAATTCCGGGGGTTATAATTTCCGTTATGAGATCAGGCCCCGGTTTAGGAAACATTACATCTTCTCAAGGCGATTACTTTCAAGCTACAAAAGGCGGCGGCAACGGCGATTATCACACAATAGTTTTAGCGCCTTCCACCATAGATGAATCGGTTGAATTTACTCACAGAGTTTTTCATTTGGCATGGAAATATAAAAACCCTGCAATGCTTTTAGCGGACGGCTTTTTAGGGCAGATGATGGAGCCTGTTGAATTTAAGCATTATGATTTTGGCGATGTAAGTTCAAAAGATTGGGAATTAGACGGTGTCGGCGAGGGGGCAAATAAACGTCCCCCAAGAAAACTCGTTTCGCTTCATATGGGCGGTGATGACCTTATTGTATTAAATGCTAAAATGCAGCATAAATATAAACAAATTGAAGAAAATGAAGTTTTATACGAAGAATATATGATGGATGATGCCGATATTATGATAACGGCATTCGGCACGGTTGCAAGAGTTTGCAAAAGTGCAATAACAGAGCTCAGGAAACAGGGAATTAAAATCGGTATGTTAAGACCGAAAACTCTCTGGCCCTTCCCGAAAGATATTATCAACAAATATTCAAAAAAAGTTAAATTAATTTTGGATGTTGAAATGAATGAAGGACAAATGGCTCAAGATGTTAAAGCTTCAATAGATAATAAAGTTCAATTTGAATTATTAACAAAATTGGGCGGCGATATAATCAAAGCGGGCGATGTTGTTAAAAAGGTTATGGAATTAAACTTATATGCCGGAATTAATTAAAGAAGAAAAATTGGTTTTTAAAAGACCAGATACAATAAAAAAAGATTATGACTACACGTTTTGTGCAGGCTGCGGGCATGGTATCGTTTTAAGATTAATTGCGGAATGCATTGACGAATTAAACGTTCAAGGTGATACAATTGCAGTAGCATCGGTTGGCTGTTCAATTTGTCTTGAAAAATATTTTGATTTGGATGTTGTAGGCTCATCCCACGGCAGAGCGCCTTGCGTTGCAACAGGGGTGAAAAGAGCCAAGCCGAATAAAGTTGTTTTTACATACCAAGGCGACGGCGACGCTGCCACAATCGGCATGAATGAGACAATTCATACGGCATTAAGGGGTGAAAACATTACCGTTATTTGTATAAACAATGCAAACTTCGGTATGACAGGGGGGCAAGCAAGCGCCACAAGCGTTATCGGACAAAAAACAACAACAACGCCCTTGGGCAGAGACCCTAAGATGTTTGGTTATCCGATTAAAATATCGGAAATGGTTGCAATGTGCGACGGCGCAAGCTATGTTGAAAGATGCGGAATATATAATGTTCCAAGCATAATTAAAACAAAAAAGGCAATTAAACACGCTTTTGAAAACCAAATAAACGGTTTAGGTTTCAGTTTTGTTGAAGTTTTGTGCACATGCCCCACGGGTTGGAAAATGAAACCTGTTGAAGCTATGAAATTTATTGAAAACGAAATAACAAAAACTCACAAGCTGGGAGTTTATAAAGATATAACAAGGTAGTTGATTGATGACTGATAATAGTAAAAATATAGTAGTATCGGGTTTTGGCGGACAGGGAGTTTTATTTTTGGGAACGGTTTTATGCCATGCGGCAATTATTGAAAACAAAAATACAACTTGGATTCCAAGCTACGGTGCAGAGATGAGGGGCGGTTCCGCTAATTGCTATGTTGTAATTTCAGATGATGAAATAGCATCTCCGATTTTTGATAATGCGGATTACGGTATATTTTTATCAAAACAAGCAATGAAAAAATTTGAAAATATGATTATAAAAGGCGGAACCGTTTTTGCAGATTCTTCTATGATGGATGCAAATAAAAACAGGGGCGATATTTCATATTTCTTTAAGCCTTTGAACGATTTAATCGTGAAAGAAGGTTCAAAAATGCTTTTAAACATTGTAGCTCTGGGATACTTCATCAAAAAAACGGGTGTTTTAACAAAAGAAAGCGTGATATCCGCTCTTAAAAAAGTTTCTTCAATGAAAAAGCCCGAATTTTTGGATTTGAATTTAAAATCTTTTGAATACGGTTTTGCCTTAGACTAAAAATAGCCGAACGGGCTAATATCCGAAAGGAAAGTTTTCTGCTACTTTTTTTTATATGAAAAAGATTGGATTCTTTTCTTTGTTTTTTGTTTTAGCGCTATCTTTTTTGCCTGCCAATTGCGCAAGGCTGTACAAAGAATCGGAATATAACAAAAGATATTGTGCTCTAAATGGCGGTATAACGGAATTTAGAAATCAAGACTCGACAAGGGTTGATTGTTTGACTGAAAAGAATGCAATCGAGATGGATTTTGCCGAAAAATGGACTGAGGGGGTCGGACAAGCACTTTATTACCAGCATATGACAGGCAAAAAGGGCAAAGTTGTTTTAATTTTGGAAAATCCGGAAATTGAGATTAAATATTACGAACGCACAAAAACGCTTTCCAAAATTTATAATTTCGACGTTGAATATATAACTCCCGTGATTTTTAGATAATCCGTTATTGATTTTGAACGTAGGGGTTTAATCTGTCCCATTCTTTGTTTGCATCGTCAACAACTTTTTCAAATATATCCAATAGAGAAGGGTCAAATTGTTCGCCTCTTTTTTCTTCAATAATTTTAAGAGCTTCTTCCGGAGTAAGGCCATCCCTATACGGCCTGAACGAAACAAGAGAATCATAAGCATCCGCTATTGCAATAATTCTTGCACCCAAAGGAATTTCTTCACCTTTGACGCCAAAAGGATAGCCTGCACCGTTATAAAATTCATGGTGATATTTAATAATGTCGGTTACTTTATCCAGCTGCTTAATGTCTTCTAAAATCTTAACCGAATAGAATACATGTTTTCTGATTTCTTCTCTTTCTTCTTCGGTCAACTTTTCAACTTTGTGTAAAATTTCTTCCTGAACACCAATCATTCCGATGTCATGAAGAAGCGCTGCAAGCTCTATTGTAGCTTTTTCGGTTTTGTTCAAATCCATTGCGGCAATTATTTTGCTTGTATAAAAAGCAACACGTCTTGAACGGCCCAAAGTATAAGAATCTTTTGAATCAAGTGCATCCATAATTGCGTTTATGGTGCCCGAGAATAAATCTTTAAGATCAACAATTAATTTTTTGTTATCTTCCTTTAATTGGTAATATTCAAGCGCCAATTGAACAATGTGCAACAGTTCTTCCGGCGAATATGGCTTTTTTATATATCTGTATATTTTAGCGTAGTTAATTGCATTCATCAAAATTTCAACATCCGAATACGCAGTAACAAGAAGCCTTATAGTATCAGGATACATATCATAAGTGCGTTTTAAAAACTCAACGCCGTCCATATCGGGCATTTTATGGTCAGACAAAATGCAGTTAAAAGCATTTTCCTTCAATATATCCAACGCTTCCAAAGGCCCTTGCGCCTTTGTAACATCATAATCGCGTCTTAGCGTTCTGTATAATAACTGAAGGTTATCCGGTTCGTCATCAACAATTAAGATTTTATATCTTGTATTTTCTGACATTAGTTTTCATCGCTTTCTTTTGTCTGTTCTTCTATTTTATGATTTACCGGAAGCAAAATTGTTATTTTTGTTCCGACGCCTTGTTCCGATTCAACGGATATTTTACCGTTATGAGCTTCTATTACCCTGTATGCAATGCTCATTCCAAGCCCTGTGCCTTGCCCTACGGGTTTTGTTGTAAAGAAGGGTTCGAAAATTTTATTTAAGTTTTCTTTCTTGATACCGCAGCCTGTATCTCTGAATTCAATTTTAATGTTTTCGCCTTCTTTTTTAGCGGTAATAAAGATATCGCCCGTTCCTTTAATTGCACCTTGTGCATTATCCAAAATATTCATAAACACTTGGTTTATCTGGCCGCCATAGGCTTCAATTTTCGGAAGGTTTTCTTCATAGTCTTTATGAACAACAATTCTGTTTTTAATTTTGTTGTTCAAAATATTTAATGTAGTATCAATTTCTTTTGGAATGTTGCATTCGGAAAATACCATTTCATCCATTCTTGAGAAGTTCTTTAAGTCTAAAATGATATTTTTTGTTCTTTCGACGCCTTCTAAACATGACCTTATAAGGTCTGCTATATCGTCTTTAAGAAAATCAAGGTCGATTGTTTGTTTAAAATCGCTAATTTCCTTAACGGCGTCAGGGTTCATTGTGCCTTCTTGTGTTGAGTATTTATCAATTAAAGCAAGAAGGTCTTTTTGGTAATTATCAAGAATCATGATATTGCCATAAATAAAGTTGATAGGATTATTTATTTCATGGGCAATACCTGCAACCAATTCACCAAGTGAACGCATTTTTTCACTATGCACCATCATGGTTTGAGTTTCTTTTAATTTTTGGTTAGCCTGCTCTAATTCTTTTGTTCTTTCTTCAACTTTCTTTTCAAGTGATTCATACAAATCTAAAAGTTGAGATGACATGTGGTTATAAGCATCAACCAATTTATCAATTTCTTCGAAACCGGAATCTTTTAATTTGTAATCAAAATTACCTTTACCAAACTCTTGAACACCTGATACCAAATCCATTAAGGGTTTATTTATCATTTTGCTCATAAATGCGCTTATAATAACGCCCAGCATAAGGAAGAAAATTACAAACAGTTTCAAACTGTCAAACATGTTTTGATAGCCTTCCGCCTGAAATTTATTTTCCGAAAGACCAATCACGATTGAATATGTATTTGATCTGAGTTCTCTTGTTTGGACGTTTGTTTCTTTATTAATTGAAGGCAGAGCGTTCTGCTTAATATAGCTTTCTGTTTTATTTAAAAATGAAGGTTCGGTTGACCAAAAAATATTTCCCGTTTTCAAATTATAGGCGTAAGCATACGCAACATATTCCGTTGATTTCAACAACTGGGCCATATCGTTGGTTTCCGTATAGTTGCCAATGGTCATATCTCTTGCAAAAGATCTCACCAATGTTGTTGATATAAGATTATTATATGAAATGGTCGTCTCTTTATAATCTTTCATTAAATATGTAATACAGCGCATTGAATAAAAAGTAGTAAATATGATTGCGGCTGCTATCAACAAACTTGTAGCAATCGCAAAATAAAACCCGAACTTTTTACCTCTTTTTTCCGGTTTTGTTTTAGCACCTTCACTTGCCATAAAAAACTCCTAGCTGTTTTATGATTTATTCTCTAATTCAGATATAAGTCTCAGTGAATATTGCATTAATGCAATTCTGTCGATACTTCTTATCTTCTTGAATTTTGCCGAAATCACGTATGGAAGGGAGTTTTCATCTTCCGCTTCTTCTACTCTGATTGGCTGCATTGTACAATTAATCACAAGATTATTAGATAATTCTACCTTAATATCGAAATCATCGCCTACCATAAAAGGAGTATCTGCGGTAAATTTAAGACCGCCGGCAGAAATATCTTCCGTTTTTATTTTTACCTGCTCTTTGTCTTTCACAACCAATTTACCGTCATATGGCACTCTTGAATATTTTCTTCTTTGAATTTGTTTAATTTCATCCGGATATTTAATTAAAATTTCTTTTCCGTTTTTGCTTAATATTTCGGATGTAAAATATACAAGCCCTGTTTTGTTGAGCCCGAACATTTCAACCGAAGCACCTTCCGAATAATCTCTTAATTCAATTTCTGATATAAGGGGCAAGTTAATTTTTACTTTATCATTGCTTATTTCAACAATGTCGAAAACCGATGAGCTTTCATAATTTTCGGGTACAATTTTTAAATTTTTAATGCTTTCTAATTTAATTTCCATTCTTACCCCTTTAGCTTTATTGCGCAAAAACGCCCAATTCTCTGAATTTATTGTATCTGTGATTTTTTAATTCAGCAGGCGTCATATCTTTAAATTCGTCCAATGCTCTTAACAATGAATCTTTTAAGTTATTAGCCATTAATTCAGGATCATAATGAGCGCCGCCTATGGGTTCTTTTATAACTTCATCAACAATTTTAAATTTCAATAAGTCATCCCCTGTTATTTTAAGAGCATTTGCGGCTTTATTTGCCATAGCTGCATCTCTCCATAAAATTGAAGCACATCCTTCGGGGGAAATTACCGTATAGTAAGCATGTTCCAATATCATAACTTTATCTGAAACAGCTAAGCCTAAAGCACCGCCCGAGCAGCCTTCGCCGGTTATAACCGAAATAACGGGAACATCCAATTTTGCCATTTCTTTTAAATTAACGGCAATTGCAATGCCTTGGCCGGTTTCTTCCGCTTTAATACCGGGGTATGCGCCCATTGTATCAATCAGGGTAATAATCGGAAGATTAAACCTTGAAGCATGTTCAAACAATCTTAAAGCTTTTCTGTACCCTTGGGGTTGCGGCATACCAAAGTTGCATTCCAAATTTTCTTTTGTGGTTTTTCCTTTAACGGTTCCTATAATCATAACGGGAATGCCGTTTATTCTTGCAACGCCGCCCGCTATTGCTTTGTCGTCCGTACCTTCTCTGTCGCCGTGAAGTTCAATAAAATCTTCCGTCATAAAATGAACGTAGTCATAAAAATTCGGACGCATTGGGTGCCTTGCAATTTGAAGCTTTTGATACGGCTCCAAATTTTCATAAAGTTCTTTCTTATACTCATCCGTTTGTTTTTCAAGAGTTTCAATTTCAGAGTTATAGTTCATATTTGTATCCATGCTAATCTTCTTTAATTCCTCGATTTTTTCCTGCATTTTATAAATAGGTTTTTCAAAATCAAGTATCTGAACTTTTTTGTTTTCTGCTTCTATCATTATAAGTTACTTTCTTTATTTTTTCGTGTGCATTGAAATTAATTTTGAAAGTTTTTCTTTCATTTCTTTTCTTTCGACTATAAAGTCTATTTGGCCGTATTTTAAAAGGTATTCAGCCGTTTGGAAGTCTGCGGGGAGTTTTTGTTTAATTGTTTGCTCAATTACCCTTCTTCCTGCAAAACCGATTCTTGCACCTTTTTCGGCTATCATAATATCCCCTAATGTGCCAAAACTTGCAGTAACGCCGCCAAATGTAGGCTCACATAAAACGGTTATATAAAGAATTTTTGCTTCATTTAACCTTGCAACAGCACAGCTTGTTTTTGCCATTTGCATTAAGCTTAATGCGGATTCTTGCATTCTGGCGCCGCCTGAAGCTGTAAATGCAATCATGGGGATTTTTTCTTGAAGTGCAAGTTCCATAATTCTTGTAACTTTTTCACCCACAACGGAACCCATTGAACCGCCCATATATTCAAAATCCATAACGGCAACGGCAACCCTTTGCCCGTCTATGTTGCCCACACCCACAATAACCGCTTCATCAAGTCCTGTTTTTGTGTGAGCTTCTTCTTGTCTTTTATAATATGGTTTTGTGTCAACAAAATCCAAGGGGTCAACACCTTTTATATTTGCAAATTTTTCTTCAAAAGTTCCTTCGTCTATAACAAGTTTAATTCTCTCTCTTGCGCTTATTCTGAAATGATAATCGCAATTGGGACAAACCATAAGGTTGTGTTCCAAATCTTTTTTAGGGAGCTGAGAATTGCAGTTATAGCAAAGGCTCCAAAGTTTTCCTATTGAATCGTCAATGTTTATTTCGTTTTCTCTTAACGCCTGTTTTTGTTCCTGTTTTCTCTTATTAAACCAATCGGTTAAACTCATAAGGTAATTCCTTAAATAAAATCTCTTCCATATATGTACCTCTATTATAATATAATAAAAAACTAAGGACAAGTAAGTAAATGTCCTTTATATCCTTTAATATTAATAGACAAAATTTCATTAATTTTGATATGATTATTTTGTTATGAAAGCACAAGTTTATAAAATCCATTCAGATTTTTATTACATAAAGCCTCTTTCAAAAAAAGAGGATTTAATTGAGTGCAAATTAAGAGAAATTTTAAAAAAACAAAAGATAAAAATTAAAGTGGGCGATTTTGTGGAAGCCGAAAACGGTGCCATATATAACCTTTTAGAAAGAAAAAACACAATTGAAAGACCCTCTGTTTCAAATCTTGATATGGTAGTGGTTGTATCATCGCTTTTGGAGCCTAAGGTTGATTTTATTCAATTGAACAGATATTTAACATTTTTTAAATACCATAAAATTGATGTTCTTTTATGCTTCAACAAAGATGATTTAATGGACAAAGAAGAATTAAAGCATGCGGAAGATAAAATAAGAAAAATTTATGAGCCCTTGGGGTATAAAATTGTTTTTACATCGGCCCTTTATAATGACGGACTAAAAGAATTTTACAGGCTTATTCGAAATAAAACAATTGCGTTTTCGGGGTTATCGGGTGTCGGGAAAAGTTCTATTTTAAATGCAATTTCAAACAGCAACATAAAAACAGGTAACGTAAGCCTTAAAAATAAACGCGGCTGCCACACAACAAGACATTGCGAAATTATTGAATTTGAAGGAACAAAAATTATTGATACCCCGGGGTTTTCTCGCCTTACTTTTGATTTTTTGCTTCCCAAAGATTTAGGCATTCTGTTTGACGACATTAGCATCTTTGCCAAAAAATGCAAATTTCAAGATTGCCTTCATACAGAAGCAGACGAAGATTGCAATGTTATAAAAAATTTAGATAAAATTGATGAAAAAAGATATGAAAGCTACCTTAATTTTTTGGAAGAAACAAAAGAATTTAAACAAAAAGTAACTTATGAAAGCCAAAAAGAAGAAACGACAAATAAACAATTTAAAGAAAAAACTTTTGCCAAAATAAGCTCTAAAAAAAGAAGTTTTTCAAGAAAAAAATTAAACCAAACAACAAAAAACCTTCATTTGGAAGAAATCGGAGAAGATGATGATTAAGGGCTATAAAAAAATAGTTGATGAAACGCTTGTTAATTATTTTGATGAAATTTTAAACAACAAGGAGCACATTTTTGCCAAAAAAACAATTGAGGCGATGAAATATACAACTTGCCTCGGCGGCAAAAGGCTAAGGGCAATTTTATGTTTGGAAGCCTGCAGGATTTTTTCAAACGATTATTTTAATGCACTGCCTGCCTCTTGCGCTCTTGAAATGCTTCATAGTCAAAGTTTAATCCATGATGACCTTCCTTCAATGGACAATGACGATTTAAGAAGAGGAAAACCCACAAACCACAAAGTATTTGGTGAAGCCGCAGCAATTCTTGCAGGCGATGCCCTCATCAGTTTAGGAGCACAAATTATAATAGAAAAAACCTCAAAAGCTGTTAGTATTGAAAGAATTTTAAAAGCGGTTAAAGAATACTTAATTGCGGCAGGCATTTTTGGTATTGTTGGCGGCCAAACGGCAGATATAGAGGCATCTGATTCAACTTTTAACATAAAAGACAACGACAAAATGCTTGAATATATTCAAAAATATAAAACAGGCGCATTATTTGCTTCAAGCCTTACAATAGGAGCAATTTTGGGCGGAGCTGATTCCAAAAAAACAGAAGCCTTGAGAAAATTTGCATATGAATTCGGCATTGCATTTCAAATGGCGGACGACATTTTAGATGTTATTTCTACAACGGATGAAATGGGCAAAAAAACCGGCAAAGACCAAGATGAAAACAAATTAACTTATGTCGGCAAATTCGGACTTAAAGACGCAAAAGAAAAATTAATTAGCCAAAAAAAGGCTTGTTATGATATACTGAAAGCGAACGGCATAGAATCAGAAATTTTTTGTGAAATTATAAATTCCATAACCAAAAAAATATTTTAAATTCAGGGGGGCAGAATGTACAATACAGGATTAGAAGCAATGTTTGCAGGAATTGCATCGGCTTGCATTGCACAAATTCTGAAAGTTATTATCTTCATTTTTGTTCATAAAAAAATTAATTTTAAAATTTTTACCACAACAGGCGGTATGCCAAGTTCTCATTCGGCGGGCGTTGTGGCCCTGACTACAAGTGTCGGGTTAATTGAAGGGTTTACATCGATTGCCTTTGCAATAGCTTTAGGATTTTCGCTTGTTGTAATTCAAGACGCCCAAGGCTTAAGAAGGGCGGCAGGCAAAACCGCAGCCACCTTAAACAGGCTTGTCAGCGAGTGGAATCTTCACAATGAAACAACAAAACCGTACGAAGTTTTAAAAGAGCTTTTGGGGCATACGCCCTTGGAAGTTTTAATGGGAATACTTTTAGGGATATTAATATCTTTATTTGTTCACTTTAAAATGCCTGAATTTATTGACTTTTCAAGCATTACCGCACTTTTAACTAACGCGTTTTAAAAGTCCCGTTAAACTTGTTTTTTCAAAAGTTTGAACTTCTTTTTTAATTTCGGGCTTTTTGTTTTCGGGAGCCTTAAAGCTTGATAGTCCTATATATTCGTTTCTTGATTCCGGATTAAAAATATTAAAAAAGAAATTAAGAAAAGCTTTCATGGTTTTTGTCCTTTTATAAATTTTGTAAACTTAATAACATTTTAACTTATAAATTTTCAGGTAAATTATCGGTTCAGAGTATAATATCACTTATGAATAAGTATAACAATTTTTCAAATATTGTCCAAACGGATGAAGACCTTGATGTTGAATTTCAAGCTTATCAAACAAGCCTTGAAGACTTCGGTAAGGAAGATATAGTCCGCATTTTATCAGAAAATGATGATGAAAAAAAGATTGTTGCCATAATTAATTTAAAAAGTATAGATAACAAATTTGAAACAGATTTAATTTTATCACATTTAACTGGGCAAAATGGCAGAATAAGAGAAGCCGTTTCATATATTTTATCAGAATTAAACCCTTCAAAATTTTGTTTGGATGAAAAATCAAAAGAAATAATAGTAAAAGGTATTTTGGACATTAACCCGAATGTTGTAAGGAATGTTCTTACCTTTATTGATGAAAACCAAATTTTAAAGAACGAATTAATTGAGCCCGTTATTAAAAAAACAAATGAGGTTCTTGCCGATTTATCACGCTTTATAAGAGAAGATTCACCGTTTTTTGAAAATACTTCAAAATCAAATAAAAACCACGCCAAAAATAAACTCACATTTAATTTGTATTGGCTTTTGGAAACAATTTCAATTTTAGATGTTAATAAAATTGAAAATTTGGAAGAAATTTTAACAAAAACATCAAATTTTCTTGATTACACAATTAGGGAAAAAACAGCTAAAATACTGTCTAAAATGGAAAACAAACCCCCTAAATTGTTACGGAAATTGAAAAATGATGAAAACATATATGTAAAAAATCAACTTTTGTGTTAAACTCATTTTGATAGTAGTTAAAAGGTGCTTTTATGATTTCAGTAAACGATTTAAAGACAGGTCTTACTCTTGAACTTGATAACGGCTTATGGTCAGTTGTCGAATTTCTTCACGTTAAACCAGGCAAAGGCGCTGCTTTTGTTCGTTCAAAATTAAAAAACGTTGAAACTGGACAAGTTGTTGAAAAAACTTTCAGAGCAGGTGAAAAAGTTTCAAAAGCCATTTTAGACAGACGTGAAATGCAATATTTATACAAAGAAGGCAATGATTACGTCATGATGGATTTGGAATCTTACGAACAATTGCCTGTAGCTGCTGATCACATAGGAGACGGCATTAAATATTTAAAAGAAAATATGAATGTGCAAATTTTAATGCACAACGGCAAAATAATAGGTATTGACCTTCCCAATTTTGTTGAACTTGAAGTTATTGATACACCGCCTGCAGAAAAAGGCAACACGGCACAAGGCGGCAGCAAACCCGCAACATTAGAAGGCGGTGCAATCGTGAACGTTCCGTTCTTCATTCAAGTTGGCGATAAATTAAGAATAGACACCAGGACTAATGAATATTTAGATAGGGTATAAATTTATGAACTTTGAAATTGAATATATTGAAAAACTTGCTAATTTAGCAGATGAAAAACAGTTAACGGAAATTACCGTTGAAGACGGCGACAAAGCAATTATTATTAAAAGAGGTATTCAAGGCGCTCAAGTTGTAGCACCTGTCAGTGTTCCTGCTGCACCTCAAGCGGCAGCACCCGCAGCGGCTCAACAAACAGCGGCTCCTGCCACGGAACAACCGAAAGGAACAGCTATTACATCTCCTATGGTTGGTGCATTTTATGCAGCTCCATCACCGGGGGCTAAACCGTTTGTTAAAGTGGGTGATACCGTTGCAGCCGGTCAGGTTGTTTGTATAGTTGAAGCTATGAAACTTATGAACGAAATTGAATCCGAAGTTTCAGGCAAAATCACTCAAATTTGCGTTGAAGACGGTCAATCCGTTGAATACGGGCAAGTTTTAATGTATGTAGAATAGGCATACAAAAGCTATCATCTATTTAGGACATAAAGTATGATTGAGAAAGTATTAATAGCAAACAGAGGGGAAATTGCCCTTAGAATTATAAGAGCATGCAGGGAATTAGGAATTGCAACGGTAGCTGTTTATTCACAGGCAGACGCTGACAGCTTGCATGTGTCATTAGCGGATGAAGCCTATTGCATAGGCCCTCATCAAAGCTCGAAAAGTTATTTAAGCATTCCCGCAATTATAAGCGTAGCATTAACTTCAGGTGCGGATGCAATTCACCCCGGATACGGCTTTATGTCAGAACGTGCGGATTTTGTTGATATTTGCGATGAACACCATATTAAATTCATCGGCCCTTCTGCTGCTGCTATGAGAGCAATGGGCGATAAGGCAAGCGCAAGAAAAACAATGATAGAATCAGGCGTTCCCGTTACGCCAGGGACAGGTTTAATTGAAAATGTTGATGAAATCAGGGAATTTGCCAAAAAAGTGGGGTATCCGGTTATTATCAAAGCAACCGCAGGCGGCGGCGGAAAAGGCATGAGGATTGTTCACAAAGAAGAAGAACTTGAAGATGCGTTTAACTTGTGCCGTCAGGAAGCTCAAAATTCTTTTGCAAACCCTGAAGTTTACTGTGAAAAATATTTGATTAACCCAAGGCACATTGAAGTCCAAATTTTAGCCGACAGCTACGGAAATGTTATTCACTTAGGCGAAAGAGATTGCTCAATTCAAAGACGCCACCAAAAACTTTTGGAAGAAGCACCAAGCCCCGCTATCACGGAAGATATCAGAAAAAAAATGGGCGAAGCTGCCATTAACGCCGCAAAAGCAATTCATTATGAAGGGGCAGGAACTTTAGAATTTTTGTTGGATGAATCAGACCCTGATAACAAAAAATGGTACTTTATGGAAATGAACACAAGGGTTCAGGTTGAACACTGCGTTTCAGAAATGATTTCAGGCGTTGATATTGTTAAAGAACAAATAAGAGTAGCATCAGGCGAAAAACTTTCATATAGCCAAGACGATGTTACTTTAAGAGGCCATGCAATTGAATGCAGAATAAATGCGGAAGACCCCGCAAGAGATTTTATGCCGTTTGCAGGCAAAATTGAAGGCTATATTGCCCCAGGCGGTTTTGGAGTAAGGCTTGATTCACATGCATACACAGGCTACAAAATTCCGCCGTATTATGATTCAATGGTGGGAAAACTTATTTGCTGGGGCAGAAACAGAGAAGAAGCAAGAAAAAGAGCCCTAAGAGCTTTGGATGAATACATTATTACGGGAATTAAAACAACAATTCCTTTTCATAAGGCAATTTTGAATAACGATGTATTCATTTCAGGCAACTTTGATACAAGCTTTATTGAAAAGCACTTTTCGAAAGAAGAATTAAAAAACTAAAAGAGCTAAAGGCTATTAGTTACCTGTAAAGTAGCTGCAAGTTCTTTCGATGGTATCATCGATTGCTTCTTTCCATTGTTCTTTTTCTTCTCTCAAGACTTCAAGTTGAGTTTCAACTTGTTCTTGTTGAGTTTGCATTTTTTGTTCGGCAAGAGTCATTTGGTCTTGAATTTGTTGGATAATAGCCGTATATTCATTTTCAACAGATTCGCATTCAGCCATCATTTGTCTGTATTCTTCGCTTGTGTAGTCATCACCAAGCTGTCCTCTGATAGCATCAAGTTCGCTGTTCATTCTGTTTGTATAAATAGCAGTTTGTGCGCAACCTGCAGTATATTTAAGGTTATATTCTTCACTTATGCACATAAGACGCCATTCAAGATTAGCAATCTTGATTGTTCTAACTAATACTTGCGCTGTTGCGTATGCTATAGTCATGATGCGTCCTTTCTTATATATATATAAAGTATATACTTTTAATATAATTGCCAATTTTGTGCCAATTGTAAATAAATGTAACAAAATCATAAAGTTTTTTTTAAAATTGCCGTAATCATTAACATAAAGGAAGGGTGTTCGTTTTAATCTACAAGAACTATAAATGTATTGCATTTAAAAAGCTTAATTTTTTCTTTCAGTTATAAATTGTGCTTATTTATGACATTTGTGCGGATTTTTTATTCGCACATTTTTTTATGCGATAATTAAGATATGCTTTTAGTTATAGACATTGGAAACACAAATACAAATATCGGCATTTACGACGAAAGTAAGCTAATCAAGGTTTACGGCATAGCATCGGACCATATAAAAACATCTGATGAATACGGAATTTTAATTTCGTCATTGCTTTTAACAAGTGATATTAAAACGAAAATTAATTCCTGCATAATATCATCCGTTGTGCCCACATTGGGCGAGACCATTAAAAGGGCGGTTGAAGAATATATAAATGTCGAGGTTTATAATTTATCTTATAAATCTAAATTGCCTGTCAAAATTTTATTGGATGAGCCCAAAGAGGCAGGTGCCGACAGACTTGCAAATGCCGCTGCGGTAGCCGTTTTATACAAATTGCCCGCAATTGTAATTGATATAGGAACCGCAACAACATTTGATATTGTTGATAAAAATGCAAACTTTTTGGGCGGGATAATTGCTCCGGGGCCTTTAATTCAGGCAAAATCTTTAAGCCAATTTACGTCAAAATTGCCGAAGTTAAAAATTGAAGCTCCAAAATCGGCAATCGGCAGAAATACAATTGATGCTATGCTTTCAGGCATTGTTGAAGGGCACAAGCAAATGGTTGAAGGCATGATTAAGCTTTGCGAAAAAGAATTGGGAGAAAAAGCCACAATTGTTGCAACAGGCGGATTTTCCAAAAAGCTTTTTGACAATCCCGAGCGTCCCGTCGATTTTATAAACAAAGATTTAACTTTGTTTGGATTAAAAACAGTTTATGATTTAAATAAAGGGGAGAAAAACAAAAATGCAAACTAAAGAAAAGGTTGTTTTAAAAATACAAAAACTGCCGCATTGTGCAGGCATGCCGGAGTACAAAACAAAAGGTGCAGCCGGTATGGATTTGGTTGCTTCAAACGATAAAGATGTAACCTTAAAACCGTTAGAAAGATATTTAATTCCGACAGGAATTAAAATTGAGCTTCCCGAGAATTATGAAGCGCAAATTCGCCCAAGAAGCGGCCTGTCAATTAAATACGGCATAAGCTTAATCAACTGCGTCGGCACAATTGACGAAGATTACAGAGGTGAAGTTAAAGTGGGCGTTGTTAACCTTTCAAATGAAACATATACAATTGAAAGAGGCGAAAGAATAGCTCAGATGATAATAGCGCCGGTTACCAAAGCAGACATTCAGGTTGTAGACGAATTAACTGAAACCACAAGGGGTGAAGGCGGTTTTGGTTCCACCGGAACGAAGGCTTAAAAAAATTAGCATAAATAAAATGCCCTATTAAATAGGGCATTTTATTTTATACTTTTTCTTTAAATATAGTTTGTTCTCTATCGGGGCCTGTTGAAATTATTTTAATCGGAACATTTAAGTAGCTTTCTAAATATTCAAGATAAACTTTTGCATTTAAAGGAAGTTCATCATAGTTTTTAATTTTTGTAATGTCAACATTCCAGCCCTTAAAAGTTTTATAAACGGGTTCAAAATCATAATGTTCAACAACATTTGTGGGGTAAGATTCCGTTATATCGCCCGTTTTTTTGTTTCTGTAAGCTATACAAAGTTTAATTTCATCAAATGTATCAAAAACATCCAGTTTTGTAAGGGCAATAGCCGTTATGCCTCCGACCAAAACGCTATATTTTGCAATAACGCCGTCAAACCAGCCGCATCTTCTTTTTCTGCCTGTTGTAACGCCAAATTCAGCGCCAATTGTTTGAATTTTGTCGCCAATATCATCTGTTAATTCAGTTATAAAAGGCCCTTCGCCAACACGTGTCACATAAGCTTTAAAAACACCGATTGCTTCTTCAATTGTTCTTGGCCCCATGCCGCCGCCAACTGCTGCACCGCCTGCAATTGGGTTAGAACTTGTAACAAACGGGTATGTACCATAATCAATATCAAGCATAACGCCTTGTGCGCCTTCAAAAAGAATTGTTTTGTTTTCTTTTGCATCTCTTAAAACATCTTGCCAGTCAAAACAAACATAAGGGGCAAAAAGTTCTTTATATTCTCTCAATTTTTCAAGAACTTCATCTTTTGTATAGGTTTTAAGCCCGTAAACTTTATCTAAGGTTTTATTTTTAAGAGGAAGAATTATATCTAATTTATTGTTTAAGGCTTCATCATTGAATAAATCTTCAATTCTAATGCCTATTCTTGCATATTTATCAGTGTATGTCGGGCCAATGCCTTTTTTTGTTGTGCCGATTTTGTTTTTGCCCAAATTGTCTTCGCCTGCACCATCCAAATCAATGTGCCAAGGCATTGTAATATTTGCTAAAGGGCTTATTTTAAGGTTTTTTTCAAACTGTTCTTTTTTAACCCCTTGTGCCATTAATTCTTCAATTTCATTTTTAAAATTTTCAGGGTAAATTACAATGCCTGCGCCTATGAAGCAAGTTTTATTTTCATATAAAATGCCTGATGGAACAAGGTGAAATTTATATTTAACATTATCTACAACAACGGTGTGGCCTGCATTGCAGCCGCCTTGATATCTTATAATAAAATCTGCGTTACTCGCAAGTAAATCCGTAATTTTTGCTTTGCCTTCATCGCCAAATTGGGCACCAACTACAACGGTATTTTTCATAATTTATCTCATCCTTAAATTTTATCCGAAATATATTTTACTATGAAAAAATTTTATAATAAAATAGCTGTATGCTAAAACTTTTTAATACGTTCACAAATAAAATTGAAGAATTTAAACCAATTGATAAAAACAAGGTTAAAATGTATGTTTGCGGCCCAACCGTTTATGATAAGGCGCATTTAGGGCATGCAAGGTGCTATATTACTTGGGATGTTTTATACCGCTATTTAAAATTTTTGGGGTTTGATGTCACATACGCAAGAAACGTAACCGATGTTGATGATAAAATTTTAAAAAAAGCAGATGAAAAAGGTGTTAAACCGGAAGACATCGCAAAAGAATTTTATAATTCATACATAAATTCAATGAACGAATTAAACGTTTTAAGGCCTGATATTGAACCATTTGCAACAAAAACACTATCTGAAATGATTAATATGGTAAAAGAATTAATCAATAAAGGCTATGCTTATGTTGCGGATGATGATGTTTATTTTGAAGTTTCAAAATTTAAACCCTATGGCGCATTATCAAAACAACCTTTAGATGATTTAATGGCAGGGGCAAGAGTTGAAGCGGATAATAAAAAACATTCGCCATTAGATTTTGCACTATGGAAAAAAGATGAAGTTCACGGGTTTAACTGCCCTTGGCATAAAGGACGCCCGGGGTGGCACATTGAATGTTCATCCATGATAAGAAAACATTTAGGAAAAACAATCGATATCCATGCAGGCGGAGCTGACCTTAAATTCCCGCACCATGAAAATGAAATTGCTCAATCAGAAGCTGCAAACGGTGTTAAATTTGTTAATTATTGGCTTCATAACGGCTTTGTTACCATAAATAAAGAAAAAATGTCTAAATCATTAAATAATTTCTTAACGATAGATGACATTTTAAAAGCTTATGATTCAAACACAATAAGGTTTTTCATTTTAACAAACCATTACAGAATGCCTGTTGAATTTAATGATGAAGCACTTTTATCCGCAAAAGCAGGTGCAAACCGCCTTATAAATTCAATTAAAGGGGTTCAATTAACAGATACTAAAGATGAAAATGCAATTGAAGAATTTAGATGTGCTATGGATGAAGACTTAAATACATCAAAGGCACTTGCAGTTTTGTTTTCTTTAGCTGATAAATTCAAAAAAACAAAAGATGTAAAATTTGCAAATACTCTAAAATATTTAGCGGAAGTTTTAGGTTTTAATTTTGAATTAAAAAATAAAGAATTGACAGATGATGAATTAAAAGAACAAATTTTACCATTATATAAAACATTCAATATAAATGAAGATGAAAGCCCAAAAAATGCTTTATCTCAAATTTTAGAAATAAGAAAAGAAGCAAGAATGAATAAAGACTGGGCAAAATCTGATTTAATTCGAGATGAATTATTGAAATGTAAAATTACAATTAAAGATTCAAAAGAAGGTTCAACTTGGGAAATTCTTTAATAAAAGGCGCAATTTATGTTGTTGCAACACCCATTGGAAACTTTGATGATATTACATTAAGGGCAATTGAAACCTTAAAAAATGTTGATTTAATTGCAGCCGAAGACACAAGAACAACGAGCGTTTTATTGGAACACTTTCAAATTAAAACAAAACTTTTAAGCTATCATAAATTTTCAGAATGCGAAAAAACAAGTTCTTTAATTGAATTTTTAAAAGAAGGAAATAATCTTGCCCTTGTTTCAGACGCAGGAACTCCTTTAATTTCAGACCCAGGGGGAGTTTTAGTTAAATGTGCAATTGAAAATAATATAAAAATAATTCCTGTTGGGGGAATTTCTGCGGTCATAACTTTTTTATCAACAATTTCAAAAGATGGTGAAGATTTTAAATTCATCGGGTTTTTGCCCAAAATTAAAAATCAAATTGAAATAATTTTAGAAGATAATAAATTTGAAAATTTGGTTTTTTATGAAAGCCCGAAAAGAATTAAAGAAACAATTGATATAATTGAAAAATTAAACCCAAACGCCATTTTTTCAATAGGAAGAGAATTAACCAAAAAATTTGAAGAAATTAAAACGGGAAAAATTTCTGACATTAAAAAATATTATGAAACTAACACTTTGAAGGGTGAAATTGTTTGCATGGTTCATAAAAGCAAAGAAAACAAAGAAGATGAAAAAATAAAACAAAAAGTAAAACTTTTAAAAGAAGAAGGCTTTAGCTTAAAAGACACCGTTAAAATTTTAAATATAACAGATTCAATAAATAAAAATAAAATAAAAGAACTTTTTATTGATTAAATTTTGTAAAAAGAAGAAAAAAATTAATCAAAAATAAAAGTTCAGGAGTTTTATAAAAAGCGTTAACATTTGGTTTTAGTTCATGAATACAATCAATTTTCAACCGACAGGGGTATACCCTCAAATTGCAAAGAACCCTGCAATAATAAGTTCGTCAGCAAACAAAAACACTGACGAAACACCTGTTTGGGAGAATAAAAGCTACAAAATCAAAAAAAGAGCGGCAGAATGCCTTATAATTGCAGGCGCTGTTGCAATTGCCGGTTTTATTTGTTATTACAACAAGGGCATTAAAGCAATAAACCTTAAAAAACAGGTAGTGCCGAAGCTTCCCGAAAAGAAAACATTTGAACAATTCGTTAAAGAACGCGCCTATACATATGAAGAAAAAGCTTTTGTAGAAAAAGCATACAAAGAAGGTTTGAAATTTGAAAACAATATTGTGGGAAAAATTCATAACGGCTTAAATTCCATAAGCAACTTTTTCAGAACCAATTTTTACGGATACAAGGAAACAAAATAATTTCCTTGTTATATTCTTTTTAAATTTATGCTAGTATTTTTTTATGACGGTAATAAAAAATCTTGCATTTTGCAATAAGAACAAATTAAAAAATTTGAATTCTTTTGTTGAATCGGAACTTGATTTATCTGTTTTTTACCCATTTCCGGTTGATTTTTTGCATAATTTTTTACCGTTCGGTTTAAAGTTTTTGAATGAATCCTTTGTTGCAATTGAGAATAAAGAAATAAAAGGTCTTGTAACAATTGCAAAAGCAGGCAGAAAAAAAATTAAAATAAAAAGGCTGCTGACGGAAGAAAATTCGACAGAGCAAGGCAAGCTGCTTGTTAATTGTGTTATAACTTCTTTTTTATCCAAGGGCGTTGAATCATTTTATGTAATTGTTGATAAAAGAAACCACCCTGTTTTAAATATGTTTAAATTGGGGCTTGGGTTTTGTCCTCTTGCATATGAAAAAATTTATAAAACAGAAGCAAAGGATGCACTAATCGGCTTTGAAGACGTAAATTTTGACCACATAAGAAGCAAGATATCTTCCGACAACAAAAAAATTGCAGACCTTGTAAATGAAACAATGTACTCATACAAAAGGGCAACATTTGCAAAAGAGGCATCGGATTTTCAACTTAAACCGTTTTCATCGCTTGAACAATTTGTTGTGTATGACAGAGAAAAAGATTCCGTTTTTGGTTATTTTTCAATTTTAAAATTAAACCAAACCGACTATCTTCTTGATTTTGTAATCAAAAAGGGCTATGAAGGATATTTTGCGGATATAATAAAGTTTACAAAAATCAGGCTTTTAAAGAAAAAGAAATTCGGTTCTCTTTTAATAAGAATCAAAAATTATTATTCAAATTTTGATGAATTAAACGAAATTCTAAGCATTGAATACAAAACAAGCTTTGAAAATGAAATTTTGGTTAAAGATTTTTTAATTCCCAAAAAACAATTTTCTTACGAAAGAATGATATTCAATGATGCAACGCCCGCTTTTTAAGTAATTTTATTCGGCTTTGATTTTAGTATGAAAATTTCAGAGTCATCTTTTTTGTTATCATTCAAAACCGAAAACCCTAAAATATCTGTCATAAATTTACTTGCCGCTTGAATTAAATCAAACCTTGCTTTAAAGGTGGAAGTTGCAAGCGCTCTGTTGTAATATTCCATATTGCTCATTGAATTCAGCATTGAATATGAATTTTCGCTTGTTTTTTTGTCTGTTTGAGCGTCAAAAATAATTAAAAAATCAGTCTTGATTGCATCTTTATTGTTTTGTATTCTGACGGTTTTTACGGCTTCTAAAATATATGTTATAACATCATCAAAATTATTTTGCCAAAGTCCTGAAATAAAAGCTGAATCACCGTTTTTAACAACTGACAAATTGGGCATCCACTGCTTCATAAGAGTAACAAAGTTGGCATAGCTTCTTGTTTTTGCGTCAGCTATACTGACAGCGTTTGTATTTGCTATAATTTCATTCACAAAATCAATTTTAAACTTCACATAGGTTGAAAAATATCTGTAACCCAAAATATCCATAACCATTTCCTTGTGAAGCTCTTTATTCAGTTTATCCTGCATTATTTGTTTTTTGGCAATATCTTTTATATCATATCTTCTGTCAAGAGCTATCATTAAATCTTCCAACTTAGCAAAGATGAAAACAACTCCGCAAAGCAAGATACCCATTATAAAATACCCATATTCCGCTATATGTCCGCCATGAATCTGGGTTGTCGGAAAGTTATTTGTAATAGGCATTATAAAAAAATTAAAGATGTATGAAAGCGTTTCCGCAAACGGAAAATTGAAAAACCTGTAAAACCAAAAAAGAAGGTATAAGGCAGAAACGCCCAATGTTGCAATTTTTAAAATTTGAAAAACAGCAAATAGAGTAAAATAAAGTTTTTTCATAGTTCCATATTATCAATCAGTCTTACTTTTGTCTCGGGCGTCTTTGCAGCAATTAACATTAACGCCTTATTGTTAATTGTATCAATTTTTGTAAAATCTTCAAGGGAAACAATTTCAATATAGTCAACATCAAACCCTTCCAGATAGCTAAAAGCAGTGTCAATTAAGGTTTGAGCTTCTTTTATTCCTTTGTCTTTAAGTTCTTTTGCTTTTTTTAAAGCCAATGATATATTAACCGCTTTTTTTCTGTCGCTTTCAGATAAATAAGTATTTCTGCTTGAAATTGCAAGCCCGTCTAATTCTCTTACAATTGGGCATTTTTTAATTTCAATGTCAAAATCAAGTTCTTCAACCATTTTTTGAATTATAAATAATTGCTGTGCGTCTTTTTGACCAAAATAGGCTCTATTTGGTTTAACCAAATTAAAAAGCTTTGATACAACAGTGCAAACGCCGTCAAAATGCCCGGGGCGAGATTTGCCGCACAAACGGTTTACATATTTATATGGGGGGCAAACAAGGGTAGTTTCTTTTTCTTCAAAATAAATATCTGTGTACATTTCCTTTGGGCTTGGCGCAAAAATAATATCAGCGCCCCCTTCTTTTGCAAGTTCAACGTCTTTATCAAGGGTTCTCGGGTATTTGTCGTAATCTTCATTTGGCCCGAATTGAGTCGGGTTTACAAAAACAGAAACAACAACAAAATCATTTTCTTTATTTGCTGCTTCAATTAAGCTTTTATGACCGTTATGCAGCGCTCCCATTGTGGGAACAAGCCCTATCGTACCGCATAAACTTTTAAGATAAGATTTTAGTTCTTTCTTTGTTGATATAACTTTCAAATTCTTCATATTCATCTTCTTTCAACTGAAAACTTTCGTTATCATCGGGGAAAGTTTGTTCTTTAACATCTTTTACATAATTTGAAACAGCATCTTTTATTGTTGTTTTTATATCCGCATATTTTCTTACAAATTTTGGCGAAAAACCGTCAAATTTGCCTAAAATATCATCCACGACAAGAATTTGCCCGTCTGTATATTTGCCTGCCCCAATTCCTATAACAGGAATTTCAAGCTGTTTAGAAATATATTTGGCGCAAATATCGGGCACCATTTCAAGAACAAGCGAAAATGCGCCTGCGTCTTGAATTTTTTTGGCTGCATCTAAAATTTTAATTGTATTTTTTAAATTTTTCCCTTGAACAAAATGTCCGCCAAGAACATTTATATATTGAGGAGTAAACCCCAAATGCCCCATAACAGGGATTCCTGATTGAGTCATTTGTTTGATTGTATCAATTATATAATCAAACCCGCCTTCAATTTTAACTGCCCCTGCACCAAGACGAATTAATTCACCGGCATTTTTAACGGCTTCGAAAACCCCTGTATGGTAGCTCATAAAAGGCATATCAACCACAATAAGAGGGTTTTTTGCACCGTTTACAACAGCACGGGTAAAAACCTTCATATCATCCAAAGTAACCTTTGTTGTTGAATCATACCCTAAAACTACCTGCCCGACGGAATCTCCAACCAAAATAAGGTCAATTCCGGCTTCATCCGCAAACTTTGCCGTTGAAAAATCATAAGATGTGAGAGCAGCAATTTTTGTACCCTCTTTTTTCATTTTTTGAATTTTCAGAGGTGTTAACATCTTAAAGCTCCTTTTTGCCTCTTTTTCTGTACCAGAAATAAATTGATTTAGCGAGTTTTTTAGGGTCGTGGCGAACAAACCCTTCTTTGTTTTCTTGAATTAATTTGCTTCTTACGATTTCAACACCCAATTCTTTTATGGCCGTCGTATCTTCTTCAACAGGGTGTGAATCTTTTTCTTCGTATTTTTTTGCAAGGTTAAAAGGCAGACTATCATTTACCATAACGGCATCAAACAGTTTTTCGTTTGCGCCTGATTTAACCGCATGGCGAAATAGAGCCCTTATATGGTCTGAAACGGAGTAATTATCAGTTTCACCCGGTTGAGTCATTACGTTGCATACATATATTTTTGCAGCATGAGAATTTGAAACAGCTTCCGCTATACCATCCACTAAAAGGTTTGGAATAATTGACGTATAAAGGCTCCCGGGGCCTAAAATTATTAAATCGGCAGAATTTATCGCTTCAATAACATCATGGGTGGGTTTACAGTGAAGAGGTTCCGAAAACAATTCAACAATTCTTTTGCCTGCTTCAGGAATTGAGCTTTCGCCTTTTACAATGGAGCCGTCTTCCATTTTTGCCATTAGGCGCATATCATCAACCGTTGCAGGTAAAACTCTTCCTCTTATTAATAAAACTTTAGAGCTTTCTCTTATAGCAGATACCATATCTCCGCAAATAGATGTCATTGCGGTAATAAAGAGGTTCCCAAAACTGTGCCCCTCCAATCCTTCGCCTGATTTAAAACGATATTGAAAAAGTTTTGTTACAATATCATCATCATCAGCCAAAGCTGCGATACAGTTTCTGATGTCTCCCGGGGGCAAAATGCCCATTTCTTCTCTTAATCTGCCTGATGAACCGCCGTCATCTCCGACGGTTACAATAGCTGTTATATTGTTTGTTAATTTTTTAATACCCTTTAATAAAGTTGATAAACCTGTACCGCCCCCTATTGCAACAATTTTAGGGCCATGGTTTAATTTCATTCTTCTGTATAAAGCTTCGCCCATTGCTTTTCTGTTTCTTTGGCCCTTAACATCCATCATTGAAAAGTTCGTTTCTTGCCAAGCCTTAAGAAAGATAATCGCACCGATTACAATAAAGACAATGCCTGCAACTTCGGGCTGAATTATATGATACATTTTTTTTGCATATTTAATTAAAAAATAAATAGGTTCTAATTTAAACATTAAAGTTGCGCCGATGGCCGCCATAACGGCGCCCACAATAATAAGAGCAAACCAACGTTTTAATTTTAGCCCCGGAACAAGCCAAAGCGTGCCTGTCGGCATTTTAACCCTTGTTTTAAATATTTTCATAACCTACACCTGCCCGGATACTCTATTGTAATTTACGGGAGCCGGCTTAATGACGTCATAAGCCCTTTTTGCATTTTCCAAAGTTTTAAAATGAACCGTTTCAGGAACATTTTCCATTTCTCTTAACTGCCTGACGGACATATTATCATCAAACAAAACTTCATACGGGCAATTAATTTTAGCTTCTTCTTCCAAGAACTTTTTCATTTCATAATTTGTGATGTATAAATTAAGCCAGGGATTAACTTTTTTAATAGCCATAGCAACTGTTTTTGCAAAATCTTTATCGGTTGCAAGTTTATTGTTCATTGCGCCATGGCATCTTACATTTTCAATCTCTAAGCCCATGGTTTTTGCGTAAGAAGAAATTGCGCCTATTTGATATAAAACCATAGCTTCAATTTCATCCTCGGTTAACTCCATTGTTCTTTTACCAAAGCCGGAAATATCTGGATAGCCGATATGTGCCCCTATTGCAAGATTATTTTCTTTTGCAAACAATAAGGCTTCTTTAATACTCATAGGATCTCCCGCGTGAAAACCGGCCGATATATTAACGGAACTCATATATTTTGCGGTTTCATAAGCGGTTTTATCTTTATATACTCCAAATTCCTGAGCCAAATCAGAATTAAAATCAAACAATTTTTATCACCTTTTAAATTAATTACAGAAATAATTATACAATAAAAAAACTATTTTGAAGAACCTGCAAGAACAACAGTGAAATCTCTTGCGGCTTTGTTTATACCTATTGCATCATAAACCGTTTGCTTATCCTTTAAAAAGTAAATTGTGTGCTTTAAGCTTTGAATGGTTTCGTTCGGAAGATCGAAATTGTGAATTGCTATATGGTCATGACCCAAAATTTTAACTTGCTTTAAATTAACGTTAATTCCGTTTGCTTCCAATTCTTTTTGAAGTTCAAGCGCTTTTTGTTCTTCGGACGGTATGTATAAAATTCCTGCTTCAACGGGCCTGTCAAGCACCTTGGGCCTTTCGCCGTAAACAAGTTTATTTACCATATCCTGAACGCCGTCAGGGTCTAATATCCAATATGAAATATACCCTCTTTGAGAAGGCTCCCCGGGGAGCGTTGCCACTTTAATTTGGCTTGAATCAACCGTTTTTGCAAGGGCTGCATATTGAGCCAATTCGTAGAATGAAAAATCCGTTTGAATATTTTTTGATATAGATTTTACAATGTCAGGAATTTTTACAATTAAGCTCGGATCTTTCATTTTATCTGCAAGCGCATTTAAAAACCACTGCTGGCGGCGAATTCTTCCGATATCGCCAAGAGCGTCTTTTCTGTATCTTAAATATCCTTCAGCTTCAGCGCCATTTAAGTGTTGAATTCCTTTTTCCAAATTAATGTGAAGGCCTGCCGTATTGTCGTTATAATACATATTTTTTTCAACATAAACATCAAGCCCGCCTATTTTATCAATAAATTCAATCAATGCTTTATTTGAAACAACCAAATAGTGGTCAATTCTGACCCCTAAAGTTTGTTCAATGGTTTTAATTGAAGCTTCTACGCCGCCATAGGCAAAAGCGTGATTTATTTTATCGGGGTTTGAGCGCGAATGAATATAAACTTTGGAATCTCTTGGGATTGAAATAATATTTATGTTTTTAGCATGAGGCGCTATTGAAATTAAATAAATGGAATCTGACCTTGCATGGTCAAAGGGGTCATTTGCATTATCAGAAACATCAACACCCATAAGAAGAACATTTTGCCTTCTTGCACCGAAAGGAAGGGTGAATTCCCATTTTTTATCACCTTTTGGATTATTTGCACCAAAACCTGCAATAAAATCTTTTATTTCCGTTCTATAAACAAAAATTGCAGCCAAAAACACAAGAACAAAGCATATAATAAAATGTTTTATAAAATTATTTTCAATTCTTCTTACTTTTCTTATGCGGTTTTTATTAATGGGGATGTCGTTTATTGCTTCTTTATTATCTTCCGTTATATTCATTTTTATGCCTTTTGAAACTAATTCTTTAAACAATAATGCTCTACTATTCTACTTTAAAAATAATTTCTTGCAAAATGGAATCATTAAATGGTACGATTTTATTAGCTTTAAAAAAGGAATTATATATGAAATTTTTATATTTAATTTTTATATTTTTTATTTTTGGGGGTGTTTCATTTGCCGGTGAATTAACGGCAGATGATATTTTTGATATTAAACAAAACGCATTTGCCTTATATAACACAAACCATATTAATGAAGCTTATGAAATGCTGAATAAAATTCCGAACGACAAAAAAGACGAAGAAACTTATTTGATTTTGGCAAACATTGAACAAGACAAAAACAATGAAAACGAAGCAATTAAAAATTTAAAGCTCGCAATTCAAAAGAACCCTGAATTTTATAAGCCTTATTATAATTTGGGATGTATTTTTATGAAAAGAAGAATTTACCCTCTTGCGATTGAAAATTTTGAACTTGCAAAAAAATATAATAAAGAAAATGCTTATGTGCTTTATAATTTAGGCTGTGCATATATGAATGCGGGCGAATTTAAAAAGGCAAAAAGGAATTTTATAAAAGCAATTTACATTAAAAATGACGAAAAAAATTTTTATTACAATTTAGCTTACGTAAATAAAAAATTAGGCAAAGAAAAAGACTCTAAAAAAATTATAGATTTTTATAATCAAACTTTTATTGAAAATAAAGCCAACTGATTATAAAATTTAAGAATGGATTTGGGTTTTGATGAAATTTATTTCGGAATAAAAAAAGCTGTTGAAGTTGAAAAGAAAAAACAGTTTATAAATGTGCAGGGAAAAAATTCAACTTTTTCAAAGTTTATTTTATCTTCACTTGAAAAATTCAGAAAAATGTTGTCAAGACAAGATAAATTAAAGCTTGATTCCCTTATTTTATCTTTTGAAACCTATGAATTTGATTCCCTTGATTTTAGAATGAAGGCTGTTGATAAATTAGTTGAAACTTTTGTTGAATATAAAAAAATTAAAGATAAAAAAGAAGCCTTAATTAAAAAACAAAACCTTGAACTTGATAAAATTAAAACAAAAGATGACCCCTTAAATGAAACGGATGTTTGTTTTATTAAGGGTGTCGGGCCCCATATAAGCGAAATATTTAAAAAAATCGGGATTAGAACAGTTAAAGATTTAATTGAATACTATCCTAAAAGATATATTGACTATGAAGGCTTAACCAAAATTAAAAATTTAGAAATAGGCTCTAATGTAACAATAACAGGCGTTATAACAAACGTTACCGTTTATGAATCAAAAAGGGGTCTTACGATTCACACAATTACAATTTCAGACGGCACGGGTAAAATTTTAATTAACTTTTTCTATAAAGTTAAAAATAAAAAGATGATAAATTTTTATAGAGAAAAATACCCCCTATCATCTGTTATTTTAGCAATAGGAACTGTCAAAAAAGATAATTTCAAAGGTAAATTAACCCTTGATAAACCCGAAATTCAAATTTTAGGGGATGGCATTGAAGATGAAAATGAACTTGAAATGGCAGACGGCAGAATCATCCCCGTTTATTCTTTAACTGAAAACTTAAATTCAGGCATTTTAGTTAAAGCAATTAAAAATGCACTTATTAAATTTGATGAATTTTTAATTGATAATCTTCCAAATGAAATTATTCAAAAAAGAAACCTTTTAAATTATAAAGATGCAATAAATAAAATTCATTTTCCAAAAAATGGGGAAGAGCTTATAAGAGCAAGAACAAGGCTTGTTTATGAAGAGCTTTTTATAATGCAATTAAACCTTGCAATTTTAAGAGAAGAAACCAAAAAATTAAATTCAATAAGTTTAGAGATTAAAAAAGGGGGGCTGGTTGAAAAGTTTGTTAAATCGCTTCCTTTTGAATTAACCAATGCCCAAAAAGAAGCATTTAAAGAAATTTTAGCTGATATAAAATCGCCGCATCCTATGCAAAGGTTGTTGCAAGGGGATGTTGGAAGCGGAAAAACCGTTGTTGCCTGTATGGTGCTATTGGCTGCAATTGAAAACGGGTGTCAGGGGGCTATTATGGCGCCAACTGAAATTTTAGCAAGCCAGCATTATAAAAATTTTATTCATTGGCTGTTACCGATGAATGTAAGTGTCGGTTTATTTTTGGGGAAAAATACCGCAAAAACAAGAAAAGAAATGCTCACCAACCTAAAAAACGGGCAGATGGATATTGCGGTCGGAACCCATGCTTTAATTCAAAATGAAGTTGAATTTAACAATTTAGGCGTTGTTGTGATAGATGAACAGCACAGGTTTGGCGTAAACCAAAGAATGAGGCTTTTTTCAAAAGGAAAAAGCCCCCAAACGCTAACCATGACAGCAACCCCGATTCCAAGAACATTGGCACTAACCGTTCATGGCGACCTTGATGTTACAACAATAGATGAAATGCCGAAAGGCAGGGTTCCCATTATAACAAAATTATTCAGCGGGGCAAAAAGAACAACGGTTTATGAAAAAATTGAACAGGAAATTTTAAAAGGCCATCAGGCATATATTGTATATCCTTTAATTGATGAATCCGAAACAATAACCGCTAAATGTGCAACAGAAGAAGCAATTAAACTTCAAACAGGCTTTTTTAAAAATTATAAAGTCGGTTTATTACACGGAAAATTATCCGGTATTGAAAAAGATAAAGTTATGGCTGATTTTAAAAATAAACTTTATGACATTTTGGTTTGCACAACTGTTGTTGAAGTTGGCGTTGATGTTCCAAATGCAACGGTTATGGTTATTGAAAACGCAGAAAGGTTCGGTTTATCGCAATTGCACCAGTTAAGAGGAAGAGTCGGAAGGTCAAATATTCAATCTTATTGCGTTTTAATAACGGGAAAAACATCAAAACAAACAAGAGATAAACTTTCTGTTTTAGAACAAACAAATAACGGTTTTATTGTTGCCCAAAAAGATTTAGAAATCAGAGGCCCGGGGGAATTTATGGGGACAAGGCAATCGGGTATCCCCGAATTATCTTTATTTGATTTTTCAAAAGATATAAAAATTTTAGAAATGGCAAGAGAAGATGCTTTTGAATTTGCCAAAAACAACAATATAAACGATTTTCCCAATTTAAAGAAAATGCTTGTAGAAAAGAATTTATTTAAAAGTTAATTTTCAAATTTTTATGGTAAATTAAACTTATTGAAAGATAAGGATTGTTTTTTATGCAAAATACTACCCCTCAAAAAAAGCCCTTATTGAATTATATAAATGTATTTAGGGGGCTTGCAATCATCATGATTTTATTAGGGCACACAATGCAGGTTGGAAACCCGAATACAATAGAAAGATGCATAAGCTTTGAAATTTTTGCAGGCGGAACGGCCCTTTTTGTTTTTATTGCAGGATATTTATTTCAATATCTTTCATATAAATTCGAATATAAAAATTATTTAAAGAAAAAATGGCAAAATGTCATAATTCCTTATTTTATAACGGCAATCCCGGGGATTATTGCCTGTTTGACCGTTCCCTTAATTTATAAAAACCCTTTTGATGGTTTGAACCCAATTTATCAAATAGGAATGTTTTTAACAACAGGCAGAGTTCATAACGTTCCCACTTGGTTTATTCCGATGATTGTTATTTTCTTTATTTTAAGTTCAATATTATTGTATTTAGAAAGAAAGAAAATTTTATATAAAATTCTTCCCTTTTTAATTTTAATCACTCTTTTTGTTCCAAGAGGCGATATTGAACCTGATTGGGTTATGAACTTGGATTATTCAGGCAGATATTTAGCTTATATACAATATGTTTTAATGGGCTTTATTCATTTTGCATCAAGCTATATTTTAGGCATGTATTTTTCATCTCATGATGAAAAAATAGATGAATTTTTTAAATTTAGGCATTTATTAATTATTTTAATGCTTATTGTAAGTGCGTTTGATGTTTATTTAGGCTATAAAACAGGCCATATGAACGGAACGGCATCTAAGCTTTTATTTACGGTTGTTATTCTTTCTTACCTTAAGCATTATGACGAAAAAATTAAGGCCATGACAAAATTTAACAGTTTGATGGATGTAACTGCAAAATACAGCTTTGGTTTATTTTTTATTCATTGGTATTATATTTTTACGTTCAATTATTTTCTGCACTTAGAAAGCGCTATACCGATTTATGGTTTTCAAAGCGGCATGGTTGCAATTTTGCTTTCAATCATAAGATTTTTAGTTGTATTTGCGTTAAGCTTCTTTACTTTATACATAATTAAAAACGGTCTAAAAGCCATTGGAATAAAGAACACAAGAACATTTACCGGTGTTTAATTAATAAAAGTTTTATTTTCCATGCTCTGTTTTACAGAGCATTTTTTGCTTTAAATTTTTATTAATTATCGTTTTGTCTTACCCAATCGGGCGATTGTTAGAGCCTAAAATTTGGAGTTATATATAATTAAATCTTTTTCATACTTCCAGCTATTCTTAATTCCAGACAGTGGATCCAACTTATTTGGGTCCTTTTTTTTAATTTTAAAAAATACACTTGAAATAAAAAATTTTTTATTTATAATAATTTTACGAACTGAACAAATACAAGGAAACAACTAATGTCAAGCAACGAATTACCCTCAAATATGGGCAAAAAAATTGCAGACGCTTTAAAAAAACAAAATAAAACTGTTAAAGAAAGCGCCGTTGACGTTGTTGAAGAGGTTCAGGAAATACAAGAACCTGAATTTGAAAGTTCAGCAAGTGAATTGCACAATGAAAGCAGTTTATACGAAGAAGAAGAAACCAAAGATTCCGAATTCGCAATGGATGAAGGTATCCATACGGAAGAAGGACATTCATTCGATGATTTAGATTTGTATGAAGCGCCTTCCGGCGGTGTAGAACAGGAAAGCGAAGATTACGCCCCGATTTTCAAGATGGAATCCGGTGATATTAGCGACAACCCTGATTTCAAGCTCAACATTGATACGGAAGATGATGAAGAAGAGTTTGAAATGCCCAACAATATTAATGTGTTGAAAAGGCTTATCGCACAGCTTCCGACCGGAGTTTCAAAACAAACCGGAGCACAAATCATCAGGCAAACAATTGAAGCATTGGGAATTCCTATGAAAAGCGTTCTTCAAGATGCTCAAAGAGTTAAAGAATGTCTGAACGGTTCAATCAAAGATTGCACTTATACCATTCAAGAGTACAAGAGCAATATAAGGAACTTGGAAAAACAAAGTTTAAGCTATCAAAAACAATTAGCAAAACTTAATGACATAATCGGACTTTTCGTGTATACTGATAAAAGACAATAGAAAATCTTATGCCCCCATCGTCTAGAGGCCTAGGACAACACCCTTTCACGGTGTAGACAGCGATTCGAATTCGCTTGGGGGTACCATTTAAAAGACCGCGCAGATTAAGCGGTCTTTTTTAATGAACATTTTCAAAGCTTTATTTTGACAGGAAATTTTGTTTTTGATAGCATTAAAGTACAGATATTTGATAATTAAATAATTTTATTTTGCCGATGTGATGAAATTGGTAGACGTGCCAGACTCAAAATCTGGTGTGGTTCACCCCACGTGCCGGTTCGAGTCCGGCCATCGGCATTTTTTATTGTTTAAAATTTATAGCTCTTTGCCGGTACTCGAACAATTGATATACGGCTCATTCGGCTTCGCCTCAATTCGCCTGCTCCATTCTCGGAGCTTATCAAGCTCCTCAAACGGAGTCCTCATCGGCATTTTTGTTGTTTAAAATCTGATGATGCTGTTGTGTCTTGAAAATTCCTAGCAGTTCGCTTCCTTGCACTTCGTTTCAAAAGTGCTTACTCACTTTTTCCACTTTGGCGGCCGCTCACGTTGGCGCACTCCGTTCGGTTTCACCTCACATCCGTGCTACGGAATTTCCGCCATCGGCATTTTTTATTGCTTGAAATTATTGACTCTCACCGGTTCCCAACTCTTCCCTCTCGGAAAATTACGTTAATGCCCGATTTTTAGCAAAATTACGCCTGCTATAATTAATAAAATTCCAAAAGCTCTCATTAAGCTAAAGGCATCATGGAAAATAATAACGCCCAAAAGAAATGTGCAGCTTGCGCCAATGCCTGTCCAAACAGCATAGGCTGTGCCAACGGGAATGGTTTTTTGTGCCAAAAACAAGAAAACTCCGCTTAAAGTCATTGCAACAATTGCAAAAATTATCCATATCAATTTATTATTGCCAAAAGTTGCCATTTTTAAGCCAAAAGGCCAACCCACTTCAAAAATTGCAGCTATTAACAAATAAAACCATGCCATTATTACAAACTTTCAGGAACAGTTATTTTATACAAATCTTTATCTGATTGCTTAACTTGCCTTTTGCCAAGCTTATCAGGGTTTTGAATTGTTAATTTTTCATATCTTAAATCAAGGTTATCTGACCCCAAAAGGAACAAGAAGTTAAAATTCATATTTTGCCTAACAGCATCGTATGAAAAGGCAACCTTAACATCTTCAGGGCCAACAACTGCGTAAAATCTGTTTTCTGTTAAAATGTCTTTATCGTAGTTATCTTTCAAAGGCGACAATGTGCCTCTGTATCCGATTGATATATATTTATTCAAAATTAAGCTTTCATCAAACATAATTGTCTGGCGGCCATACCTGTATTCATCAAACGCATATGGCGAATGGCCATGAACACCGCCTAGAGTATATGTTATATTTGAATTCCAGCGTTTTACCCTTGATGTAATACTTGGACCTACCCTAAACAGTGCCATTGTATCGCCTGTTTCAGAATAAACAGTTGCCATTGTTTGAGCTAAAGCACTAATATTCACATACATATCTTGTTCTTTTGAACCGAATGTTTTCAAGCTTTTGGATAATTCTGCCATATAACGATATCTAAAACCGTCTCTCATATCGTCTTCTTGGTGTTCTCTTTTATAATCAGCTACATAACCTGCCGAAATTCTGTGTCTAAAAACCGAATTTCCAAGGTCTTTAACAAGGTAAGAATCATCATAAGCAAGCTCGCCTATATAACCTGCTCTTGTACCACCGTTAAACCATTCGCTTTTATATACGTGGCGCCCGAAATCGAACCTTAATTTATCAGTTAATTTATATTCACCGTCTATAATAAGGTTGTTTGTTGAAGATGCCCAGCCGCCTTCTAATCTTAATTTATTTGATTTCAACATTAAAATGCCGCCTGCGCCAATCTCGTTATCACCGTAAGACAATAAAGGCGTTACTCTAAATGTGTATGTTTTTGGCAGCTTAAACGTATAGCCAAGCCCAAAATACATGCCCATACCCTTCAATGAACCAAGTTCAACAGGGAAGTTTACTTCCTTATATGTCATTTCCTTATCCGTAAAAATTTCAATTGAAGGAGCATTTAAAATTTTTCTTTTGTTATAGTAAATGTCAACATCCTTCATAAGCATTGAATCATGGTCTCTTTCAGGGCGTATGACAATCTCCTTTGTTCTTATTTTATAGGGTTTTGATCTTGAAGATTTAAGATCAAAATCAACTAAATTTAAGTCGTTTATTGCTCTTCCGTATGATGTAAAACCAGATGAATAAAGCTTCATTTCAACTCTTTGGTTAAGCTCAATATTACCTGACAAATTTTCAATTTTGTCTGAATAAGCATAGCCTTCTTTTGCATTAATTCTTAAATTACCGACTCTTGTAATCGGCTCATCCATAAGAGCATTTTCTTCATTCAGGTCGATGAGCATATATTCACCGTTAACGGTTGTGTTGCCCTTTTTTAATTCAATATTGTTTATAAGTTTTATTGTATTATTTTCTTTGTTATAAATGGCTTTATCTGCAGTTACCGTAACGCCAGAAGGAGTTGAGATTAAAACGTTTCCCCTTGCTTCAAGCTCATTTCTTTCTTCAAAGTATTCCATCTCTGTGCAATCAATTTGCATGCCTTCTTTGTCATCATTTGGCTTATCTGCTTCAGCTTGTTCTTTGGCTGCCTTTTTTTCTTTCAAATAGTCAGATAAATTTTTGATTTCAAATTCCGGTCTGTCTGCATCAACCGCATATTTATAGCTCTCACTTTTGTTAAATGCCTGATTTCCGCCCATAAAAACAGAAGGCGAATTATTATCATCATTTTCCATCATATTCCTAAGAGTTTCGCTGACGATTTCTTCGGATCTGACAACTTCATTCGCGCAAGCAAAACCGCACCCCACAACCATTGCGGTTAAAATCAAAAAATATGAAATTTTGTTTTTTATATTTATCATTTTATTTTATATAGGTGCGTACTTTGCAGGGTTAACAGGTCTGCCGTTTTCTCTTATTTCAAAATGCAAATGCGGCCCTGTTGAATAACCCGTTGTTCCAACGTTTCCTATTATCTGACCTTTATAAACGGAAACCCCGTTTGATACACAATAACTTGAAAGGTGAGCATATAAGCTTGTAACAGGAACCCCGTTTACTCTGCCGTGGTCTATAATTACAACTTTGCCGTACCCGCCGTACCAGCCGACATAGATAACCTTGCCCGAATTTGCAGCTTTTACTTTAGCACCCATTGGCATGCCAAGGTCAACACCGGTGTGGTTAATTGTTCTTTTAAATATAGGGTGAACTCTCGTACCAAAGGGGGAAGTTACTCTGCCTGAAACAGGTCTTAAAAAGCCGCCTGAAGTTTTCGGTGTCGATGCAACAGATTCATTTTTAACCGTTTTTGTAATAAATCTGCTTAATTGTTCTGATTGCTTTGCAAGCTCTCTTTCGGATTTTTCCCAAGCAGCTCTGTCGTTTTGCAGCTTATAAATCATTCTTTCGTTTCTGTCAATTGCGCTTTGAATGGTTTTTTGCTGCCTGTCCATTGTTTTTATGGATGATGCCAAATATTCTTTTTGTTTTTCCATTTTTTGTTTCAGGCTTCTGATAGAAGCGGCGCGCTTTCTTGCATTCGCCATATTCTTTTTATCAATATTCATTATGATGTTTTCATAATAAACTCTGTCCAAAAAGTCGTTTAAATCGCCTGAAGCCATTAAAAATTCAACATACCCCGACCTTTTTGATTTATAAATTTGAACGATTCTTTTTGCGGTTCCTTTTTGATATAAGTTATATTCCGCAATCTCGCGGTCTAATTCTTCTCTTAGGCGGTCAAGTTCCGTTTTTGCTTTTTCATACTGAATTTTATTGTTATTTAAACTGTTTTCCGTTTTTTCCAATTTTTTTTGGTTGTTATAAAGTTTGCCGGTTTCAATTCTTTCAAGCAATTTCAATTTTTTAATTTCATTTTTTGCTTGTTTTCTTTTTTGTTCAATCTGTAATGCCTTGTCCTGATTGGCAAAGCTCGGTAGGGAACTTCCAAACATTGTAAACAAAGCTAAAAAGGATATTAAAAATAATTTTATTATTTTGTTCATAAATTTATCTTGCAAGAATCGGAATTAATATAGTTGCACCCAAAAGCCAAAAAGCAACAACCACAGCAAGAACACCGACAATTATGCGCCTATTGTTTCTAAAAAATTCCATATACAAAATTCCTGATTAAAATCTTATAAGCAATAAACATTTTATCTTAAAAAATCGGCAAGTGCAAACTAATATGAAGCTTTATTATTGTTTAATTTTGCACCCCGAATCATTAAAATCCGTTTTGCCGTCAAAGTCATTATCAATTTTGTCAAAGCATGAGCCTTTTGATTCAATGCTCTCCGCTAAAGGCGAAAACTTAAGGTATTTATCATCAATTGATTTATACAAAGTTTCAAAAAATCCGTTATAAAATTTAGTAATTTCTTTATTTTTTATAAATAAAACATTTTCATCATTCCTTAAAACCGCATTATATGAAAAATTGGCGCTGCCTGTAATTAAAATTTCATCATCTATTGAAATTGTTTTCTCATGGTTTTTGCCGCCCCAATTTTCAACTTTGACTTTTATATTGTTTTCTCTTAATTCATTAAGATGTTTTTTATAATTTTTGGCTGATAGTGCATCCATTACAACTTTAACATCAACTCCTCTGTTTTTTGCCGCTATTAAGTCTTGTTTCATATCGGTTCTTGTTAAAACAAAAATGCTCACCTTTATATTTTTCTTTGCATTTCTGATTGCAGGCGCCATTATTTTTTCATAAATATCGCCTGAAGGTGAAAAAGCAGCCTTTATTTCAGTATCATTATTCAATTGAACCAAGGGAGTTGAAAAATCTTTTTTGTTTTTCTTGAAAATTCCTTTGAACATTTGTTCAAATTCATTTTTATAAGCATTTACTATTGTTTCATTTTGAATTCCGACAACCAAATTGGAATTGTATCCGCCGCAGCCGGTGTTTGTCATATTCATTGTGCCTGTTAACAGGTATTCATCGTCTATTATGAAAAATTTGTTGTGCATAATATAGCGGGAATTATCCAAAGTAACGGGAATATTTTGAAGCTTCAATGTATCTTTATAGGTAACTTCGCCAAGTTCGTTGCTGTCAGCTACGCCTCTTACAATTACGCCTCTTTTTTGAGCATTATTTAAAGAAGAAATTAATTCATACTGTGAATCAATTCCGTAAATTGCAAAATCTATTGATTTTTTAGCGTTATTAATTTTATTTATTAAAACCCTGCAAGCTTTTGCTTTGGGTTCGAATGAAGGAAAGGGGAATTCGTTCGGGTTATTCGGGTATAAAACAATATTTCCTTTTTCAAAAATCGAAGGGTATAAAAACGCCTTATTTTGCTGGTTTTCAGAAAAAACAGTTTTAGTTTTTTCAGGTTTTGTTGTTTTTATTTCAATTTTTTCTCTCGGAAGGTCAATTTTTATTTTATATTCAACATCTTTGTCGCCGAATATAAAAACAAACAAATAAAGCAAAATAACAATAACTAAGCTTAAAACCTTTTTCATAAAAGAAATTATAAATGAAATTATTTAATTTTGTTAAAAAACACTTGAATATTAAAAATGTTTAAGTTAGCATTAGAATTGCTATAAAATTTAAGTCACAAATTATTGTAAAGAAGGTATAAAATGAATCCTGTTATCACTGAATTAGAAAAAGAATATACACAAAAAGAAATGCCCGAAATGAACCCCGGCGACACCGTTAAAGTGTTTGTAAGAATTATTGAAGGCAACAAAGAACGTATCCAAGCTTTTGAAGGAACAGTTATTAAAAAACACGGTTCAGGTATCAACAAAACCGTTACTGTCAGAAAAGTTTTCCAAGGCATTGGTGTTGAACGTGTATTTGCAATTTACTCACCAAGAATTGAAAAAATTCAAGTGTTAAGAAAAGGTGATGTAAGACGTTCTAAACTCTACTATTTGAGAGAACGTTCAGGCAAAGCTACAAGAATCAGAGAAAAAATGGAAAAACGTTAATTTTCCGTTTTTTGAAATTATTTTTAAAGCGCCCTTTTATATTTTTAAAACGGCGCTTTTTAAGTTAAAAGAAAGGATTTTTCCTTGAATAATCACATTCATTGGTACCCGGGGCATATTGCAAAAGCAGAAAGGCAATTAAAAGAAAAACTGAATCAGGTAGATTTGGTTCTTGAAATTTTGGATGCAAGAATTCCTGTTTCATCAGGCTATCAAAACTCAGAAAAATTAACGGGGAATAAATTAAAAATAGTTCTTTTAAATAAATCCGACGTTGCGGATAATGAATTAAACAAAATTTGGTGCAGTGAAATTGAAAAAAAATATAATTGCCCCTGCATTTTAACAACCACAAAAGACAGAAAAGATGTGCCTTTTATTGTAGACAAAATTTTAAAAGAAGCTAAACCCGTTTTTGAAAAATTAAAGGCAAGGGGTTTGTTGCCAAGGCCAATTAGGGTTATGGTTATAGGTATGCCAAATGTCGGCAAATCAAGTGTTATAAATAAATTGACAGGAAAATCAAAAGCAAAAACAGGCGCAAAAGCAGGCGTTACAAGAAACCAGCAGTGGGTAAGAGTGCACCCTCAAGTGGAACTTTTAGATACTCCGGGGATAATCCCCACGATTCAAGATGACCAACAAAAAGCAATAAAACTTGCAATGGTAAATTCAATTTCAGAAAATGCCTATGATAACGAATTTGTTGCATTTGAACTTTTGAAAATTTTAGAAAAAAATTATAAACAAGAAGTTATGGAATATTATAAAATTGATGAGAATGAATTTTCAATTGATTCAATTGCAAGAAAAAGAAACTGGATTATAAAAGGCAATGAACCTGATATTCAAAGGTGCTCACAGTTTATTTTAACAAATTTTAGAGACGGTAAAATAGGAAAGTTTACGCTTGAAAAACCAACAGATTTTTGAATTTGACGACTTTGAAAAAAATTCAAACAGAAATCTTTTTAATAACGGCTACAATTTTATAACAGGAACGGATGAAGCAGGCAGAGGCCCGGGCGCAGGCGGGGTGTATGCGGCTGCAGTTTGTTTTTTAAATAAAAACCTATCTGAAATTTTACCCGAATTAAACGATTCAAAAAAACTGACAGAAAAAAAGCGGGAAGAATTATTTCCCATTATTAAAGAAAATTCAATTTATTCAATAAAAATGGTTGATGTTGATGTTATTGAAAAAATAAACATTTTAAACACTTCCTTATTTGCCATGAAAGAAGCCGTTTATGAAGTTATTCAACAGTTAAAAGATGAAAATGTTTTGGTTTTAATTGACGGCAACAGAAAAATTAAAGATTTTAAATACAGCCAAAAAACAATAATTAAAGGCGATTCAACTTCAGCTTCAATTGCGGCTGCAAGCATTTTAGCCAAAGTTTCAAGAGATAACTATATGCTGGAATTAGACAAAAAATACCCCGAATATGATTTTAAAAAAAACAAAGGGTATTTAACAAAAAACCACATAGAAGCCATTAAAAAATTCGGAATAACCCCTGTGCACAGAAAAAGTTTTTTAGGGAAAATAATATAAATATGGCAATTATTTTTAAAAAAAATACTTTATTAAAAATATAAGCACAAAATATAGGGTGTATTGTTATGAGCATTTTGAGCGAAATAGGTTCATTATTTCATACCGGAACAGCAACGGAAGCAGAAGACAAATTAAAAGGTCAAGCCGCACGGCAAACAAATGTTGAAAGCGACGGCAAACAAGAGACATCATATACATCAAAACAATCCGCAGAAGCAATTACAAATAATGCCCTTGCAGACATTAATGCAAAACCCGAAACAAGGGTGAAAACCTGCAATACAAAAAAACTGACAGGCAAACTGTTCCCTGATTTTGACCAAAGACAAATAACTCAAGATTATTTGGCGCTCAGAGAAGAAGCCAAACAAAAAGCCGTTCGAACAACCAAAAGAATATACAGAACGTTTACAACCGGCGATATGAGCGACCTTACCGATAAAAACGGGAATATTATTGCAACATTTACAATTCCCGAGAAACATTCAGACAATTTTACTGACGGAGATGAATTTTGCTCATATAAAATGACGGAATATAGCCCAAAAACAGGCGAAGTGGTTGCAGTTACAAGAGTATTTAACCACGACGGCTTTAACAAGCAATGGAAAAGGCACTACGGACCCTACATGGAAAGATTTGAATTCGGCAAAAAACCCGAAGATACTACATATTTAAAAATAGGCCTTACAAGAAAAGAAAAAGACGGTAAATATATTTTGCATCCTGAGGTTCAGCTCTACGCAAAAGGCTACCAATCCGACGGACTTGCAACGGGAATGAGAAAAGCCGATAAATTCATATCAAGTTTAATTCATCAGGATTATGAATCATACAGAACAAATTATGAAGCGCCGACAAGAATTTTTGACGGTTGTCTATATTCAGACCCTGCATCCGTAACCGAAAAAGACGGCATGTACGGCGAAAAATTTGATTCTGCACTTGAATATCCTACAAGGCAGTTCAAAATAGGCGATGAGATTTATGTATTTAATCCTTATTACGTAAATGAAAAAGGAAACAGAACGGAAGATTAAAAGGGCTTAATTAAGCCCTTTTTTACATCCAATCATTTGAAAATGCTTTTGTTTTATGAATTGAACAATTATAACATTTTTCGGTATCCAGATAAATTTTCTTCGAACAGTTTTCAATCGAATACCCCGATCTTGCTCTAAAATCATTACATAAAGCAGGGCAGGAAAAAACGCCTTTTGAGCTTACGATTCTTGAATTTTTGCAATCCAATTTATTTGTGTCAAAGTTATTATCTTCAAGTTGTTTAAACATCATGGGGTTAGAATCAAAATAGGGGATAATTTTTAAATTAATTTGGCCGATTTCAAAACCGAATTTTTTACATATCTCGTAAAATCCTTCAAAAATTTTTTCTCTTGGTTCTTTGTAGTAAGTAGTAACTGTAATAATGGGGTTAAAATCATATTTATATAAATTTTGGACTGCCATCAAGGCTTTTCTGAAGGTTCCTCTTCCTCTTATTAGGTCGTTCTTGTGCTCATCATAGTGTTCAAAGCTTATTCTGTATATTGTCTCAAAATCGGATTCATCATCTATCTTTCTTAAAAACCTCGCCTTTTTGTCATTTATAAATGTTCCGTTGGTAAGAACCGTTGCATTTGAAACTTTAAGACACATTCTTAAAATTGAATTAAAATCGGGATGCATCATCGGTTCTCCGCCCGTCAGGTAAATTGACCTCAGTTTTTCCCTGTCGACTGCAAGCAAAGCCTGTTTGATTTTTTCAATCGGAATAAAGTCTTTTTCTTTTTTAAACGGATTTCTTTTAATGTAGCAGTGAGAACACTTTAAATTGCAACATTTACCGGTTAATTCAAAAAACAAATTGTTAAGTTCTTCCATTTCAACAATGGGGGCTTGCATAAAACTCTTTTTGAGAGCAACTTTCAAATCAGACACTTTTGATATTCTCCATTAAACCTTTTCTTGACAACTTCAATGTTATAAATTTGCTCTGATAAATAAAATTACCATATCGGGTACATTCAACAAAAATAAAAAACAGGGCGATTGTTTAATATTAAAATTTTATGTTTTAAATTTTGTAACAATAAATTGCGGCATATTTCGACGTATGGGCAAAAAAATAAAATCAGACACTTTGTAATAAAAACGATACACGAAGGTTTTATTTTTTCTGAAGCGAGGAACAATGAAAATTAATCCGATTATCTCATATACGCCGTCATATTTTGCCGACTTATCAAAAAATAGCAACGGTTTAAATGCGGTTAAAGATAGTGTGGGACAGTGCAATACATTTTCCGCACAGTACAGCCAAATTAGTTTTGAGGGCAAAAAAAAGGATGTGCAGGACTACAAAAACTTCAGAAAAATGTACAACAACTTCAGCCCCGAAGCTGAAGACATTTACGAAAACGGCAAAAACATTGCAAAAAGACTCGGCTCCAAAGAACTTGAGACTTGGCACTTGTACCTTGCAACTTTATATGAAGCCAGACAATATATTCAAAGTTTAAACGAAGGCATTGAAACATTTGAAGAAGGAGGAAGAAAAAAGCTCCCGCTTTCAATTCAAAGTATGATTTCATCAAACATCAGTATTTTTAGAAGCGAAACTGACAGAAAAAAAATAGAAGATGTTCTTAATGCACATATAAATCAAACAGTCAGCCAATTTACGGAAAGGCAGGAAAGTCAAAAAAGCGGCTTTTCCATACCATCCTTGGGTATCACCCCTTCCAAAGACGCCATAGATGATATGATGGAAACATATGATTATGCGGCCAACATGGCGCAGACAGACAATTTCTTTGACAGTTATTTTCTTGTGTCTGCAAACTATACAAGGGATGTAATGCTTGCTAAAGAAGCAAGGAACTTTAGGCATGATTTACAAAAAGCATTTATGATAGACGACTCCTCGCACAAGAAAAAATTTCACCTGAGATTTTTTGATGATAAAGCGGATGCAATATGGAAAAATTTAGATCTTGGCAACAATGCCGTTTTTCTTTGCGATTCAAATAACAAAGATTCCGTCAAACACCTTGTTTCAAGCTTTATTAACCTGATAAACAAACCCGGTAAAAAGTATAAAAATTTAGACCCTGCAAAAACAGATGTTATTGTTTTAAACAAAGACGCAAGTTTTGAATTTGTTTTTGACCACATTAAAGAAATTTCCGAAGATTCTGAAAAGAGCGGCAGAACAACTGTTTTTGTGGGCGATTTATTAACTCTTGTAAGAAATAATCCGAAAGCGCAAATATCGGGGGACGAATTAAGAATGCTGAAAAACGGCGGGCCGAAAATGAAAAACGGCTCGCAGGTAAGATTTGTGTTTGCCATGACGCCTGAAAATTACTACGCAAACACTTCGGGAGATGCCGGTTTTAGCGAAGTTCTCTCTCAATATGCAATTCAAACCATTCCTTCTCTTAATGCAACGGATACAAAAAAATATCTTACGGATGAAAACGGCTTGGATTTTGTTGAAAATGAAACAAAAATAAGATTTACAAAAGAAACGGTAGAAAAAGCAATTGAACTTACAAGCACCGAAGAAGGCAATTATCCCGATAAAGCTCTTTCTTTATTAAGCGCTGTTTCAAAATATTATGTAGATAAAGAAAAGATAAGACCAAGAGACCTTGAAAAATATTTAAAAGAAACCGAAATGCTCTCTGAAGCTTCCACTTCAAGCGACAGGTCAAACATAATTTTTGATACCGGCAAAACAACGGAAGATATTATAGGAAGCCCCATGACCAAAAAAGATGCCAAGAGCATAGCAAATCAAATTAAAAACGGTACAATAGGAACAAGAGGGTTTATTGCACAATTAGACGACGGCTCGTCATACGGCGGCGGCAGAAGGCATACGGCAGAAGCAATTGCAGGTGAAGCAAAAATTCCGATGATTGTAATTAATGCCAAAGACTTTGCCCTTAAAGATATTGATGCACTTTCTCAAAACGCGTCTTTATCCGAAATAAAAATTAAGAAAATTGTTGCAACCGCAAAAGCACAAGCCGAAGCCAACGAAAACAAAACCGCCATGATATTTATTGAAAACTTCGACAATTTCGGTGCAAACCCTTTGTATGGAATATCTTCCATATATGAACAAAAAGCGTTTTCTCAATTATTGGAAGAAATGGAAAACACAAGGAAAAATGACAAAGTTAATTTAATTATTGTAGGCTCTGCCAATATGCCGGGCGTTATTGACCCGAATATAATGAAGCCTTATAAATTTTTAAATTCCATTATTGTTTATCCTCCGCAAGATACAAAAGAAAGAAAAGAAGTTTTAAATTATTACATTAAAAAAATGGGTCTTGAAATTGCAGGCGACACAAAAGAAGAACAGGACAAAGTGGTTAAATGTGCGGCAGAAACCACACAAGGCTTTACTGTTGCGGATTTAATGTATTTATTAGATGTGGCTAAATCCGTACAGCTTGAAAGAAACAAAGATAAAATTGACGCTTCCGATTTTATAGAAGCATTTTTACGTGCAACATCGGGACGCACAAATGAAGCGGAAATTTCACCGGCAAGAAAAAAGATTGTAACATCTCATGAAGCAGGCCATGCGCTTTGTCTGCAAATAATGTATGAAATAGCCGAAAAATCAAAAATACCTTGGCACCTTCCCGATAAGGTAAACTTTATAACTCTTGACCCGAGAGGAAATTTCGGCGGGGCAATGTATTATAAAAAATCAAGCAACGAAGAGTATTCTTTTGAAAAGGTTATAAGCAACATAGTGTCTTGTTTCGGCGGACATTCAGCCGAAAAAATCCTGTATAATATGACAGGTTCATACGGAATCACAGGCGATATGGAACAAGTTACAGCCTTGGCAAGAATGGCCGTTCTTGATATGGGCATGGGCCCAAAAACAGGCCCTGCGCACATTCAAAGAAACGCTTTAGGCTCCCCTGATGTTTCAGAGAAAAAATTGGGCATAATTGAAGATGATATAGATTCCATGGTTAATGCCGCAGGAAAAATTTCGGATATGATTGTGGAAGAATATAAAGATTTTATTCTTGAATTCACCGACAGATATTCAGACAAAGTCGGCAGCGGCGAGTGCTTGGTTTCTTCGGAAACATTTATGCAAGAGTTAAACGAATGGAGAAATAAACAGCCGAAAGAAAAACTGGAAAAGCTTAATTCTCTTGAAGGAGAAATAAATAAAATTGTGGAAAACACAAAACATGGAGGCAAACAGGCATAATAAAAATTATTTTTGAAAAATAGCAATTTTTATTTACTTTTGCATTAATAAATATAGTCAGGCAGTATGTTAGGTAAAAAATCATGAAAATTTCAAATGTTGCATTCAACAACAGTTATTTTAAACCCGCCTTTAGGGGGTACACATTAAAAACAGAAAATAAAAAAACAGGCTCAGATAGTTTAAATGTTGAATTACCGGATTCAACACAATATGATTATGCTCCACTTTATACAGACCCAAAAAAAGGGAGAATGCTTGAAACCACATATAGAAACAAATTAATGGGCATTTGCTTTGACGAAGAAGGCAAGTTAAACCCGATTATCAAAAAAAAACTTGATGACAGCAACTTTATTTTTGAACAACCCGACGGTACATCAAAAGTAATGACCATAAAAGATGCGCTTAAAAGCTATGTAATATCTTCCAAGCCTTTTAACAGACAGCTTATTCATGCAACGTTTGTCAGAGAAGATGCGGAAAATATCAAAAGGCACGGATTTGACCCGAAACGTATTTCAAGAGCGGAATTTGGCCCCGGTTTTTATTTCACCCCTTCCGAAGGAGAAGCCATGAACTACGGAAGTGCAATGTTAAGCGCAAGAGTTAAAGGTAACTGCGCACATATGGATGGCAAGTTCTATGAAAAAATTAAAACACAAGGCGTAACAGATACCGTAAAAAATTTCATAGGCTTAAAATCATCAAACCATCCGACTTTTGACATTGAAAGACAAGTGGTCAGCACGGTTATCAACGAATATGTAAGAAATATTTTGTTTGAAGAATTAGGCTACGATTGCGCATACGGTGCAGGCGGCGGCAAATCTTGTTACGTTGTATACAATCCTGATGCAATAAGCGACATAAAAGTTTTTTAATAGTATAATTAAATAATTAAAAGGAAAATTTATGTCGACTGAATTGTTGGATTGCTCATTAAGAGACGGGACATATGTAAATGACGGCAACTTTGGCTTTGAAACAATTAAAGCCTTAATTTCAGGGCTGAATAATTCCAATGTCGATATAATTGAATGCGGCTGGCTTATAAACAAAGATTTCAGCATTAATAAAACTTATTTTTCAAATATCAATGATATTGAAATTTTTCTTGAATGCGAAAAAAAAGCAAAATATTCTCTTATGCTTTATCATAATGAGTATGACCTTAAAAAAATTGTCAAAAATACCGGCCGCATAGATATTTTAAGAGAAATTTTCCACAAAGAAAAATATAAAGAAGCAATTGAACGTTCAAAAATTATTAAAAATTCAGGCTATGAGCTTTTTTATCAGTTGGTAAATACAAACGAATACAATAATCAGGAATTAATGGAATTATCAGGGTTGTCAAACAAAATCATGCCTGATTGTATTTATATAGTTGATACAAACGGTTCAATGTTTAAAAGCGACCTAAAAAGGGTTTTTGAAATTTTGAATGAAAATTTGGACGATAAAATTAAAATAGGTTTTCATTCTCACAATAATTTGCAATTGTCTTTTGCTCTTACAATAGATTTTATTGAAATGGCCTCAAGAGAAAAAAGGGATATTATCGTAGATTCCGCACTTTTTGGCATGGGAAGAGGGGCAGGCAACCTAAACACAGAATTAATAGCGGAATATTTGAACAAATTTTATTTTAAAAACTATGATTTAGATATTATAAACAAGTTAATTACAAATGAAATTTTAAAATTCAAAGAAACATCCGACTGGGGCTATAACATTCCCTATCTTTTGTCGGGCACATTTAACATCCACAGCCGCTATGCAAAATATTTAACAGATAAATATAACATTAAACCGGACGTTTTGAGAGAAGTTTTTTCCGTTATTAAAAAAAGCGAAACCTCGGGTTTTTCAAAAGAAAATGCGGAAAATGCGATAAATAGTATATTATAGAGAGATGAAAAACAAAATTAAATTATTAAATGATATTTTTAAAATTTTTCTTGCACTTATTCCAAACAAAAAATTAAGGGCAAAATTAAAAGCGGATTGGACAAAATTACATTTAAAAAAATATGCCTTAATTGCAGTTAAAAATTATAAAGAACCTGAAAATAAGCCCTATAATGACAACCCCCCTATTATTCAATATTGGGAACAAGGAATTCAAAATGCACCGAATGTGGTTAAAACTTGTATAAATTCGATTGATAAGTTTGAGCCAAACAGAGAGCATATTGTTTTAGATTTTAAAACAATTGAAAACTATGTTGAAATTCCATCTTTTATATACGACCTTAAAAAACAAGGCAAAATAAGCTATGCACATTTTTCAGACATTTTAAGAAGCTGCCTTTTAGCAACAATACCTTGTATATGGGTTGATTCAACAATTTTATTTACAGGAAGCCTGCCAAACTATATAAAAGAATCTGATTTTTTTATGTTTAAGGGAATTAAAAAATCACCCGAAAATTTTGCAGGTGCCAATTATTTTATATCTTCAAAAACCTTGAATCCGATACTTACGGAATTAAAGGACTTATTTTTATATTATTTAAAAGAAAATGATTTTTTTATTTCATATTTCATGCAATCTCACGCAATAACTTTACTTAGAGATAAAAATTTAGAATTGTGGAACAGAATTCCGACAATTGACGAAGATTTAACCCTTCAAATATCAAAGATTTTATTTGAAAAATTCGACAAAGAAAAATTTGAAGAAATTAAAAAACTTTGCCCGATTCATAAGCTTACATATAAAATTCCAAAAAAATTAAATTGCGAATTAAATGAAACTTTTTATGCAAAACTTTTAGGAGAGAATAATGCCTGAAATTTCAGTTATAATCCCTGTTTATAACGGGGCGGACTTTATAAAAAGATGTTATGATTCAATTAAAAATCAAACCTTTAAAGATTTAGAGATGATTTTTGTTGATGATGAATCAAAGGATAATTCGCTTGAAATTTTAAGGGAATTAGAAAAAAAGGACAAGAAAGTTAAAGTGATCGCCCAAAAAAACAAAAAACAGGGCGGCGCCAGAAATACAGGCCTGAAAAATGCAAATGGCAATTATATTTCATTTGTCGATGTTGATGATTATATAAGCGAAGATTTTTTGGAAGCACTTTATAATACGGCAAAAAAATTCAATGCCGATATTTCAATGACAGGTGTTACAAGAATCAAGCCAAACGGTGATGAAAGAGTTCTTTTGAAATATGATAAAGAAGAATGCTATAAAGAAACCGTTCAGAAAGCAAATATAACAAACGGAAACGGCACAGGCAGGGGCGTTTGGAATAAACTTTATAAAAAAGATTTTTTATCTAAAAATCTTCTTTTCTTTAGAGAAAATGTTTCATATGAAGATTGTGATTTTTGTACACAGGCTGTTTACCTTGCAGGTAAAATTGCAACCAGCACAAAGGGAACATATTTTTATTACGTAAATAAAAAATCCACAATGAGATGTTCTCTTGATAAAAAGAAACAGCAAGACAAATATGTTGGGATTAAATTAACGGCACTATTTGACCTGAACCACGGAATTACAAAATATCCTGTTGTTATACCAAAATTTGATTATTCTTTTTACGGTTTAAATTTACTTAGAATAAAAGAAAAAATATATGCAGACAAAACAACCGAACAATATTGGCTTTTTGATTTTATAAAAATTTTTGAGAAAAAAATTAACTAGACTTTTAAAAAATATTTTTTAGTGGTAATATTTTTATGACTTCCTTTTGAATAAATCGGGATGTGGCGCAGTTTGGTAGCGCACCGTGTTCGGGTCGCGGGGGTCGCAAGTTCGAATCTTGTCATCCCGATTTATTTAAAAAGAAGTTTTTTATTTTTTATAAAATTTCAACAGTTAAGGGCATATTTGAAACTTCTAATTCATAAATGGCTTCCGTGCCTAAATCCTCGTATGCCGCAATTTTAGCGCTTTTTATTGATTGCTGATATAAAAGTGCAACTCCGCCTGTTGCCTTTAGATATAAATAACCGCCCGAAAAAGTTCTTTGCCCTTTTCCTATTGTTGCAATAACGCCATTTTCATATAGCAAGGGGGCAAATTTATCCATTCTTTTTGATGTTGTGGGGCCGATTGGGCCTATTATTTCGCCTTCTTTTTTAGGGCAGGGGCCGGCGTAGAATATAATTGCATTTTTAATATCAATCGGCAATTTTTCATTATTTAAAATTGAATTGTAAAGTCTTTTATGCGCCATATCGCGTGCTGTATATATTTTTCCCGAAAGTAAAATTTTATCTCCCGTTTTTAATTTTTTTAAGGTTTCAATATCACCCGAATTAACTTTAATTGCTTCTTGTTCATTTTCAATTTTTATAGGGGTATAGTCTTTAAAATCATAATAAATTTTATCTTCTTTTATTTTGATTTCAATTTCTCTTACACTGTGGCAATTTATATTAACGCAAACAGGGAGCGAAGCTATGTGGGTTGAAGTTGTGAGCATTTTAACATCTAAAACATTATCTAAAATTAAATCAACGGGTTTTCCTTTAAATAATGCAAGTTTTGCTAATTTAGCCGCAACTTCGGCTGTTCCGCCCGCACCAATTCCGACGGTCATGGGCGGACATGCATTTTCGCCTGCCAATAATACAGTTTCTTTCACAAAATCATAGATATCATCCAAAGATGATGTCGGGTTCATCATTTTTAATCTTGTCATATTTTCTGAACCCCCGCCTTTTATGCCTATTAAAATTGAAACTTCATTTCCTTCAACAAAATTTGTGTGAATAATGGCAGGCGTGTTATCACCTGTATTTGTTCTGTCAAAAACGGCGTCTTTTACTGTTGATTTTCTGAAAAAATTATCTTTATAACAATCAGAAACCGCTTTATTTATTGCATTATAAATAAATTCACCCTCTAAAACCACATTTTGCCCGACATTTAAGAAAACAACAACTTGGCCTGTATCTTGGCACAAGGGTCTTTGATTTTTATATGCAAGGTAGGCGTTTTTTAAAATTTCATTTTTTATCTTACAATTTGAAACTTCAACTTTATTGTATGTTTCAAGGTCAAGCCTTGTGTTTGCAATAATTAAACCGTTATAAACCGCTTCATAAATAAGTTTTGTATTCATTTATTCTTTCTGTATCTTTTTCCTTCAACTTCATGAACGTTTTCAATGGCAATAAAAGCAGAAGGATCAATTGAATTAACTATATCTTTTGTTTTTTGAATTTCAATTTTTGTTATAACACAATAAATCATTTTAGATTTTGCGCCCGAATAACCGCCTTCAGCGTTTAGGTAAGTAACGCTTTTATCAAGTGTTTTCATTATTTCCTTGCCAATTTCATTATATTTGGAACTTATTATAAAAATGGATTTTGCTTCATTTAAACCTTGAAGAACAATATCAATAAGTCTGTATGCAATAAAATATGTAATAGCAGAATACATTGCTTTATCTGGCCCATATACAAAGCCTGCAACAACAAAGATAAAAATGTTGAAAAACATTATGATTTCACCGACGGAAAAAGGGTTTTTTTGCGCAAGTTTCATTGCCATAATTTCCGTACCGTCCAATGAAGCGTTTGATTTTAAAACGATACCCACACCCGTTCCCAAAATCATACCGCCAAACAATGCCGCTAACAAAGTATCATTTGTAAAGACATATTTTGTATGCAAAAAGATTTCAGAAAAAAGAGCAAGGGTTATAAGGCCATAAAACATTAAAAACAGGAACATTTTGCCGAACTTTTGAAATGCCATTACAACAAAAGGCAAATTGAACACAATTAAAAACAAGCCCAAAGGATATTTGGTTAAATAGTTTGCCATAATTGAAATACCGACAACGCCGCCGTCTATAACATCATTCGGAATTAAAACACATTCCAAAGAAAATGCCGCAATAAGCGTGCCTATTGTAATCCAAAGCATTCTGACAAATGTCAATTTAACAAGTATTTTATTCATACTTTTTATGGTAATATGAAAAAATGAAAAAGTTAAGTTTTTTATTTTTGTTAATATGTTTTTTTCTTGCGGGTTGCACACAAGAACAAAGACCGAGCGACCTTTTGGATGAAATTAAATTAAAAGACAGAATAAATGTCGGAATTAAAACCGATTCAAAACCTTTCGGATTTATAAGAAACGATGAAATAACGGGGTTTGATGCAGATATTGCATATGAAATTTCAAAAAGAATTTTTAATTCGGATTTTAAGGGGCATGTAAAATTTGTTCCCCTCACTCCTTCAGAAAGAATTTCTGCCCTAAATACAGGAAAGGTTGACATTGTTGTTGCAACAATGAGCATAAACGAAAGAAGAAAAGATATTATTGATTTTTCAAAGCCCTATTATGTTGCAGGTCAAGCAATTATGGTGCCCAGATATTCAAGAATATCATCCATAAGCCAATTAAACGATAGGCCGACCGCAATTGTTTTAGGTACAACGGGCGAAAAAACTTTAAGGCTGCTTGCGCCAAACGCCAATGCAGTAGGCGTTCCGACTTATAAAGAAGCGTTTCAACTTTTAAAAGACAATAAAGTTGTTGCAATTTTAGCGGATGACAGCCTTTTATACGGTTTTTTAACGGAAACAAGAGGATACAAAATTCTTCCCTCAAGATATACGGAAGAATATTATGCCGTTGGTATTAAAAAGGGCGAGGATACAAAAAACCTTAGAAAAATGGTAAATGTAACCATAAGAAGTTTGGAGCAATCAGGCAAATTGGCAAAAATTAAAAACAAGTGGATTCCTCATTTTCAAATGAAATAAAAAAACCGAGAGTAAATCCCCTCGGCTAAACAGTTTACGAGTGAGAGAAATGAATATACACTTAATATCATAATAAAATTTTAAACTTAAACGTAAATTGCCCAGTGCGGGAATTTGTATTTTTTATTCAAAAAAGTTTCAGAATTTAAAACTTGTTTAAAATAACCAATTTTTAACTTTTTTAGTATAATGCTTTTTATGATAATTAATGCACTTAAAAAACTGGTTAAAAAAGAAAACTTATCCGACATTGAAATAACATCAATTATGAGCGAGATTATGGAAGGCGGCTTAACAGATGCTCAGGTTGCCTCTTTTTTGACCGCTCTTAGAATGAAAGGTGAAACAATTGAAGAAATAACCGCTTGTGTTAAATTACTTCAAGAAAAAGCAAATAAGCTTCATTTGGATAAAAATGTTATTGATATTGTAGGAACAGGGGGAGACGGTGCAAGCACATTTAACATTTCAACCGCCACAACTTTTGTTGTTGCAGCAGGGGATGTTCCGGTTGCAAAACACGGAAATAGAGCCGCATCGTCCGAATCAGGTTCAACCGATGTCTTAGAAGCTCTGGGCTGCTATATTGCGCTAAACCCCAATGAAAACAAAGAAATTTTAAAAGAAACAAATATGTGTTTTATGCATGCCCCGATTTATAACCCGACAATTAAAAATGTTTTAAAAATAAGAAGCGAAATTAAAATAAGAACCATTTTTAATATGCTGGGGCCTTTAATTAACCCGTCAAGCGCCAAAATGCAATTGATTGGGGTATATGACAAAAATTTGGTTGTGCCAAGTGCCCATGTGATGGCAAATTTGGGCGTTCAAAACGGAATGACGCTATTTGGCGAATGCGGGCTTGATGAAGCTTCAATTTTCGGTAAAACTTATTTTGCCGAAATTAAAGACGGCATTGTTGAAACAGGCGAATTTCACCCGAATGATTTTAATATTAAAGAATCATCCCTTGATGAAATTAAAGGGGGCTCTCCTTATGATAACGCTGAAATTATAAGGGGTGTATTTAACAATAAAATTCAAGACGCCAAAAAAGATGTAATTGTTCTAAATTCTGCCCTTGCTTTTTATATAACAGGCAAAACAAAAACAATAAAAGAAGGTGTGGAATTTGCAAAAAATATAATTGAAAAGGGTTTAGCCAAAGATAAACTTGAACAATTTATTCTGGCAACAAAAAGGTATCAAAAGTGAACATCTTAGAAAAAATTGCCAAAAAAACAGAAGATAGGGTTGAACTTTTAAAAAAAGATTTCAACTTAAAAGAAAAAGCACTTTCAATTAAAAATGAAGGTTTTATTTTTGAAGAAGCCCTAAAAAAAGACGAGGTTTCAATTATCGCAGAAATTAAAAAAGCGTCGCCATCTAAAGGCTTAATTTGCGAAGATTTTCACCCCGATATGATTGCAGGTGATTATAAAATTGCAAATGTAGATTGTATTTCCGTTTTAACTGAACCATATTTTTTTCTTGGCGATAATTCATATATTGAAATTGTTAAAAATATAAGCAAAAAGCCCGTTTTAAGAAAAGATTTTATAATAGACGAGCTTCAAATTTATGAATCAAAAATAATCGGTGCAAATTGTATTCTTTTAATTTGTTCTCTTTTAGATGAAACTAAGCTTTCAAAATTTTTAAAGCTTGCAGACAGTTTAAATTTATCCGCCCTTGTTGAAGCGCACAATGAGGATGAAATTAAAACGGCAATAAAAGCAAATGCAAGAATAATCGGCGTAAATAACAGAAACTTAAAAACTTTTGAAGTTGATTTTAATAACAGTTTAAAATTAAGGAATTTGGTTCCAAAAAATATTCTTTTTGTTTCAGAATCAGGAATAAAAACAAGGGATGATATTATAAAACTTGAAAAAGCAAATGTTGATGCCGTTTTAATCGGTGAAACTTTTATGAAAAGCGAAAATAAAATAGCTGAAATTAAAAAATTAAGAGGCGAAATTTGAAAATAAAAATCTGCGGAATTAAAACATTAGATGAAATTGAAATAATGAATGAATTTCTGCCCGATTATATCGGCTTTATTTTTGCAAAAAGCAAAAGGGAAATCGATTTTAAAAAAGCGCTTCAATTAAAACAAAATTTGAATAAAAAAATTAAAGCAGTTGGTGTTTTTGTTGATAGCAAAGTTGAAGATATTCTAAATTTTTATAATGAAAAAATAATAGATATAGCGCAGCTTCACGGGGAATATGGTGAAGATGAGATTGAAGAATTAAAAAATAAGGGTTTAGATGTTATTAAAGTTATAAAAGTGAAAGAAAATTTTTATGACATTAAAACAAAAGCAGATTTTATTTTATTTGATACATATTCCCCAATTCAAGCAGGGGGCTTAAATAAAACTTTTAATTGGAATATAAAAATTAAATCAAATGTTCCTTATTTTATTGCAGGCGGAATAAACGAGGGAAATATTTTGGAAATGACAAAAAAATTAAATCCTTATGGCATTGATATATCAAGTGGTGTTGAAGAAAACGGTTTTAAGACAAAAGAAAAAGTTTCTAATATAATAAAGATTGTAAGAGGATAAAAGCTTATGACAAACGGAAAATATGGCGAATTTGGGGGGCAATACATTCCTGAAACCCTGATGCATGAAATAATAAACCTTGAAAAATCTTATGATTTTTATAAAAACGATGAAAAATTTAATGAAGAATTAAATTCATTATTAAAAAAATACGCAGGGCGCCCATCACTTTTATATTTTGCAAAAAATATGACAAAAGATTTGGGCGGCGCTAAGGTTTATCTTAAAAGGGAAGATTTGAACCACACGGGTTCTCATAAAATAAATAATGTCTTAGGGCAAGTTCTTCTTGCAAAATATATGGGCAAAAAAAGAGTTATAGCAGAAACGGGCGCAGGCCAGCATGGTGTTGCAACGGCAACTGCAGCTGCACTTTTAGGGTTAGAATGCGAAATTTTTATGGGCAAGGAAGACACTAAAAGGCAAGCTTTAAATGTTTATAGAATGGAGCTTTTAGGTGCAAAAGTAAATGCTGTTGAATCGGGTACTGCAACTTTGAAAGATGCTGTTTCAGAAGCTATGAGAGAATGGAGCAGAAGGGTTGATGACACTTTGTATGTTTTAGGTTCTGTTATGGGGCCTCACCCGTATCCGATGATTGTAAGGGATTTTCAAAGCATTATAAGCAAAGAAGCAAGAGAAGAAATTTTAAAGCTTGAAGGCAAATTGCCCGCAGCCGTTTTAGCTTGTGTTGGCGGCGGCTCTAATGCAATGGGAATGTTTTATAATTTTATTTCAGATAAACAAGTGCGCCTGATTGGTTTAGAAGCAGCAGGCAAGGGAGTTGACACGGAATTTCATGCCGCAAGCATTACAAAAGGAACTTTAGGGATATTCCATGGAATGAAATCAATTTTTTGCCAAGATAATTTTGGGCAAATTGCCCCTGTTTATTCAATTTCAGCAGGGCTTGATTACCCCGGGATCGGGCCTGAACATGCTTATTTGCACAAAACAAAAAGGGCGGAATATATTCCGATAACTGATGATGAAGCAGTAAATGCTTTTGAATATTTATCAAGAAAAGAAGGGATAATTCCTGCCATAGAAAGCGCTCATGCGGTGGCTTATGCCATGAAATTAGCGCCGACATTAAAAAATGATGAAAATATTATAATTTGTTTATCAGGCAGAGGCGATAAAGACGTTGCCCACATTGCAAGATACAGAGGATTAAACATTTATGAGTAATACATATTTTGACAACAATGTTTTTAATAAAGGAAAAGCCTTTATTCCGTTTTTAACAGCAGGGTATCCGACATTAGATGCGACAGAAAAGCTTATTTTAAAAATGGAAGAAGCGGGTGCAGATTTAATTGAGGTTGGAATTCCATTTTCTGACCCCATTGCAGAAGGCCCGGTTATTCAAAAATCAAGCCAATTAGCACTTAAAAACGGTGTTAATGTTGAAGGTATTTTTGAAATGTTAAAAAGGGTAAGAGAAAAATCAAACTTTCCTTTAGTTTTTATGGCTTATGCAAATTCTTTATTTGTATATGGTTTGGATAAATTCTTTCAAAAATGCCAAGAATTAAACATTAAAGGTGTTATATTGCCTGATGTTCCTTACGAAGAAAAAGAAGAATTTGAAGAAGCTGCAAAAAAATATGATGTTGAAATAATTTCATTTATAGCGCCAACTTCAAGCGACAGAATTAAGATGATAGCTCAAGCATCCCGCGGGTTTATTTATGTTGTTTCTTCTCTTGGTGTAACCGGTGTCAGAGATGAAATTACAACAGATTTAGGCGCAATTAATGAAGTTATAAGGCAAACAACAATCACAAAAACAGCAATCGGGTTTGGAATAAATAACCCAATTCAGGCAAAAGAAATTTCAAAACATTCTGACGGTGTTATTGTAGGTTCTGCCATTATAAAATTAATTGAAAAATCGGGCGATAATTATTTAGATGCGGTTTATAACTATGTTAAAGAAATGAAGGAAGCAATTAATTCATAGCTTCTTTTTTTGGTTTTTCCAAAATTACAATAAAAACGGCAGATAAAATTAAAATAATTCCTGTTATAATTTTTGGCGTTAAAATTTCACCAAAAACCGTAACACCGAAAAATATGGCGGTTAATGGTTCTAATGCTCCTAAAATTGAAGTTGGAATTGAACCTATTAATTTTATTGATAAATTTAAAAATTCAATTGAGCAAATTGTGGGAAAAATTGCAAGCAAAAGCGCCAATATCCACAAATTTGGGGTATTTAGAGGCTGCAAATTAACCCCAAAATTTAAACTTAAAAATAAGACAACAAGCCCAAATAAAAGAACATAAAAACAAAGTTTAATGCTGTCCATCCTTTTAATTTCTTTTGTTGTTTTAATTTTTACAATGTATAGAGCATAAGATAATGCAGACAATAAAACAATAAAAACACCTTTTATGCTAAATTTTTGAATATCTCCGTCATACAATAAAATAATCCCCAAAAGAGTTATAAAAATTGAAAATATAATCCCTTTTTGAACTTTTTCTCCGTAAAATAAAACCATAATAAGAGCAACAATAACAGGGTAGATAAAAAGGATGGTGCATGCAATTCCAACATCAATAAACCTGAATGAATCATATAAAGTAACGGATGAAATTGCAAATAAAACCCCCAAAATAAAAACGGGAATTATTTGGTTTTTCTTAATTTTTAAGGGAATTTTTTTTACAAATTTAATTAAAATAAAAAATATAAAAAGGGCAATAATGTACCTATAAAAAAGAATTGAATTCATTGAAATTCCCATTTTGTTCATAGGCAAGGCAAATAAGGGGTTTGCCCCGTAGCAAGCCGCAGCAAGAGCTCCAAATATAGAACCTTTTATTTTTTCATTCATAAAAAATTTTTATAATAAAAATTATTCTTTTACAACCATAAACCCTTAATAATGCTCACTGTTTCATCGCCTATAAGATCTTCTATTGCATATCTTAGAGCATCAATCAAGTGGTTATCTTTATCTTCAGGAACAGGGGTAATTTCCCCTTCTAAATTTTTTTTAAAAGAATAATTAAAAAATTCTTTTTCAGAGTTTTTGCAATCAGGGTGAATATAAATTTTAGTAAAACTCTGAAGAAATTTAATTCCCCCTTCAATGCTGCCTTTTCCCTTTTTGGCAGCTGTTGCGTTAATTCCTTTCATTCTAAATTCCGCTATACTTTTTGGCTCATTTGAATCACAAGTAACATATTCATTGCCCACAATTTCTTTAACCAAAGGAATTGAATCTTTATTTAAAAGGTTAACTCTGTATATTTCATCTGTTATATAAAGGCAATCTTTTTCAATTGCAGCTCTTATAAATGCAAAAGGGTCTGTTGAAAAGCCCCAGTCTATGCCGTTATAGTATCTTTCAAATTGGTTTTTATCAAATTCTTTAACTTCTAAATTTAAAAAAACTCTGCCCTCAATAAAACCAACTTCACCAAGCCCGTAAACTCTCCAGAAATTTTCATCATTTTTTCTTGATTCTAAGGCATTTACAATTTCTTTTTCTAAAAAAGGGTTATCTTTGTACGTTGATTTAATTAAAATGGAATTTTTTTCTTCTTTGGCTAAAATTTCATCGTGAACCCAAAACCTTCTTGTGGGGTTAAAATCTATAAAAACTTTTTCTCTTGTTCTTATGATTAATTGTTCCGCTATTTTATAGTTAAGATGGTTTGCTTCATTTAAATATAAAATATCCCTGCGCCCCCCGTGAGCTTTTCCTATTGTATCAACGGATATAAAATTAATTGTCCCGTTTGGGAATATAAGAGATTTATTTGTTTTTGAAAAAAGGGAGTAAAAATCAAGCCCAAATTGAGATAAAACCTTTGGCATATCAAGAAGAACGCCCGTTTTTAAGTGGTTTTGAGTAAGACCAACAATATCAATTTCAAATTTATGCTTAAGTGCCAAAACCGTTAAAAGTTGAAGCGTTGAAAAAGTTTTGGTGCTTGAAGTGCCGCCTTGGTTTATTATGTAGCGGTATTTTTTATAGGCAGCAGCCATTTTTTCAAATACTTTGGATAATTTTAAATAATTCATGGTTGGGGAGTTTAAATTTCATCAATGAGCTTTTTTTGGCGTTTTGTTTGAACAACAACATTTAATGTAAAATTTTTTTCATTTTCACATTCTATTTTCATTTGGGCAAATTTTGCTTTCAATTCTTCAATTTTAACGGCAAGCGCAATATTAATATCTCCCTTTTCATTTGGAGTTAACGCCATTTTTTCAAGCTCATCAAGCCTTTCTATTGTTTCATCTGTGCTAAAAGACATAATTTTACCGCCTTTAATTTTGAATATCCTTTCCTTAAAAGTTTAAGGAGCCTTATATGTATTTTAAGCCTTTTTAAAAGCGGCAGGTTTGATGTGCCGAAAACCTCTGCCTGATTGCCTAAAACGGGGTCAATATATAAAATTATTCCATCCGAATTAATTTGCCAGTCGCCAAAATAATATTTTTTAAAATCATAAAAAAATTCATCCGCAATTTTTGTATAGATATTTTGCAGCAGCTTCTCTTTTTCAATCAGGAACTCGTCTTGGGCGCTTATTTTATAAAATTTTTTAAATTTTGGAATGTGTTTTCTTTTATATTTTTTCTTTTTGGGCATAAAAAAATATTACTACTTTTTATTTCTATTAGATATATCTATTAGAAATAATTTTACAAAAGTTAAAAAAATGCCTGAAAAAAATTTTCAGGCCGCAATTTATGAAAAGATAATTTATGAAAAGATAAATTTATGCGTTAAGTTCAAGTTCTTTTTCTTGAATATTGCCGTCTTCATCCAAGCTGAAAGACTGCACTCTTGTTCTTTTATTAATTATGTATGCAAAAAGTTCTCTGCATTTATCTGAATGTTTTTTAACTGCCGCTTTTATGCCTTTTTTTATTTCGGGAGTTCTCATATCTTCTACGTCAGGGCTGAACGCAACTTTTGAAGGTTTAATTGTGGCAAATTCTTCTTCGTTTGTTTTATCAGCCTGAACATCGGCTTCTATAATTGCCTGTATTTTGCCGTCATTGTCTTCAACACCGAAATATCTTTTTAAATAGCCGCCGTTCATATAATGGTCGCAAAAACGGTTAAACATATTTTTGCCTTTTTCGCCTTTTGAAGAATCCCATTTTGTTACTTGGTCTCTTATGTGAAGCATATCGTAAAAGCCGTATTCATATTCAACAAAGTTAAGCGGCGTTTCATTGCTTACGTTTATTGTACTTAGATGTTTTTGTCCAAAATTTATATTGTTAACAGGGTTAATATTCATAATTCCTCATCTCGTTTAAAATTTTTATCAGCGCATATATTAAAACTCGTGAAAAAAAATTTGTGCTAAAATTTTTCTATGAATTATGCAATTATTTTAGCTTCAGGAACAGGTTCAAGATGCAACCTTGATATGCCGAAACAATTTGTCGATGTTAACGGCAAAACTATTTTGGAATATACAATTGAAGCTTTTGAAAAAAATAAAAATACCGATAGAATTATTCTTGTTACAAATAAAGATTATCTTGAATTTTGCAAAAGTTTAAAATATGAAAAAATTTTTTTAGTAACTGAAGGCGGCGAAAGAAGACAAGACAGCTCAAGAATAGGCGTTAATTTAATCAAAGAAGATGACGCCAAAGTTTTAATTCACGACGGTGCAAGACCTTATATAAAAGATGAGTTAATAAACAAATGCTATGAAGCACTGGATAAATTTAATGCCATAAATACCGGCATTGAAACCACAGATACTATTATGGAAGTTGATGAAAAGAAAATAATTAAAAAAATTCCGAAAAGAAAAAATTTACTAAGGTGTCAAACCCCGCAAGGATTTATTTCGGGCTTAATTAAAAAAGCTCATAAAATTGCACTTGAAAAAAACCTCAGCGTAACAGATGATGCAGGGTTAGTTGTAAATTTAGGGTTAGATGATGTTTTTGTGGTTGAGGGCGATATTGAAAATATCAAAATAACGTATAAAGACGACATTACAGAAGCCAAAAAAAGGCTTAAATAAATTTTCATTTTATTTTTTACAGCATATCGCCCATGCCAAACGTAAAGAAGCCGTTTGACCTTGAACCATGGGTATTTGTCAACGGGAAGCCATAATCTAAGTTGATAGGCCCAAGACCCGGGATAAATATTCTGATACCGGCGCCTGCCGTGATTGCATATCCGGGCCTATCGTAAAGTTCATCAGACAAAGATTGGTTAAAGATTTTACCCGCATCAACAAAGGCGGCAAGCCTTATATTGTTTATAAATGAGTTTGATGTCAAGCGGTCGATAAATGGAATCGGCGTTCTGTATTCAATACTACCCATCATAAAGCCGTCGCCGGAACCTACTTCAGATATGTTGAAGCCTCTGATTGTGTAAGGGCCGCCCAGTGTATACATTGCAAATTCGGGAATATTGCCGTTTAAGTTGCCGCCTGCACGTGCAGTCAACACAATTGAAGATTTTCTGCCCGCAGGAATAAATTTCTTGATTACACCGTCAAGCTTGCCGTAAGAGCCAGAACCTGTTATACTTAAGGCTTCTTCTAAGCTGATTCTTGCAACAACACCTCTTCTTGGGTTTGTGATATTGTCTCTTGTGTCATAAGTAATTGCAGGAATTGCCCTTAAGTAAAAGCCGCCTTCCAACATTTTATGCCTTTGATCCATAGAAAGACCATGGGCTGCAAAAAGGTTTCTCATTTGGGTTTCGTCGCCTTCAGAGAGGTTAACATCTTCCGCGCCAAGCGAAATGCTTCCTGTTAACCTTGGGTATTTTTCAAACACTCTTGCTAAAGTAACATCACCCCCGTACCTTTTTTCAACAGCCAAAGGAACCTGATATGAACCAAAACTTCTCATAAATGCTCTGAAACCAAGAGATTGTCCTTGCTTTTTAAAGTGAGGTTCTAAGAATGAAAGTTCAGCCTGCCAGTTTGCACGTCTTAAAACACTGTTGTCGTTCATTAAGATACCGGTACCTGCCATAACGTTCAGGTTGATTTTTTGCCCCAAGCCCCTAAAGTTATTTTCGCCAAAACCGACCGAACCAAAGAAGCCTGAGCTTGAATCTACACCGACACCAAGAGAAATTTTACCCGTTCTTTGTTCTTCCAAAGAAATTGTAACGTCATAAAGGCCAGTTTCTTCATTTAAAACAATATCTCTTTGAACATCTTTAAACGCTGCCGTTCCCATTAAGCGCATAATGTCTGAGCGCATGACATTTTCATTGTAAACTTCACCTATGGAAGATAAAATGTTTCTTTTAACAATAAAATCTTTTGTTTTATGATTGCCGACAACGTTAATGTTACCAATAACACCTTCATCAATTTTAATGTTTATTATGCCGTCAGGATCATCTGTCATCTCGGAAACCCTTGCAACAATATAGCCTCTTGTTGCGTATAATTCTTGTATTCTTTCAATTGAACGGTTTAATTCAATAATATTTTGAGGGTGGCCTTCCAGGGGAGATAAAATTTCTAAAATATCGGATGATGGAATTGAGTTATTACCCGTTATTGTAAAGCCAGTTATCGGCGGGTTTTCTTCAACAACAATTCTTAATCTTATTGAACCGTCATCCAATTTAATCGGAACCGCACGAATATTTTGGGTAAAGTATCCTGTCGCATACAAGTTGTTTAAATCTTTGGTGATTTCTTTTCTGTCATAAATATGGCCTTCTTTAGATGAAATTATGTCTTTGATAAAAGAGGTTTCAACCATATTATTCCCTAATATTTCAAGGGTTTTAACATATACAAGGTTTTCATCCCCCGCATAGTATGATTCATCTTCACTGTTTTCAACAGCAGGAATTTCACCTTCTTCCATATTTTCGGTATTTTCATCCAAAACAGGGGTAATTTCTTCGTCTAAGCCGTCAGAGGGCAGTTTTTCTTCGATTTGTTTTTCTTGTTTGGGTTTGTTTTTCTTGAAAAAGGGGAATTTAAAATTAAAAGCACAGGCAGGGTTATTTGCCTGTAATATCGATATAACAGTTAAAATTAGTATAAATTGTTTTATTTTATTAAATGACATTAACTTCTCAAACTAACCCTATCAAAAGACATGATAATAAAATTATACATATAATAAAAACCTTGTACAAATATTTTACAAAAAATATAGGTTTAAAACATTAGTAAAATTTTATCTTAGATGTTATCGGCTGATTGTATTCGGTTTTATTAATTGACCTTGCATCCACAATAGGAGAAGGCGGCATGATAGACCACTTGAATAGTGCTGTTTGCACTCTTTTGTGGAACTTATCTATCCATTCTGCTTTCTGCTTGTTTGTAACTTGGTTTTTTTGTTCATATAAAAACCATTCTTTGAGCATTTCTTCTTTTGTTTGATGAAGATTTTCTATTCTCCAGATAATTTCATCCAAAAATTCGTAAGGCATAAGGGCATCTTCTGCAAGCAGGGGCTTACCTGTTTTCGGGTCTATTGCAAGTTCAGCCCCGGGGCGTTTATTTAAAATTGCTCTTGGAATTGCATTTTTTTGAACACGGTTGGCATTTAACCATCTTGCAAGAGCAAAAAGTTTTGTTTTTGTAACATCTGCAATGGGTGCAAAGCCGCCTGACATATCGCCGTTTATTGTGGCATAGCCCATATAAAGCTCCGATTTGTCGCTTGTTGCAATCGGAATTGTTCCTGAAAATTCGTTTGAAACGCCCCATAAAATCATGGCACGAGAGCGAGCTTGAATGTTATCCATGGTTAAAGGTGCAGTATATCTGCCATCCCATGATTTTTCAACATTATTAAAAACTTCATTAAATGTGTTTTTAGAAGCTTCCACCATCTCATTAATCGGAATTTCAAAATAATTTATTCCTAAATTTTCGCAAAGTTCTTTAGCGTCAGATTTGCTTTCTTTGCTTGTAATTTTAGATGGCATTGAAATGGCATAAACATTTTTATTGCCCAAAGCATCTGCCAATAAAACCGCACAAACCGAAGAATCCAACCCCCCTGAAACTCCTAAAACCGCCCTTTTAAAGCCATTTTTCTTAAAGTAATCCCTTATTGAATTTATTATTGTTAAATAAGTTCTTTCTAAATCAGGTTCATAATCCAAAGAAAATGCTTTTTGTTCATTTAAGCTTTTATCTAAGCCTGAAGGCAGAGAAAAAATTTGGTTTAAATTATTTTTTGTTTGCTTTTTGGTTGGCATGGAAAGCAAAAAGAATTGTTCCTCAAAAGATTTTGCCCTTGCAATAATTTTGCCCGAGTCATCATAACACCTTGATGAACCCAAAAACGAAATGCTATCAACCGCGCCCACTTGGTTAACATAAACGATAGGAGTTTTATGCTTTTTGGATACAAAAGAGAGCATATTATTTAAAAGTTGTTCTTTTTTGGCACGGGTTGGGGAAGATGAACAATTTATAATAATATCAGGGTGTTGGGTTTTAACAATTTCATCAACAGGGTCAAAACCATAAACGGGTGTTTCAAAGAAATCTTTATCCGCCCAGTTTTCTTCACAAATTACAATTGCAGCTTTATTTGAACCGATTTCTATAATTCTGTCTGCCGGATTAAATTCAGCAGATTGAAAATATCTTGCATCGTTAAATTCGCTATAAACAGGGAGCAGAGTTTTTCTTATAATTTTTTCAATTTTTTTATTTTGTAAAACCGCAACAGAGTTAAAATATCTTTTACCTATATAAAACCTGTTAAATTCGCAAAACCCGATTAAAACTTTTGTGTTGCCCGTTAATTTTGCAAGCTTTTCCAAGTATTCAATATTTTTTTCAACAATGTTTGGGAACCTGTCTATAATGTCAAAAACGGGGTATCCCATTAAAAATAGTTCAGGAAAAACAATTGCCCCCAATTTTAATTCGTTTGCCCATTCGATATAAACTTTTGCTTTGTTAAAGTTATGTTCAATATCGCAAACAACAGGATCAACCTGAGCCAGTGCTATTGTATCTTTATTTACTAAAGGTTTTAACCTTTTTATTGTTTCTTTTTTATTAACGGCTTCGCCGTTTAATTCCATATTAATTAAAGTTGTTATTTCATTCATAGCAAAATATTTTTAGCATAAAAGAAAAAAAATATAAACATTTTATATCAAAATTTGCAACGCCTCTTTGCTTGTTGTACAATAAGATTACCGTGCATGAAGAAAATGCACATTAATTATTTTTAAGGAGTTTAATTTTGAGCCAAACTAATTTATTTGACCATGGAAAAATCGTACCCGTTAATATAAGAGATGAAATGAAACGCTCATATATCGACTATGCAATGAGCGTTATTGTAGGCCGCGCGTTGCCTGATGTCAGAGACGGGCTGAAACCCGTTCACAGAAGAATACTTTTTGCTATGAACGAACTTGGCATGGCGCCTGATAAACCTTTTAAAAAGTGTGCCAGAATCGTCGGGGAAGTTCTTGGTAAATATCACCCTCACGGCGACAGTGCGGTTTATGAGTCTTTGGTTAGAATGGCGCAAGATTTTGCAACAAGATATTTAACAATAGACGGCCATGGTAACTTTGGTTCTGTGGATGGCGATTCCCCCGCTGCTATGAGGTATACGGAAGCCAGAATGCACAAAATTACAACTTCAATGCTGGCTGATATTGATTGTGAAACTGTTGAATTTATGCCAAACTTCGATGGCTCTCTTCAAGAGCCTGCGGTTTTACCTGTCAGATTACCAATGCTTTTATTAAACGGTGTTTCGGGTATTGCAGTCGGTATGGCAACAAACATTCCGCCTCACAATTTATGTGAAATTGTTGAAGGCACAAAAGCTTTGATAGATAACCCCGATATTACAAACGAAGGGTTGATGGAATATATTAAAGGGCCTGATTTCCCGACTGCCGCAACGATTATTGGAACATCTGAAATCAAAAAAGCTTATGAAACAGGCAGAGGCTCAATTAAAATGTCAGCAGTTTCCACTATTGAAGAAATTCAAGGGGGCGCAGGCAGACAGTCTAAAACTGCAATTGTTATAACGGAATTACCATATCAGGTGAATAAAGCCCAATTAATTATGAAAATTGCAGAGCTTGTTAAAGATGAAAAAATTAAAGGCATTTCAGATATCAGAGATGAATCCGACAGAGACGGCATGAGAATTGTTATTGAATTAAAACGCGATGCAAAACCTGATGTTGTTCGAAATAACCTTTACAAGCAAACCCCATTGTTATCAACATTTGGGGTAAATATGGTAGCTCTTGTCGGCCAACAACCAAGGCTTCTTAATTTATATGAAGTTTTGAACGAATTTGTTGAGCACAGGGTTGAAGTTATCACAAGAAGAACGATTTTCTTCCTGAAAAAAGCAAAAGCAAGAGCCCACATATTAGAAGGCTTGATGATTGCCTTAAATGCATTGGATGAAGTTATTGAATTAATTAAAAAATCAAAAACAACAGAAATTGCACGTGAAGGCTTAATGAACAGGTTCGGGCTTGATATTGAGCAAGCAAATGCAATTTTAGAAATGCAATTAAGAAGGTTAACAGGCTTAGAACAAGATAAAATAAGAGCCGAATATAATGATTTATTGGAAAAAATTAAAGAATACGAAGCAATTTTAGCTGATAGGAATAAAATTTTAACAATCATTAAAACCGAACTTGATGAAGACAAAGAAAAATACGGCGATGAAAGAAGAACGCAAATTCTTCCGGAACAAGGCGAATTTAACATTGAAGATTTAACACCCAATACTTCAATGGCTGTTTTCATTACAAGACAAGGCTATATTAAAAGAATTTCGCTTGATACTTTTGAAAGGCAAAACCGCGCCACAAGAGGCAAAGGCGGCATGAAAACAAAAGAAGATGATGATGTTGAACATTTCTTTACCGCAAAAATGCACGATAAAGTTTTATTCTTCTCATCAAAAGGCGTTGTATATAGCTTAAATGTCTATGATTTCCCTGAAGGTTCAAGACAATCTAAGGGCTTACCTATCATAAATGTTCTTCCGATTGAACAAAATGAACAAATAACAGCTGTTGTTCCCGTTAGCAAGTTTGATTCAAGCACAAACTTAATTATGCTCACAAAAGAAGGCTACATTAAAAGAATAAGCTTGGATAACTTTGCTTCAATCAGAAAATCAGGCATTATTGCAATTACCTTAGAAGAAAATGACACCTTGAATTGGGTGAAATTAGCAAAAGATGATGATGAAGTTATAATCGGTACTGCTTGCGGCATGGCAATCAGGTTTGCAATTTCAGACTTAAGGCCTTTAGGAAGAGCTGCAAGAGGCGTTAATTCAATGAAATTAAGAACAGGTGATACAATCATAGGCTGCGATGTTGTTCCAAAAGATTATGATGCAGACCTTCTTGTTTTAACATCTGATGGTTTTGGTAAACGTTCAAAACTTTCTGAATTCAGACCTCAAAACAGAGGCGGTTTAGGTTTAATTGCAACTAAGTTCAAAACCTCAACCTCAAGGCTTGTAGCATTAACTATTGTTGAAGAAAAAGATGAAATTATGGTGGTTAGTGCAAATGGTGTTGTTACAAGAGTTTCGGCATCAGACATTTCAAGACAAGGCCGCCCTGCAACAGGTGTTAAGGTTCAGAATTTATCTGAGGGTGATAGCGTTGTTTCCGTTAACAAAATTATTGACCCTGATGAAGGCGCAACAACACCTGAAGGTGAAAACCAAAAGGTTGAAGAAGATACTTCGGTTTCACAAACAAACCTTTCATTTGAAGAATAATTTTAAATTTGATATTAAAAAGCCCTTGAATTTCAAGGGCTTTTGTTTTATTCACTTTTAGCACCGTTTTCAATTAAAATTTTTACAATTTCTTTTCTGTCTTTTTTTATTGCATAATCCAATGGGGTTTTATTTCCAAGTTTTTTATTTACATCGGCACCATATTCAATTAAAAGTTTCACCATTTCAACATCATTTTTTTTGATTGAATAAAACATTGGGTTTGTTTTTTTAAATGTTACCATGCAAGGAATTGCCGTTTGTTCAACATCTGCGCCATTTTCAAGTAAAAGTTCGGTTATTTTTCTATCCCCTTCAATAATAGAATAAATTAAAGGGGTAACGCCCATAAAGGTTTCATTAACATCAAAGCCCGATTTTATAAAAAGATTAACAAGCTTTATATCTTGTTTTTGAATTGCCCCAAAAAAGCCAATTGGCCTGTATGGAAGGTTGTTTTCCCCGATTTCAATTTTTGCTTCTTCAATTTCATAGGGGTTAGCTGAAAATGTCGGAAGATTAAAATTAAAAAATAGAAAAAATAAAAAAATAAAAACGCCTTTTTTCAAAATTTCACCCCCATAAATTCCAAAACTAAGAATATTATAGCATAATCAATTGTGGCATTTATTTATCAAATTTTGCCCAATAATTTAAAATGATTATTTATATTATAATATTTTTATGCAAAAAGTTTATGAAAAAGAGGATATAGCCTTATTTCAAGGGGATTGTATTGAAATTTTAAGTAAAGCAACTCCAAAATCCGTTGATATGATCTTTGCAGATCCACCGTATATGTTATCTAATGGTGGAATTACATGCCAATCTGGAAAGGTTGTTTTAGTTAATAAAGGAAAGTGGGATGAAAGTAAAGGAATTGATGAGGATTTTGAATTCCACAACAAATGGATAAAAGCCTGCAAAAGAGTATTGAAACCGAATGGAACAATCTGGATTTCGGGAACTTACCATTCTATTTATGCTTGTGGGTTTGCCTTGCAAAAAAACGGATTTAAAATTTTAAATGATATTTGTTGGTTTAAACCCAATGCTTCACCTAATATGTCTTGCAGGTATTTTACAGCAAGCCATGAAACACTTTTATGGGCAAAAATAGATAACAAAGAAAAACATAAATTTAATTATGAGCTCATGAAAAATGGTGTTTGGGGTGAAGATTTTATCAAAAAGCCAGAAAAACAAATGCGTTCAGTTTGGGCAATAGGAACTCCTAAAAATTATGAAAAAGAATTTGGAAAGCACCCGACACAAAAACCTTTAGAATTGTTAAGGCGGATAATTCTAGCTTCCACAAATAAAGATGATTTAATTTTAGACCCTTTTACAGGAAGCTCAACAACTGGTATAATGGCTTTAGAATTGGGAAGAAGATTTATTGGAATTGATTTAGAAAAGGAATACTTAGACCTTTCAATTAGAAGGTTTGAGCGAGCCTTTTCAAAGAAGGAAAAAGTATGGCAGTAGTTTTAAAACAATTGAAAAACGAAACATATCCAATTGTTAAATGGGTTGGCGGGAAACGCCAGCTAATGTTTGAACTGCTTAAAAATATGCCAAAGTCATACAACAGATATTTTGAACCTTTTATCGGTGGTGGAGCTCTGTTTTTTGAACTGCAACCACAAAATGGTTATATTTCAGATATGAACGAGGAGCTGATAAATTTATATTCAACTGTTAAATATAATGTTTATGAATTAATTGCAGATCTGAATAAGCATGAAGTTTCAAAAGAATATTTTTTAGAAATAAGAAATTTAGATCGAACTGAAAAATATTCAACACTTTCAAATGTAGAAAAAGCAAGTCGCTTTATATACTTAAATAGGACTTGTTTTAACGGATTGTATAGAGTAAATTCTCAAGGACAATTTAATGTTCCGTTTGGAAACTATAAAAATCCAAGAATTGTCGATACGGATAATTTAATAAATTGTTCAAAATTACTTAAAGATACAGAAATTAAATGTACAGATTTTTCAACGATTCTAGAGAAAGTCCATAAAGGTGATTTTGTCTATTTTGACCCTCCTTATGTTCCATTAAATGAGACTTCTAGTTTTACTTCATATACAAAAGATGGTTTTGATATTGATATGCAATTTAAACTAAGAGAGGTCTGCGATGAATTGGATTCAAAGGGTGTAAAATTTATGCTTTCAAATTCTGATACCAAATTGGTTAATGAATTATATGCAAATTATGAAATCAAAAAAGTTTTTGCTTCTAGGGCAGTAAACGCTAATGCTAATGGTAGAGGTAAAATTACAGAAGTTTTGGTGAGGAATTATGAATGAAAACAAGTAGCTATCGACATACTGCTAGTTTTGGAAAACGCGCAGAATATTTTATCATTGCTCAAATGTTAAAAGAAGGTTTAGATTGCTATGTTCCATTGGTTGATGATGAAGGAATTGACGTTGTTGTAAAAAAAGATGATAAGACATTTATAATGGTACAAATAAAGGCTCGTTCTAAAAATGTTATAAGTGGTGATGCAGCATTATTTGCCAATCTATATCATGAAAAAAGAGATAATTATTTTTTTGTTTTTTATTCAGAGAGAATGCAAAATGATACAGAAAAACCTTTTTATTGGATTTTATCATCAGAAGAATTTTTACAATTGGCAACCACTAATAAAACAGGCAAAAACGTTGGTTCTAGAAGCATATGGTTTAATGGTAATAAAAAAAATAAAATTACTGGGAAAAAAGAAGAATATATAAAAGAGCAGTTTAAAAAATATGTATATTCAGATTTTAAACGAATATTGGAATAAAAGGAAGCATAAAAATGGTAAGAGATTTTCAAAAATGGTTATCAACTTTTAGACCTTGTATTGCAGATTATGGATATTATGCGGATTTTGATAAAATTACTAAAAATATTGGCAATTTAAAAGTTGAGCTAAATATTTTAAACTCTCTAGTTGGTTCAAAAAATATTGAAAAAGATTTTGAAAATATTATAAAAAAATATCCTGAGACTTTAAAATGCATTCCTTTGCTTTTAGCTGTAAGAGCTAATGAAATTTATACAATAGATAAGGATGGGGAATATAGTTTTTCGTTTACTAAGATGAATTATTCAATTGAAGAATACAAAATGTTTATGAGAAAAACAAAGCTTTTTGACTTGCTACAAAACCATATTGTAAATAATTTAGTAGATTATGCAACAGGTGTTGAAACGGGTTTAGATTCTAATGCTCGTAAAAATCGTGGCGGACATTTAATGGAAAATCTTGTTGAAAGTTATATTCAAAAAGCAGGTTTTATTAAGGGACAAAATTACTTTAAAGAAATGCATATTCATGAAATTGAGCAAAAATGGAATATAAATTTATCCGCAATTTCTAATCAGGGTAAAATGGAAAAACGTTTTGATTTTGTAATTAAAACAGATAAACAAATTTATGTAATTGAAACTAATTTTTATGCTAGTGGCGGCTCAAAGTTAAACGAAACAGCAAGAAGTTATAAAACACTAGCTCAAGAAGTTGCAACAATAGATGGGGTAACATTTATCTTGTTCACTGATGGTTCTGGCTGGAATAGTGCAAGAAATAATCTTGAAGAAACTTTTGATGTTTTAGATACTGTTTATAATATTCAAGACTTGGAAGATGGCATATTGAATAATTTGGGTCAAATCCTATGACAGAAACAATGTTTCAAAAATTAATAGAACAAGAATTAAAATTAATAAAAGAATTGTTATTACAAATTAATGTTAAAAACGAAGGACACATTAAGGGAACAGCATTAGAATTTAGGCTGAGGAGTCTTTTTTCAAAAATGCTGCCTTCTTTTTGTTTGGTTTCTAATGGTTGGATAATTGACGAAAAAGGTAACAAGTCTGACGAACGTGATTTACTCGTCTACAATAAGGACAAGGCACCACAAATTTTATTTGATATTGGTACTGGAATTTTTCCAATAGAATCAATTGAATATGACATTCAGGTCAAAAACTCCATTACAGACAAAAGCTTCAAACAAGCTTATGATAAATTTGACAAACGAACTAAAAGAAATGTGCTTTTAGGAATAAGTGGAACAAGTTTATTCAAAAAATATACGAAAATTGATCCAAAATATCTACACTCTCCTAAAATTTGTGCTTTTGCTTCAGAAGATGACAAGTATTATTTTTTCTCTAGAGAAAAGATGAAATACAAAAAAATTTTTAACATTAATAAATTACAACTAGATAATGGTCCAGCAATAAATGTAAACAATAAAAGTTGTAATTTTACAATTAATGGTAATAATTTATCAGAATTTGGAGAAAAGGAAATTAGTATATGCAGATGGTTTTGTGTTGACCTAAAACCCCAAAGCAACATGCTTGGATTTATTAACGGATTTGTCAACACCCTTTATAAGGAAAAGACAGGAAAATATTTTTATGATTTTAATAATAGAAAACCCAAATGTCTAACATTTGTGGTATTTGACAATGATGGAAAACAAATATTTCAAGCATCAGATGAAGAATTAAACAAAATATTGAGCTTTGAAACAAATGCGGCTTTTCATATAAATGGCAGCATTGAATTATCAATAAAGGCATATACAAAGTAAAATATAAATTAAACCAATTATAGGATTGCGTGTGGATTTTTCACCCCAAAATTGAGCAATAAAAAAGACCTTTTAATAAGGTCTTTTTTATATATAAATGGGGCGGACAGTGGGATTCGAACCCACGCATAATGGAACCACAATCCATGGTCTTAACCGCTTGACGATGCCCGCCACATAAGTTTTTATTATTCAATTGTAAAATTTTGTTTCCTTGTGGTTCCAAATGGAACCAATCATCCCTCAAGGTCGGGTAACCGCTTTTGACGATACCATCCACAAGATTATAGTTCAAATGTGAAATCCTATCTTGTGTGGTTCCAAATGGAACCAATCATCCCTCAAGGTCGGGTAACCGCTTTTTGACGACACCAAGCACAAGATTATAATTCAATTGTAAAATTCATCTTGTGTGGTTCCAAATGGAACCAATCATCCCTCAAGGTCGGGTAACCGCTAATTGACGATGCCCGCCACATTGGTTTTTATTATTCAATTTAAAACTTTGCTTTAGCGAACTCGCCGCTAAAAATTGCTTTCAACCCATCGGTATTCAGCAAGAATAAGCATATTCTAAAAATAAAATAATTTCAAGTGAAAGAATTTAAAATATTACCCACCTGTGCATTTTTGAAAAGTTCAAGTTTTCAATTAAAATAGAATTAATGAAAAAGTTTTTATTAATTTTTATCTTTTTAATATTTTTAATTTCACCCTCAAATTGTGAAACCTTGAGGGGCTCCACAAGCTATGATGCCCCATTTAAGGGGTTTTTTGGCAGTTGGCATGTTACAAGCAAAATTGAATCATCAAACAATTATTCAATTTTTAATAAAATGAGCGTCGATATTTGGAACTTATCAGGGTATAATAACGTCTTAATTTTAGAAAACGGTTTAACGGGTGCAACTTCTCAAATAAAAGTAGATAATGCGCTTTCAAACCTTGATGGTAAAAAATTAAAATTCACAAGAATAAAAGAATTTAAAGAGGGTGAATTTAAATATAAACATATTGAGCAGCCGGAATTTATTTTGGATGGGGATATTTTCAAAGGGTATGACACTTTTAAAATTGAAAAATATGACCTTGGTGGCAACTTAATTTCGGTTGATGTTGTAAAATATAAAGTAATCGGACAAAAAATTGCAGGAGAATAAATTGGAAGAGAAAATTTTTGACCTAATTATTTTAGGCGGCGGCCCGGCCGGCTTAAACGCTGCACTTTATGCAAAAAGGGGCGGCATTGATGTTGCAATTATTGATACATCATCTGTTGGGGGGCAGCCTGTAAATTACCTTGAAATTGAAAACTATCTTGGCTTTCCCACAATTCAAGGGTGGGAGCTTGCAGAAAAGTTTGAACAACATATAGATAAATTCAACATTCAAAAATTTCAAAATGAAGAAATTCAAAATGTAGATTTAATAAGCACGGTTAAATCTGTTCAAACACTAAAAAATAAATATTTGGCAAAAACAATAATCATTGCAACGGGTGCTTCGCCTAAAAAACTCGGAATAAGGGGCGAAGATGAATACATAGGAAAAGGCGTCAGCTATTGTGCCGTTTGCGATGGCGCATTTTACAAAAATAAAACCATTGTTGTAATTGGCGGCGGAAACGCTGCCGTTGAAGAAGGGGTTTACCTCACAAAATTTGCGGAAAAAGTTTATATAATGCACAGAAGAGATGAACTTAGAGCAGATAAAATTATTCAAGAAAGGGCTTTTGACAACGAAAAAATTGAATTTATTTTTGATTCAATTCCATTAGAAATTGCGGGCGATGATAAAAAAGTTAATTTAATTCAATATAAAAATGTTAAAACGGGCGAAATTAAAACTTTAAATGTTGATGGCGTTTTCCCTTACATTGGTTTTAGCCCGAACACGGAATTTTTCAACGCTCAACTTGTTCAAGATGAATTTGGCTTTATCAGGGTTGATGAAAACATGAGAACAAGCGAAGTGGGCGTTTTTGCAGCAGGGGATGTTCGAAGAACACCTTTAAGGCAAGTTATAACGGCTGTTGCAGATGGGGCGGTTGCAGGCATGAGCGCAGTTAAATATTTAGAGGAAGTAAAACATTTGGAAAAAGAAGGAGTTATCATTAGATAATGAGGGCAGTTGTTTTTGATAATGAACTAAAACTTGATGAAAATTATATGGAACCTGAAAGAAAAGAAGGGGAAGCCCTTATAAAGCCTTTGCTTTTAGGGGTTTGTAACACGGATGAAGAAATAACAAAAGGCTATATGGGCTATAACGGCGTTTTGGGCCATGAATTTGTTGGCGTTGTAGTTGAATCTGATGATAAAAATTTAATTAATAAAAGGGTGGTTGGCGAAATTAACCTTGGGTGCAATAATTGCCCTGAATGTCATAATAACCTTCAAAGACACTGCAAAAACAGGTCAACTTTTGGAATTTACAAAAAAGACGGCTGCTTTAGCGAATTATTTACGCTTCCAAATTCAAATTTGCTTGTTGTACCTGATAATGTTGATGATGAAACGGCCGTTTTTGTTGAACCTTTGGCTGCAGCTTATGAAATTTTTGAACAAATTCAAATTAAACCGAAAGATAAAGTTGCAATTTTGGGCGATGGCAAACTTGGGCTTTGCATTTCAACAATTTTTTCAGCCTTAAATGTAGATTACACCCACATTGGAAAACATTTGGATAAACTTCAAATTACAAAAAATTTGAGCGGAAAAATTAAACTTTTATCTGATATTAAAAATGAAGAATTAAAAACTTATGATGTTGTGGTTGAAGCAACAGGCTCTGTTGGCGGTTTTGAAACATCTTTAAGTTTGGTAAAACCAAGGGGAATATTGGTTTTAAAAAGCACAATTGCAGCAAAAGAAGGTTTGAATTTAGCTTCCGTTGTAATAGATGAAATAACCGTTTTAGGTTCAAGGTGCGGGCAGTTTGAACCCGTTTTAAGATTAATGGAAAAAAACAAAATAAATACAAAACCCTTAATTTCAAAAATTCTGCCTTTTTGTGATGCTATAAAAGCTTTTGAATTAAACAGGCAAAAAGACACAATAAAAATTTTATTAAAAGTTTAATTAAAAAAGCCGCTTAATTTAAGCGGCTTTAATTTTATTCTTCCATTTGAATATCATTGCCTTTATCAACGTATTCTTTAATTTGCTTAACAGCATTTCTTGGCATGCAGAAGGTGGAAGGCCCGCCAACGCAGCCCCCTTCACATGACATTATTTCAATCAAGTTGCCGGATGAACAAGCGCCGTCTTTTGCAAATTTTTTAAGGTCTCTTATTGTTTGTTTGTTGATGCCTGAAATTACATAAGGGTTAACAAGGCTTTCTTTGCCCATTAATTTAAGCGCATCTTTAACGGCAGAAGCAACACCTGTTGTTAATGGGAAGGCTCTTCCTTGTCTTGAACTTTCGATTTCAAAAGGCGTTTCTTCGCATTCTGATAAATTAATTTTATAAGCATCAAACAAACTGTTTAGTTCTTGAATGTTCATAACATAATCAACATTGGGGTTATCAAGCCCTTCTTTTCTTTTTGTAGCACAGGGGCTTACAAAAACGGTTATACAATCGGGGCTTTTTTGTTTTTCGATTTCTGCCGTGTAATAAAGTGGAGTGTGAGTATCTGAAACAAACTTTTTAATTTCAGGAATATGTTTTTTCACAAGTTCATTCCAAGCGGCACAGCAAGAGGTTGTCATAAAAGAATCATTTTTTTCCATTCTTTCAATAAATTCTTTTGCTTCTAATCTTGTTGTAATGTCTGCACCGTGAGCAACTTCAACAACATCTTTAAAGCCGCATTTTAAAAGAGCGGTTTTAATTTGCCCTGCCGTTTCTTTAAATTGACCGATAACAGCAGGTGCTAACATTGCAACAACTTTTTTGCCTTCTTTCATTCTTGATAAAATGTCAACGATTTGGCTTTTTTCATGGATTGCGCCAAACGGGCATCTTGCAAGACATTTAGCACATGATATGCATTTTTCTTCAAAGTTTATTTTTGCATGGCCTGATTCATCTTTTCTGATTGCATCTGCAGGACAAGCATTTTCGCAAGGAACAACGATTCTTGTAATTGCGCTATACGGGCATGCTTGAATGCACATACCGCAGTTTTTGCATTTTGTAGGGTCAATTTTTGATTTACCGTTTTCAACCGTTATTGCGCCAAATTTACAAGAGCCTTGGCACGGCCTTGCAACACAGCCTTGGCAAAGGTCTGTAACATGTACTCTTGAAGGAACGCAGCCCCTGCAAGCATCTTGAAGAACGGTTAAGGTTTCTCTGTCGGGTTCTTTTCTTTGGGTTGCTTTTTTAGCATATTCTGATAAAAGAGTGATTTCATCATCATTTTCGATTGAAAAACCAAGCCCTGCTATAATTCTGTCCCTAATAACCGCACGTTCTTTATGAATACAGCACCTGTACGGCACTTCGCAATTTTTAGGGCGCATAACATAAGGTATTCTTTGAACATTGTTTTCAAAATCATCTGACATAAAAGCTTCAATGATTCTTGTCATAATTTCTTTTTTCAAAGCTAAAATTTGGTTTATACTGTCCATAAATAATTCCTAACTAAAAATTCACATCATTAAAAATCATACCATAAAAACAAAAAAGAACCCTTTCAAAAAAGAAAGGGAAATGAAAAGCAATCAGAAGAGTTGAGGATTTACATTTTTATTATAAAAAATTAAAGTTTACGTTTTATTAGCAAATACAACTAACTTTATTTAATTTTATTACCCTTTATGGTATAATAAGCAAGTATAATTTGATTTTTTGGAGATTGAAGGTTATGCGAAAAGACGGCAGACAAAATGATGAGATGAGAGAAATTAAATTTACAAGAGATTATACAAAATACGCTAAAGGTTCCGTTTTAGTTGAATTTGGCGACACAAAGGTTTTGGTTTGTGCAACATTGGAAAATGCAAAACCGAAATGGATGCCAAAAGAAGAAACCTCAGGCTGGATAACTGCCGAATATTCCCTTCTCCCAACATCAACCACAATTCGCTGTCAAAGAGAAAGAACAAAATTATCGGGAAGAACCCAAGAAATTCAAAGGTTAATCGGAAGAAGCTTAAGAGCTTGCGTTGACCTTGAAAAATTGGGTGAGCGCACAGTTACGATTGATGCCGATGTTATTCAGGCAGACGGCGGCACAAGGGTTGCAAGCATTTGCGGCGGTTTTGTTGCCTTGAATGATTTATTTAACAAAATGGTTAAAGAAAAAGAACTTGAAGAAAATCCCATAATTGAACCAATTGGGGCAATTTCTGCTGGAATTATGAACGGAGAAATTTTGGTTGACCTTTGTTACGATGAAGATTCAACAACCGATGTTGATTCAAACATTGTTATGACAAAATCGGGCAAAATTATTGAAATTCAAGGAACAGCAGAAGGCGACCCTTTTACAAAAGAAGAATTTGACACTTTGTTTTATCTTGCAAAAAAATCGATACAAAAAATTATAGCTATGTACTAGATCATAGCTATAATTTGAACATTTTATACGCTTTTATTTAACAAAAGTCATTATATATTCATGTTCAAAAATGTTAAAGCCGCCTGCAAGCGCTCTATATCTCCAAAGGTTTGCGGTTTTGCCTTTTGCTTTTTCGTTGCCTGTTATATTTTTTACAACAATTGCTTTTGTTGTAAAGCCCACATTTTCCATTCTTTTCATACATTCAAAACCAAGAGGGATAACTCTTGAATTTTTATATTCATCTCCTATGATAAGGGCTGCAAATCTGCCCTTTTCAAGAAGGTCATAGGCATTTTTAGCAACTTTTTCAAATAAATCATAAAATTCTTCGGTTGTTTTACAGTTAGATAAATCTTCTTTTTTATCCGAAAATTTAATAATGTCGTCATAGGGCGGGTGCAAAACAACAAACTGTGCTTGTTTTTTGCCCATAATTTCAAGCCTTGCCTGAACTTTTTCTTTTGTCTCATCTGATGTTGAATCACCGCAAATGATATTTATATCTGTAACCAACTCTTTTTTTGAAAATTTATTTGAGACATAATCTACCATATCTTGTTTTAATTCAACACCAATACAGCGTCTTTCCATATTCAAGGCTTCAATGCCGGATGTTCCCGAACCAAAAAATAAATCTAAGATAACATCATTTTTTTTGGTAAATCTTTCAAACAATTGTGTTGCAATTTGGGGGATATAGTTCCCGTGGTAATCATAGCTGTGGCCGTTTGTTTTATCACGAGATGCAAATTCCCACAAAGACCCTGTTTTTATATGAGAATAAAGTTTCCAATTTCTAAGGTCAATATCGTTGTAGTTTGTTGTTTTTGGTTTTTCTACAACTCTTAAGTCCGGTTTTTGAATATTAATCTTAACTGATTTTTTTGGCATAAAATACATTCTCCCCAACAAACAAAGAGTTTACAATAAGTTTTTCGGGTTGAAATCATATTAAAAGAGTAAAAAAGAGAAATATACAATATAAGGATGATAATTACAAAAATGATTAAAGAAAATAGTCAAGGTTACGTTAAAATTCATATAAAGAAGGACGGAAGGAAAACTCCTTCCGCTAAAAACCTCCTCCCCAAGTCTAGTAGCCGCAAATTTAAGCGGCTTTTTTTTATTTTAAAAATGAGGGTTTATTTTGAGATTTTATATGTGAACTGTAAAAAGTTGCCCATTAAGTTTTCGTTCCAAACTTCAACACCAATGGGAACGGATAAAACCGCAGGGGAAAAGTTCCATATATATTTAATTTTTGATTTAACCGCAAAATCGGCAATATTTTGTGCAAAATCCGCAGGAACGGTTAAAATTGCAATTTCAACGTTTTGTTCTTTTGTATATCTTGAAAGCTCTTTAATATCGTAAACGGGTTTTGAATTAATCGATTTTCCGATTTTATTTTTGTCTATGTCAAAAAGCGCAAGAACGCATAAGCCGTAATCTTCAAAATCATTATATTTTGCAAGCGCGGTGCCTAAGTTTCCGGCACCTATTATAAAAGCGTTTTTGGGGTTTGAAAAACCAAGAGTTTTTTCGATTGTTTCTTTTAATTCAACCGCATCATACCCGACTCTTGATTTTCCGGTATTATTTAACATTGAAATATCTTTTCTGACCTGCGAATCATCAATTTTTAACAATTGCGCCATAGATGAACTTGTAACTGTTGTTTCGCCCTTTTTGATGCAATCTGCCAAAATTGAATGATATTGAGTAAGCCTGTTTATAACTTTATTTGATATTTTTTCCATGGTCGTTAACTTCTTTGTTGTAAATTGAACAATCGCTTAGTTTAAAACCAAGTGCTTTAATTTCATCTGTAATTGTTTCATCTTCAGTTATTTTATATTCATTATAATTATACGGCTTCAAAATTTCATTTTCATAATAAGCGGGATGAATTAAAAGCTCAACAATGCCGCCTTCAATTGCCCTCAAGCCTTCTAAAACCGTGTTTTTATCCATAAAGCCCGTGTAGGTTACACCCAAAAGATAATCGTTTGTTAAAAAGTTTTTTGGCAAGTATTTCTTATTTTGAACCGTAAAATAATTCAAAAGCCCCCTTTTAATTAAATTTACGGGGTATTTTAAATTAAGATTTTTCTTTAAATTTTTTACTATATAAGGCTTTTCAAATTGGGTTCTTATGTATGGAATTTTATATTCATCCGCCAGTTTGCAGACAATTTTAAAAATATTTGGAATTGAATGAATATGAACGTGAGAATTTATGTGGTTAATTTCAAAGTCGGATAAAATTCTTTCAATTTGCGCCCTGAATTCAAATTCAACGGAATTTAGAAAATCAATGTCGTTTGATTTTTTTAAAATGTCGATATAACCCAAATTAAAATTGCTTTTGGAATCAACCAAAAATTTAGCTTCTGTTACACTTTTTCCTTCTATTAAATTAAGATGAATTCCGAATTTAATATTTTTTAGGTCGGAAATTAAAGATGTTGCTTCATTGTAACCTTCCATATTGGCTAAAACGCAAGAAGTTGCAAGAACCCCTGCTTTAATTCCCCTGTACACACCCATATTAAAGGGGTGCGAATGGCCAAAGTCATCCGAATTAAAAATCAATATTTTTTCTTTTTTAGCCTGCATGTTTTAAAAGTTCTTCTTTTCCGAAATTTGTTTTTTCAAACGTATAACCTTTTAAATAATTAATGGCGTCAATTGGCGTATCTGCAACAAAATAAAGTTTTCTTGCGTTTTTGTTTGCAAAATTTTTGTTTATTATATTGTCAAAGAATTTTAAAAGATGGTCATAAAAACCGTTTGTATTTAAAATTATAATCGGTTTGTTGTTATAGCATAATTGTTTTTGAACAATCATTTCAGACAACTCCTCAAGAGTGCCGAAACCGCCTGCAAGAGCAATAACGGCATCAGATTTTTCATCTAATTTGGCTTTTCTTTCTCTCATGCCGTCTGTTAAATAAAATTCGTTGCAAAAGTCTTCGTTGCCGCAAAGCGCATATAATTTTTCAGGCATGACTCCTGTTATTTTAGAACCGAAATCTTTGGCGGTTTTTGAAACTTTATACATAATGCCTAATTTTGAGCCGCCGTAAACAATGTCGTAATTGTTTTCGGCTAAAAGTCTGCCCAGAATTTCAGCATCTTTATAATACCCTTCATCCAACAAATTACTGGATGAACAAAAAATACAAATCTTTTTTATTTTGTTTTCCATACTGTAAGTATAAAAAAAGCCTGATTAATAGTCAAACAATGAACCTGCAGGCACCATAATGGGCGCTGTAATGCTTGTTTGAGGGTCGGTTCTTGTAAAATTGGATTCAATAATAGAAGGTGTACCTATCGGGTTTCTGTCAGTTGTCGGAAAGGTAATCACTTTTTCATGCTCAGGTGCTTTTATTCCTTCTTCTTGTTTTGTTTCAGGATTTTTCATTTCTTCTTGCTTTTGAACTGAAGAAAGTTTTAAAATGTCTGAAATATCATAAGATATAACGCTGTTATTTTGCTGTTCGGTTACATAAATTTTTGAATTTTTTTCATCCAAATTTATGCAATAGGGTTTTTTTACATACATTAAAACATTCGGATTTCCTTTTTTATCAAAGCAAACAACATTTCCCTTGTTGTAGTTTGCAACATAAATATTGTCGAATGAATCTATTGCAATGCCTATTGGGCCGTCTATACCTTTTTCTTTACCTGCAAAAACAAACTTATTTAAACCGTCAGACGAGATTTTAAAAATAGTGCTTTGAGAAAAGCTTGCAACTATCATATTCCCGTTTGAATCTATAACAAGCCCTGAGGGAGCCGGAACAGAACCTACTATGGATGTTTTTATGCTTTGTGCAGCCTTCACCCTTGATTCTTCCTGAATTTCGCTTTGTCGTTTTGTAATTTTATCCGACAATATTTTTGCCTTAGCTCCAAATTCATCACCGGCGGGAATTTTTGAAAGATAATTTTGCGCTTTTGCCAAATAGCCCTTTTTATAAAGCAGGTTTGAATATTGGTAAATGCTTTCATAATCCTTCGGTTCAAGCTTTAACAATGCTTCGTAACTCAAAATTGCATCTTGATATTTGCCCACCGACTCTTGAATTCTTGCCAAATTATAGTAAGCTTCATAGAATTCGGGGTTAATTGAAATTGCTTTTTTAAACGTTGCAATTGATTGCTCAATTTTGTCCTGCTCATATAAATCTATGCCTTTGTTATACAGCACGGTAGCATCGTCTTCAATGGAAGCGAATGCAGGCATTATGAAAAACAAACCCAATAAGATTGTGAGCAAAAAACTTTTTTTCATGCTATTATTTTAGCAAAAAAGGGCAATAAAAACAATTATAATCTTAAATTTTGCCATAATGATTGAAGGAAAAAGATGTTAATATTCGGAATTGAAACAAGCTGCGATGAAACAGCTGCGGCCATAATTAAAGACGGCAGAGAAGTTATTGCAAATGTTGTTGCAACACAAATTAAAACCCACGAAAAATTCGGCGGGGTTATCCCCGAAATTGCGGCAAGGGAACATTTGGATGCAATTAATGTTGTGATTGACGAAACATTTGAAATTGCAAAAAAGAATTTTAATATTGAACCGAATGATATTGACGCTTTTTCATCCACAGTAGGCCCGGGGTTAGTAGGGTGTTTGCTTGTCGGGTTAAATGCCGCAAAAAGCCTTTCTCTTGTTTATAATAAGCCCTATATCGGAATTAACCACCTTCAGGGGCATGTTTGTGCAAACTTTTTAGAAACAGAATTAAAACCCCCTTTTATCTGCCTTTTGGTTTCAGGCGGACACACACAGGTTATAAAGGTTGAAGATTATGATAAACAAGAAATTATAGCTTCCACCATAGATGATGCAACAGGTGAAGTTTACGATAAAGTTGCAAGGCTGATGGGGCTTCCGTACCCTGGCGGCATTAAGCTTGATAAACTGGCACAAACAGGGAACCCTAAAGCTTTTATTTTGCCAAAGGCAAAAGTTAAAGAAAATGAATTTAGTTTTTCCGGCTTAAAAACCGCAGTTTTAAGGCTTGTTCAATCATATAAGGGGGGAGAGCTTCCTGTGGCTGATATTTGTGCAAGCTTTCAAGAAAATATAACATCCACTTTAATTGATAAAACAAAAAAACTTGCGGATAAATATAATATTAAAACTATTGTTTTATCCGGAGGGGTTGCTGCTAATTCCGAGTTAAGAAAAAAATTATTTGCTCTTCAAGATATGGGGTATAAAACTTTTGCACCTCAGATGAAATTTTGCACGGATAATGCCGCTATGGTTGCATCCTGTGCTTATTTTAACCCGATTAAAACAGATGACCCGTTAATTTTAGAAGCATTTTCCAGAAGCTAGACAAAAAATTTTTTTTCGGGTTTTAAATGTGTATTCACATATTTTCGAGGTATTGAAATGAATATAAACCCTGTAAATAATTCTTGTAATTTCGGCAAAAGCCCGATTTTCAATTGCACGGTAAAAAGAAAAGGTACTAACCAAAAAGAAGGCGCAACTTTATACATATATGACAAAAGAAATCCTGATGACAGAAAAGAAATCAGAGAATCAAACTTGCCCGTAAGATTGCGCACAAATTTTGACAATTTATTTGCTGCAAAAAATGCAAAATTTTATTGTCTTCAAACAGATGGCACACAAGAATTTGTTTCTGCCGCACAAACAAGCAGGCATTATAAACCCGAAGAAGGAAAATACGGCGGATTACATACTATTATTGACGAATACGGCGAAAGCACAGATTTTGTTGACCCCGCAACACCTCTTTTGGCGCACATTGCAAAAACAGCAATGGAAAAAGGGGACGGCTATATAGCAACATCTTTCAGAGCCGAAGAAGCGCCCTCATTTAAAAATGCAAGCTTTTCCGAAACAAAATATGAAAATTGGGTGATTCCCGAAAGGCGTTTTGTCGGCTTGATTGACAGAGCAGAAAAAAGAGCCGGAATTGAATATATAGTATAAAACCATGCTCTACTTACGTTTAACACAATATTCATGCGTTTTCTCTTCAATTTCATCATTCAGGGCAGGCAGCGGAATTTCACATTTATATTTTCTTTTTAAAGCCAATGAAATTAAATAGTCGCAAAATTTTGGATTTTTCGGAAGCAGCGACCCATGAAGATATGTGCCGAAGACGTTTTTAAACCTTGCGCCTTCGGTTTTATCTTTGCCGTTATTGCCGTAACCGTTTATAACTTTCATTAAAGGTTTGGTATCCCCCTTTAAAAAAGTGAGGCCGCTATGGTTTTCAAAGCCTGTTATTGTTGAATCATCAATATATGAACATTTGCCTGTAATGTTGCCGATAAATCTTTTGTTTCCGGCAACGGTGTATGCATCCAAAAGGCCTATGCCGTCAAGCTTATCCGCATTTTTTGGCTGATAATAGTGTCCTAAAAGCTGGTAACCGCCGCAAATTCCAAGAAATACGGCGTCTTGTTCCATTGCGCGGTGCAAACGTTCCTTGTTTTTCAAAAGTTCTTTTGATGCTTCTATTTGCTGTTTATCTTGACCGCCGCCAATAAAATAAAAATCAAATTCATCAGGGTTAATTCTGAATCCCGATTTGATTTCAACCACATTGACATTAATTCCCCGCCAATTGCATCTGTTTTTAACGGCCGTTATATTGCCTAAATCGCCGTATATATTGAGCAATTCAGGATAAAGATGTGCAATTGTAATTGAAAAATCTATTTGATTCAATTTAATTTACCTTTAATTTTTTAACCTCTTCAGCAATTTTTTGAACGGCTTTATCAGGAGTGATTGTAACCATTTCACCTGTTTGTCTTGTTTTGGATTCAACAAGCCCGTCTTTGATTGTTTTTCCGACTGTAATTCTATAAGGGAAACCGATTAAATCGGCATCTTTGAATTTAACGCCTGCTCTGTCGTCTCTGTCATCTATAACAACTTCAACGCCCTCTTTTTGAAGTTTTTCATAAATTTCAAATGCAACTTTTTTCTGCTCTTCTTCTTGAATGTTGACAGGAACCACAACACAATGATAAGGTGCAATTGCTAACGGCCAAATAATGCCAAAATCATCATGGTGTTTTTCAATGGCGGCAGCTGCCGTTCTTGTAATGCCGATACCGTAGCAGCCCATAATAAAGGGTTTATTTTCGCCGTTTTCATCCGTGTAGGTTGCATTCATGGGTTTTGAATATTTTGTGCCCAACTGGAAAATGTTTCCGACTTCAATGCCTCTTGTAATAAATAAGGGTTTTTTGCAAACAGGGCAAAGTTCCCCTGCCTTTACAAGTGAAACATCTACAAATTCAGGGGTTGATTTAAAATTGTAGCCTACAATGTGTTTATCAAGTTCATTTGCGCCTATTACAAAGTTTTTCATTCCTTTAGCTGATAAGTCAAAAATGATTTTTATTTTATCTTCTAAGCCTACAAATGAAAGAAAGCCTGCTTTTGAACCCGTATATTCGCTTGTCTCGTCTTCCGTTGCCTTTCTTATTTCAAGGCCGCCAACCGCATTTAAAAGCTTTGTTTCTTCAACTTCTTTATCGCCTCTTATCATAACCATAACGGGTTTTGAATCTACAATATAGAAAACCGATTTTAAAATGTTATTTTCATTAACACCTAAAAATTCCGCTAAATCCTTAATTGTTTTAACATTTGGGGTATCAACAATTTTTTCTTCCGCAAAATTCGTTGTTGTTTCAATTTCATTTAAAATTGAAGTTGAATGGTTTGAATTTGCGGAATAATCACAATTTTTGCAATAAAAAACATCGTCTTCCCCTGTTTGGGTTTCTGTTAAAACCATAAATTCATGGCTAACCTTGCCGCCGATTGCACCTGAATCCGATTGAACGGGCTTTGTGTCTAAACCGCAGCGATCAAAAATTCTTTTATAAGTATTCCACATGTTTTTATATTCTTCATCCAAACTTTCTTGAGATGTGTGGAAAGAATAGCCGTCTTTCATAATAAACTCTCTGCCTCTTAATAAACCAAATCTTGGGCGAATTTCATCTCTGAATTTTAATTGGAATTGATATAAATTTATAGGCAATTGTTTATATGAATTTAAAATGCCGTCAACAATTGATGTTATAACTTCTTCATGGGTTGGCCCCAAGCAAAGTTCAACATCGTGCCTGTCTTTCATTCTTAACAGCTCTTTACCGTAAACTTGCCATCTGCCTGATTTTTGCCAAAGTTCAGCCGGTTGTACAAAAGGCATGGAAAGTTCCTGCGCCCCTGCTTTATTCAATTCTTCCCTTGCAATTTGTTCAATTTTAGATATAACCCTTTTCATTAAAGGCAAATACGAATAAATTCCGTTTGTTAATTTTTTAATATATCCTGCTCTGACTAATAATTTATGGCTCATGGCTTCTGCATCTTGGGGAAAATCCCTCAAGGTCTGCACAAAAAGTTTACTCATTTTCATATAGCTTATAATTCCTTTATAAAAGTTTTTGATAAAAAAATTATAGCATTAATTAAAAAATAAAGTGTGCAAATATATAACCTGCACACTTTATTTGAAAAAATTTCAATTTTTATTATAGGTCTTCAAGAATAAATTCGTCTTCTAAAGCCCTTTGAACTCTTGTTTCGGTTTTCGGCGCATCTTCTTCACTCACGTTAAGAATTTCTCTTGCGCTGTCTTCGCTGCCATTTGAACCTTTAACAATTCTGCCCGTATATTCAAGACGTTTAATATCGTCATCAAATAATCTTTGGAATCTGTCGTTGGGGTTAACAAATCTGCTGTAACTTGGCGATGCATCAAACCAGCCGTTTTGGAAATTAATTTCTTTAAATCCGAAATCAGACGAATCTGAGGCAGGGTCCCAATATCTTCTCGCCATTTGATAATATTTTAAAATAGGATTATCTGAATAAAATTTTCTTGAGTAGAAGGGCACGTAATCTTTTTCAGCACCTTGTTTTAAATATCTTGCAGTATCAACTATTTTTAATAACTCCTGAGAATAACCTTTTTCTTGAAGGCTTGCTATATCAGAAGAAGTGTATTCTTCGTAATAAGCATATGATGCCTGCGCAACAATAAGAAATGCCGTAAGCAGTAACATTACTTTTTTCATAAATTTTCCTTTTAAATTGCAAACTTTGCTACACTTAATATTATTATATATGTGTTTTTGATTTAAACCAACTATATGAAGTAAATTTAATCCAAATCGCTTAAAACAATTTTTTCAAATTCATCTAAAAGTTCATTTTCTTTAACTTTTTTTATTAATTCGCCTTTTTTAAAAATGTAGCCTTCGCCAATAGCGCCCGCTATGCCGTAATCTGCGTCTTTTGCTTCGTTTGGCCCGTTAACGGGGCAGCCCATTGTCGCAATTGTAATTGGCTTATCTAAATTTTTGAACCTTTCTTCAACTTTATGCGCAAGGTCTATTAAATTAATTTTGCATCTTCCGCAAGTGGGGCAAGAAACAAAATTAACGCCTTTTCTTCTTAATTTTAAAGCGGATAAAATATCAAACCCTGCTTTTACTTCTTCAATCGGGTTTTCAGTTAGGGATACTCTTATGGTGTCGCCTATGCCGTCAGCTAACAAGGAGCCTATTCCGATTGCGGATTTTATAATTCCGCCTCTTAGGGTTCCTGCTTCAGTTACGCCCAAGTGAAGCGGGTATGGAATTAATTCATAAATTTTTCTGTAAGCTTCAATCATTGTCATAACATCTGATGATTTCAGAGAAACTTTTATCAAATTAAAATCAAGGTCTTCTAAAATTTTAATGTGATCAAGTGCACTTTTAATCATTTTATCAGCTAAATTCATTGAAGAATCTGAATATAAATATTTTTCTAATGAGCCGCCATTTATACCAATTCTGATTGGAATATTTCTTTTTTTTGCAACTTGAACCACTTGTTGAACATGGTCAACTCCGCCAATATTCCCCGGGTTCAAGCGAAGAGCATCAATTCCCATATCCATTGCAGTTAAAGCGAGACGGTAATCAAAATGAATATCTGCCACAAGCGGGATATTGGTTTTATTTTTAATTTCTTTAATTGCTTCGGCGCAGGTTTTATTTAATACAGCAAGCCTAACTATGTCGCAGCCGGCTTTTTGCAGTTCATTTATTTGTTTAACTGTTTTATCAATATCATCTGTCGGGGTATTTGTCATACTTTGCACAGAAATCGGCGCACCGGCCCCTATTAAAATGTCCCCTATTTTAATTTGAATCTTTTTCATAAATTTGCAAACCCACCTGTTTTTGTTTATTATTGTAGCATGAAAATTGCTTGTATATCAGATATCCATGGGAATAAACTGGCGCTTGACAGTGTATTAGAAGACATTAAAAAAGAAGGTGCGGCTAGAATTTTAGTGTTGGGCGACCTTGCTATGGGCGGGTATGACCCAAATTACACCATAGAAAAAATTTTTTCGCTTGAAAATTGTGAAATTATTCAAGGGAACACGGATAAATTAATTGTTAATTATACTGATGAAATGTATAATTTAATGCATCCTAAAAACCCGCTTATGGCAGGGGCTTTGAAATTAGATGTTGTTGAAATTAAAAAAGAAAACAAAGAACTGTTAAAAAATTTGCCCGAAAATAAAACGGTTGATATAGAAGGTATTAAAATTCAAATGGTCCACGGGTCGCCAAGAAGGCAAGATGAGAACATTTTCCCCGATACCAAAATAAGCGAAGTTGAAGAAATGGTGAAAACTTCACCCTGTGATTTAATTTTTGCAGGCCACACTCATATTCCATGCGGTTTTTCATTAGATTCGGGCAAAACCGTTATAAATGTCGGCAGCATCGGGCGCTCTATGACAGAAGATAAAATGCCAATTTACCTTTTAATGACGGTTAATTCTGACGGCTCATTTTCTTTTGAACATAAAAAAGTTAAATATGATAATAAAAAAGTTGCTGAAATTATTAAAAACAGAAACTTTAAAGAAAGCTTAGATTTTTCAAAACTGTATTTATAAAGGATTTTAAAATGGACACAAACGCACTTCATATAAAAGCATCTGAAATTTTAGCGGATGGGGAAGTTGAAAAGGCAAAAGAAATATATGAAACGATTTTAAAAGAAACCCCTAATGATGAAGCTGCACTATCTGCCCTTATGGATATTTACCAAGATACGGACAGATTAAAATATTATATTGTTCGTGCAAACTATAACATTGTAAACGGCAAGCTTGAATATGGAATAACGGATTGCAAAAAAGCCCTGAACATTGATGCATCCAACATTGAAGCAAGGGAAAAACTTGCAAGGCTTTATAAAATTACAAATAAACCACTAAAAGCAATTGATGAATTTTCAAAAATAATTGAAATTGATGAAGGCCAAATAACGGCTTATATTGAATTAATTGACCTTTATACAAAAGAAAAAGCGCTTGAATCTGCCATAAATGTTGCAAAAAAAGGAAATGAAATTTTTGGCGACAGGGCAAATTTTAATGATATTGAAGCAAAATTATATTTTGATTTGGGTGATTATGAAAGCGCTTTAAAAGTTGTATCTGATGAAACCTTAAAGGTAAAAATTCTGCTTCAGGATGAAAAAAATGATGAGGCAAAAGAAATTTTAGACAAATTAAACCCCAACGAAATGGAAAAAGAAAGAAAAGCCTTATATTTTCTTTTAATGGCGCAATATTCGTATAATACGAAAAATTTTGATGAAGCATTTAAATTTATTGACGAATACACAAAAATTTTAGGTCCAAACCCGATTAGTTTTCAGATGAGAGCTTTATGCTATGAAGAAAAAGGGGATGATTTTATGGCTTCATATAATTATGCCTATATGAATAAATCAATGGGCAAACTTGATGAAGCACTTGTTGAATTTAACAATGCTTATACCTTAAATCCCAAAAACAAAGATGTTTTAATTGAGCTTGCAAAATTATATGAAGCAAACAAAGAAAAATATACAGCTATTGATTATTGGCAAAAGGTGTATGAACTTGACGGTGATGAATACGCCAAAAACATCTTAAAAGATTTTTACATTAAAGAAGGCGATTTTATGATGGCGCAAAAATACGGCGCAGAAGCCGATTCAAAAGAAAATGGCGCTGATTCGTACAGCGAACCGGAAGAAGAAGACGAAGGGCTTTTAAATAAAATCATTAACTTATTTTCGAAAAAATAAAAGGTGTGTGGAATTTTTGAAGTGCGATGAGCACTTTAAAAACGTAACCGTTTCAAGCCGCCCGTTATGAAGCGAAGTTGAAAACAAGGCCGAACCGCAATTGTAAGATGAGCAAAACCATTCAAATTGTCGCCGAATAAAATCAACAAAAAAGCGGGCAATTTGCCCGCTTTAAATTTATTCTCTCTTTTATCCTCTTATGTTTAAGTCTTTAACTAACTTTCTGTATCCTTCGAGGTTATTTTTCTTTAAGTAAACAAGCATTCTTTTTCTTTTACCAACCATCATCAAAAGACCTCTTTTAGCCTGAAAATCTTTTGCATTTTCTTTAAGGTGTTCAGTTAATTCTGCAATTTTTTTTGATAACATTGCAATCTGAACTTCGATTGAACCTGAATCCTTGTTGTCTTTTCCGAATTTGGAAATAATTTCTTGTTTGTTTTTTAAATTGATTGTCATTTTAATTTTTCCTTCTTTGCCTTGCTCATCACAGTGCACAAAGGTTGTGCGCATTAAAGTATCCGACAAACAAAAATTAAAGTCAATTCATTTTTTCAAAAGAATCTGCTTTTGGTAACATTTCCTTAATGCTGCTATCGTTTGCTTTTAATTCATTATATTTTTCATATATTTTTTTACCCGCCAATGCAACCAAAGCAAACGCCGTTGCAAAACCAAGAATGGAAGCTCTTCTTTCTGCCATTCTGCCATAGGATATAACATTTGCGCCTCTTTTTGCAAGAACGGCATCTTCTGCGGGAACATTTTGTCTGTCTGTTAAAAATTTTATACCTAAATCATAAGTTTTTTGAAGCATTTTTCTGTCAGAGCTGCCGGAAACATATTTTGCATTTGTTGCCTGCTCTTTAACTATGGCTACTTTGCCTTTTAACCATGTTCTTTTAACGTGCGGATCAATGTTTCTGTATATATCGCTCGTTGAAACCTTATCGGCATATTTAATATATTTATTTGTTATAACCGTTCTGTTAACACCGTCAACAACAACATCTCTGACCATTTTTGTCGGAGTTTTTTGATAAACATAGTTGCCCAAAAGAGCACCTGCGCCTGCACCTGCTGCCATTATACCAATATCGCCCTTATGTTCGGTTATAACGGGTGGTATCATATTAAGCTTTCCTTACTTTGTGTGTTTGATTTTAGTTTGTTGTATAAATTTTTTCAAATGCATAACCCACTTTTGATTCGTTTTGAACCAAATATTTAACAGGGTCTAAAAGTGCATTTTTAAAATCATACAGTTCGTTTTTACATTTAACAAGCTCTTTAAATATGCCTATGTTGTCTGCATTCAAATATTCAAGGTTTGCCGCAACTCTGAAAATAAAATCTGATTGAGTTTGGCCGTTTGCCTTAAATTCTTCGTCATTATATATTTTTTGAGCTTCTTTTATAATTTCGATTTTTTCATCATTCAATGTTGTCTGGCTTAAAAGAAAACTTATATCGAAATATTTCAAATTCGGCATTTTTGCCAAAACTTCAAAATATTTTAAATTTTCTTTTTTGGAAACAGAAACTATTTCTTTAATTTCTTTCTGTGTAAACCTGAACCCTGCTTTAATTCCGTTATTAACATTTTCAGCGTTATTGAACAGTTCTTTTAAGAATGATAAAAAACCCATTTAATTTAACCTTACTTCCTTATATTTTATTAAAAACTGTTCAATAAAAAAAATTGCTTTTTTGTTAAATAAAATATAAACATTTTTAACAATTTTTATGGTATAAATAAACTTATGAAAAAGATTGAAATATATGATACCACTCTAAGAGACGGCGCACAGTCCGAAGGAATAAATTTTTCGGTTTCGGACAAGTTTAAAATAATTAAAAAGCTTGATGACCTTGGCATAGATTTCATTGAAGCGGGCTGGCCCGGGGCTAACCCTGTTGATAATGAAATTTTTAACAAAATTGATGAACTTAATTTAAAAAATGCAACTATTGCCGCTTTCGGCTCAACAAGAAAAGCAAATGTTAATGTTGAAAATGACAATGTAATAAACAATTTGGCAAAATCAAAAGCCTGCATTATAACCATTTTTGGCAAATCTTGGGATTTTCAGGTAAGAGAGGCTCTTAACACCACATTGGAAGAAAATCTGTCCATGATAAAAGACAGTATTGAATATTTAATTTCAAAGGGCAAAAGGGTTTTCTTTGATGCAGAACATTTTTTTGACGGCTACAAACAAAACAAAGGCTATGCACTTGAAGTTTTAAAAACAGCACAAAACGCAGGGGCAGAAAGAATTATTCTTTGCGACACAAACGGCGGTTCAATTAATAATGATATTTATAGAATTACAAAAGAAGTTTTAGACAGTCTGCCTGAAATAAAACTCGGAATTCATGCGCATAATGACGCCGACCTTGCAACGGCAAATTCAATTGCGGCGATTGATGCGGGCGCAATTCAAGTGCAGGGGACAATAAACGGCTACGGTGAAAGATGCGGCAATGCAAACCTTTGCTCTGTTATTCCCAATTTGCAGCTGAAAAAAGAATATTTAACCATTGGCGAAAATATTTCAAAATTGGTTGAATGCGCGAAGCAAATCGCAGAAATTGCAAATAAATCCGTTGAGCCAAATTTGCCATACGTTGGTTCAAGTGCTTTTGCGCACAAAGCGGGAATCCATGCTTCAGGAGTCAGAAAAAATTCTCAAACGTATGAGCATATTAACCCTGAGCTCATAGGCAATGTCAGAAGATTTTTGGTTTCCGATCAGGCAGGAAGTGCTTCTATTAAAGAAAAGGCGAAAAATTTCAGATTTGTTCAATTTGAGAATGATAACGAAATAAAAAAGGTAACCGAAAGAATTAAACAACTGGAATGGCAAGGCTTTGCATATGAAGGGGCCGATGCCGGTTTTGAAATTCTTGTTATGGATGTTTTAGGCAAAAAACCTGAATTGTTTGAACTTTTAGGCTTTAGAGTAATAGGCGATACAACCCTTTTAGATTCCAAGGGCGAATATAAAAATGTAACTATAACGGAAGCTTCCGTAAAAATTAAAATAAAAGATGAAATTATTCATACCGTATCTGAAGGCGACGGCCCCGTTAACGCTTTAGACATTGCTTTAAGAAAAGCTTTATTTGAAAAATATCCTGCGGTCAAAAAATTTAAACTTTCAGATTTTAAAGTAAGAATACTTGATTCAAAAGACGGAACCGCAGCAACGGTAAGAGTTTCAATTGAAAGCACGGATGGTATTAACATTTGGGATACTGTCGGGGTGTCTGAAAACATTATTACCGCATCATACAATGCCATAGCGGACAGTATCTTATACGGTCTTATTCTTCATTCAAAATAAAGACAATTAAAATTACCCGTTCGGCTAGTAGCCAAAAACCCCTTAAAACAGGATAATACACTTGTTTAACAAAAAGCGGGTTAAAAAATAGTGCTGCATCAAAATAAAATTTTAATCACAGATTCCGAATTTTTGGCAATGCTTGCACATGATATGAAAACACCCGTAAAAGCGCAAATTATGGCCTTAAAACTGCTGTATTCGGGCGCATTTGGCAAATTAAGCAAAGAAGCCTGCAATTTAATTTTAAATCTTTTGGCATCAAACAGATATTTACAACTGCTGCTTGAAAATGTTTTGGGCAATTACAGAATAAACAAAAACGATTTTATTTTAAACAAAACAAAAAGCGATATAAGAAAGACCATTGAAGAATCAATCGGAAACATTCAGGTTTTATTTGAAGCAAAAGAACAAAAAATTGAAGTAAATTATCTGGCGGACGATTTTATAAAATTTTATGACGAGATTGAAATACAAAGGGTTATAATCAATCTTTTATCAAATGCATTCGAGTATTCAGAAGAAAATTCAACCATAAATATTGAAGTTAATAATATCGGCAAAAATTTATGCGTTGAGATAAAAAGCAGTGCAAAAATAAACAACAAAAAAAGACTTGAGCAAAAAACAAGCACGGGGCTGGGTTTAAAAATTTGCCGCAAAATAATTGAAGCCCACTGCGGAAAAATCCGCCAAGAAAACAGGAACGGTAAATTTTCAGTAATTTTTCAATTGCCGTAAATTTTGTCTTTTTCTTTCAAATTCTTAAAAGGATAAATAGTACAGAAGAAAAGGTTATTTATCCGTTTTAAAAAGTTGTTTCTTGAATTAAAAGACAAAAAAGGGGTGATTATATGAAAAAAACTTTACTGTTAGCGGCTATGGTTTGTTGTTTCATCTTTGGAAACAATGCAGTATACGCTCAAAATGATTTAATCTCTTATGACCCTACATACAGACTTGAAAGAGAATTAAAAAAAATTGATTATGATATAAGATACAAAGAAAAACAAATCAGAAAAATAAGATATTCATCTTCCCTTTCAAGTGATGAAAAAAGAATAAAAATCAGAAGACTTCAAAGAGAAATTTCAAACAAAGAAAGAGAACAAAGAAGAATTAAGGCAAAATGCAGAAGAATTATATCTTAGCGCCTATATTAAGTATTATTAAGTATATGAATTTTAATTAACAAAAAAAAATTTGTTTGAGTTTTAACCTTTTGTATGCTAAAACAAATGAACGTGTTGTTCTTAGTAATTAATATATAGAGAAAGGTGTTAAAATGCTCAATCGAATTTCGATGGCAGACAGTCTGACCAAAAATTACAGTCTGCAATCATCAACAAATGTTCAAAAAAGAGAGAATAATGCAACAAACGTTATTCAATTTAAAGGTCAAAATGCAAGTTACGGTGCAGATAAATTAGCTGCAGCTTATCGTGCTTATAACAAAATTCCGATGGCCTCAACCGTTTCCTTTACAGGAAGCTTGGCTACGGCTTTTGAAGAATTAAACCAATCAATGGTAACTTGCCAAGACATTGAACATGGCAGAAAAGGTGAAGAAGTAGGCTCACGTGCGGATGTATCACAACTTGTTTCAAAATTTATAGATGATCTTCCACGCTATGATGATGCAATGAAAACCACAATTCAAATTGCAAAAGATAAAGACAAAGGAACGATAACAGACGCCAGAACCCAAGTGAAAAAAGGCCATGGCGACAATATGAAATTTGAAATGGTTGTAAGAACCCCGAGAAAAGAAAATGAAAACCCCGGTTGGACAGAAAAAATTCAACAAATTTTAAAATTTGAACTTGAACCATATTCAATTAATCTTGATTCCGATAACAGAAGAAGCATAAAAGGAACCCCTGAAAATGCTTATGTATTGAATACAAAAGGAAAATTGATGGCAGTTGTTGAAGACGGCGATAATGTTCTTTTAACAAATGCAGGCAAATTAAATAAAAAAGATTCATCAAGCGGTTACTTAAACGTTACTGCAGAACAAAACAAAAATGTATTCAAACCGTTTGAAGTTCATAATGTTCCTGTTGTTGAACAGAAATCAGGCGGCTCACAAGGCGGCGGCACAGAACTTGTAATCGGTCTTGAAGACGGCAGATTTGTTCCTGAAATTATCGATTCAATTGCAACTTTTGTTGAAAAAGTTGATAACGGCGAAATCGTTCTTGATGAATTTAAACCCGCAGAAGGTGCACAAAATATGCAGCTTTCAATGTTAGCAGGCGGCTTTGGTTCACGTGCGGAATATACAAATGCTTCATCAAGCAAAATTATGCATGGTAACCCTCAAGGCTCAAACCTTACAAAAGGCTGCTTCAGAACAGCAACAGGCTTAACACCTATGGAAACAACCTTTGTTTCACTTCATAAGGCAGGCCTTCTTGATTGCTCAAAAGGCAATTTGGGCATCGGCAAAAACATTAAATTCTATTTGAATGATTCAGGCGTAAACGGCGGTAACGGCGGCTTCACGGTTGATATGTACGATACAATGGAAAGAGAAGGCAGAGATAGCTTGCTTATACTTCCAAACGATGCTATGAGCCGTATTCCAAAAGCTTTATCAGAAATGACAAGCATAATGAATTCAGGAAACGCTGCAGTTGTTATGGTTGCAAAAGAAGTTGATAAGGAAGATGCAAGAGGTTCTTTGGGCATTATGAAAATTAATGACAAAGGTGAAATTGAAGCTTTTGCGGAAAAACCGAAAGAATTTGAAGAAGGCTATGTTGATGAAAATGACAACTGTTTTGCAAATACTTTCCAATTTGCGGTTTCAAAAGAAGCATTTAAAGCATTATCTATCTTAGAACCGTATTTACCTGCAAATAACTCAGGTAAAGAACCAAGAGACTGGTCAAAAACATTCACACCAATCTTAATGGCCTTAACTCAAAACGAAGATGCCGAAGGTGCTCAAAAACAAATTAAAGATTCTATCAAACAAGATATGCCATTAGAAGCACTTAGCGAAGCAAAAGAAGTTCTTGGTAATCAAAAGATTTATGCTGTTAAATCTAATGAACCTTGGGCAGATTGCGGCACATTAAACGCACTTTATCACACAACAATGCAAATTGCATCAGGCGACTTCCCGTTGGAAGATTTCGAAAGAAAACACGTATTAGATTCAGTTAACACTCAAACAGGTCTTGTTGCTTCAAGCCCTGAACAAAAAGCGGAAATTGAAGATAAATACGACATCGAAGGCCAAGTAATGGCAGTGCCTAAAGCAAAAGCTGTTTCAAACGATATAATAGATGAATACGCGGATGCAATTACAAGATATTCTGATAAAGCCGAATAAAGCAAAAATCAGATAACTAAAAACGGTTCTTAAATTTTAAGAACCGTTTTTTTATTATTATCCTAAAAGTTTTTTAAGTTCTTTTTCCCGTTTCTTTTTCAAAAGTTTATTTGTTCTTTTTCTGATTGCAACAATTGGCGTATCACTTGGCATAGCCGCTTTAAAAAATGTTTCATTCATGGCGTCAAACTCTCTTAATTTAGCCAAAGCCTCTTTCAGGCAATCTTTTTTGGCTTGATTTATAACCTTCTTCAAGCCGGCTTTATCCAATATATCTGTTGAAATTAAACTATAAAACACCATAGACCCATGATGCTCTTATAAAAAAATCATGGCAACATTATTAATTAAATGTTACATTCTAAAAATTCATATACTTTTTCTTTATAAAACGGCTTTGAGTTTGAAAATAAAATACACATTGTTTTTGTAAAATTTTCAATTTCTTGTTTTCTTTTTTGAACTTCCCCTTGGCGGCTAAGGTCGCATTTGGTTAAAATGTTAATAAAAGGAACCTTATTTAAAATAAGCCAATTTATCATATTTATATCGTTTTCCAACATTCCATGCCTTGCATCTAAAAATAAAAAACAATATGCCAAATTTTCACGCTGCAAAAGATATTCTTCCAAATTTTTTTGCCATTCGTTTTGCATGGTTTTTGAAACCTTAGCATAGCCGTACCCCGGTAAATCCGCAATAATAAAATTTCCTTTATCGGATTCAATTTCAAAATGGTTTATAAGTCTTGTTTTCCCCGGGGTGTTAGATGTTTTTGCAAGCTTGCCGTTATTGGCAATTACATTTATAAAAGTTGACTTTCCTGCATTAGAGCGGCCCAAAAGTGCAAACTCAGCTTCTTTAAATGTGGGAGCTGACTTGAGGCAGGGTGAGCTTTTTATGAACTTCGCCGTTTTTATTTTCATTAATTAAATGCCTTAATTCTGATATTTGCCTTTTGTACATAACGGAAGATAAAAGGTTGTATGCCTTTCTTGAATTTATAACATTAATTTGAATTTTGCCGTCATCAGTTGTTTCAACGGTGATTGACCTGTTTCCGCCTTCAGCCGTTTCAATACCCGTTATATTCACAATGGTTCTTCTTAAAATGCTGATGGGTTCTCTTAAAAATTCTTCAAACGTTTTTAAAATGTTATTCTTCATAAAAATTTTCCACCCTTATTCTATCAAAAAAGCAACTTTTTTTGTATAATAAACAGATGACGGTTTAATATTTTGTTATAAGGAATTTGAAGATTATGCTAAATAATTTATATAAAGAAATTACACCTAACGGTTACGGAATTGCCATTGAAACAGAGGGCGACATTTTATATTCAAAACAATCCGAATTTCAAAAAGTTGAAATTTTTAAGTCTAAGGGTTTAGGGAATGTTTTGACATTGGATGGTTTGATGATGACAACCGTCGAGGATGAATTTTTTTACCACGAAATGATTTCGCATATTCCTTTATGTTCTCATAAAACCCCTGAAAATATTCTTGTGATAGGCGGGGGAGACGGCGGAACAGTCAGAGAAGTTTTATTGCATGACACAGTTAAAAATGTTGATTTATGCGAAATAGACGGGCTTGTAATTGAAGCAAGCAAGCAGTTTTTGCCCACTATTGCAGGTAAACTGGACGACAAATGTGTTAACATTTATGTGGAAGATGCAATTGAATTTATTAAAAACAAAAAAAATTGCTATGATGTCGTTTTAATTGATTCAACAGACCCTATGGGCCCGGGGGAAGGGTTATTTACTGAAGAATTTTACACAAATGTTAAAGAAAGCTTAAAAGAAGGCGGCATTGTTGTTCCTCAATCAGAATCACCTTTTGCAAACAAAAACGAAATGAGAAAAATGTATATCTTGCTTCATAAAGTGTTTAAGACGGTTCTGCCATATGCAGGCCCCATTCCCACATACCCCGGCGGCTATTGGTCTTGGGCATTTTGCACAAATGATAACGACAATTCTATTAAAGATGAAGCCCGTGCAATAAAAATTGAACAAAATGCCAAACTGTATAACAGAGAACTCCATAAGGGCGCCTTTATGGTTCCAAACTTTGTAAGGAAACTTGCAAATAATGAATAATGATATAAAAGTTAACGGCATAAATTCACCCTTAAATGGCGAAATAACAATTCCGTCGGATAAATCCATTTCCCATAGGGCGATAATTTTAGGTTCTTTAACAAACGGTAAAATAAAAATTTCAAATTTTTCAAAAGGAAAAGACCCGATTTCAACCCTTGAAATTTTTAAGAATTTAGGGTTAGAGGTTAGTTTTGTTGACGATAAAACGCTCATCATAAATTCAAAAAACGGTTTGTCTGCTCCTTCTTCTCCTCTTGATTGCGGCAATTCGGGCACAACAATGAGGCTTATGACAGGGCTTTTATCGGGGCAAAAATTTAATTCGGAACTATTTGGCGATGTTAGTTTATCTAAACGCCCGATGAAAAGAATAATTGAACCCTTAACCTTAATGGGCGCAAAAATTGAATCAAATGAAAATAGAGCGCCATTAAAAATTAAAGGTTCAAAGCTGAATGGAATTACATACGAATCAAAAATAGCTTCAGCTCAAGTTAAATCTTCAATTTTGCTTGCAGGGTTTAATAGTATTGGCGAAACAAAAGTGATTGAACCAAGTTTATCCAGAAACCACACTGAAATTATGCTTCAATATTTTGAATCTGATATTAAAACAGGAAAAATTGAAGATAAATTTTACACCGCAATAAGAAGTTCATTTTTAATTCCGAAAGATATTTATATCCCCGGTGATATATCTTCTGCCGCATTTTTTATGGCGGCAGCCGCTATAACCAAAAATTCAGACATCATAATTAAAAATGTAGGCCTAAATGAAACAAGAACAGGCATTATTGATGTTATGAAAAATATGAACGTTGATTTTGAAATTCTTGATGAAAAGAAAGTAAACGGTGAAAAAATTGGGGATGTTAGAGTTAAATATTCGCCCGATTTAAAAGGAACGATTATTGAGGGGGATATTATCCCGAGGTTAATAGATGAAATTCCTGTTATTTGCGTTTTAGCAAGTTTTGCAAAAGGCAAAACAATAATAAAAGATGCATCAGACCTTAAAAACAAAGAATCTGACAGAATAAAATGCACGGCAGATGAACTTAAAAAAATGGGCTTTAATATTGAAGCGACAGATGACGGCTTTATAATTGAAGGAAATAATCAAGCACAAATTGAAGGTAATGTTGAACTTAATACATATAACGACCACAGGCTTGCAATGAGCTTTTATGTTGCAGGGTTGAATGCAAAATCAGAATGTTTAATAAAAGATTTTATTTGGGTAAATACATCCTTCCCCGAATTTTTAGGCCTTTTTAATAAATTAGGGGTATAGATGTTTTATTTTGATAAGGTTTTGGGTAAAACAGTTTTAAAATCAACCTTGTTTAGTGGTGTTAACCATTTTTTTACAACAAAAGAATTAATTCTAAAAACAAAAGAACCTGCTTTGATTGAAGAAGCTGACAGACAAAAAGAATTAATTAAAAAAGAATTTAATTTGGAAAGGTTAATTCACCCCAAACAAACCCACACAAATAACATTCAAATTGTAAAAAAAGATATTGATTTATACCCTGAAACTGACGCTTTAATTTTAGATGATAATAAAACAGGAATTTTTCTAAACTTTGCAGATTGCACACCCATTGTTTTATACGATTTTAAATTAAATATAGGCGCAATAATCCATGGCGGCTGGAGAGGAACAGTTCAAAAAATTGCACCCTTAACCGTTTTAAAAATGCAAAAAGAGATTAATTCAAACCCAAATGATATAAAAGCATTAATTGGCCCGAACATTTGTTTTAACTGTTTTGAAACAAGTGAAGAAACTATGAATGAACTTAAAAATACGGTTAAAAATAATGTTGGCATTTATAAAATTGAAAACGGCAAATTTTATGCGGATTTAAAGGAAATAAATAAAAGACAATTAATTGAAGCCGGAATTAAAGAGATTGATGTAACAACGTATTGCACTTTTCACAATAATAATCTCTTCTTTTCGTACAGAAAAGAAAATAAAACCACTAACAGAATGAGCACTTTTTTAACTTTAAAAAATTAGAATAAACCTTTTTTATTTTGAGCGGCTTTTTGAAGAAAATTTGTATTTTCTGTTTTTCTCAGCTTGTCTTTCGCTTTAATTTCTTTTTCAATATCTTCGGGTTTAAGATTTTTCATTATTTCAATATATTTATTTGAAGCCTGTTTAATTCTTTCGATAAGACTGTCTATATATTTTGCATAGCTTTCGGCATCGTCGTTTTTATATCTCCAAGTTTCAAAGTTAAATGCCGTCATAACATCTTTCTTGTAGTCTTCTAAAATGCCGTCTCTTGCTTCTATAAAAGTTTTAACGGTTTCATCCCCCGGGAACAACCTGCATTTTTTATATGTATTTTCCAAAATAATTAGCGATTTTTTTGTTGCAAGCCTTGTTTGAACACCGCGAATAAAATACCTGTCTTCTTCTTCCTTTGGAATTTTTAAATCAAAAGGAAAATCGAGATTGCACATTACTGTTGCATCTGCAAGCTCTACCATAAGTTCGGATTTTAAGTATTCATATTCGTCTCTTAAGGTCATGGTAAAATTCTCTAACTTTGTTACTTATATTTTAAACAAATATAAATGATTTTGCAAATTATTAAAAGAAAATGCGCCGTTTATATAAACGGCGCATTAATTTATATTATATTTTATACAAGTGCTTTTTCTTTATTTTCGGCAATTGCAGCTTGTGCTGCGGCTAACCTTGCTTGAGGAACCCTAAATGGTGAGCAGGATACATAATTCAAACCGATTTTATGGCAGAATTTAACCGAATTCGGGTCGCCGCCGTGTTCACCGCAAATACCTCTTTTTAAATTAGGTCTTACAGGAAGTGCTTTTTGAAGCGCTATCTGCATTAATTGACCGACGCCTTTGGTATCAAGTGTTTCGAATGGGTTTTGAGGTAAAATTTTATCTTCAACGTATTTACCTAAAAATTTACCTTCGGCATCATCTCTTGAATAACCGAATGTCATTTGAGTTAAGTCGTTTGTGCCGAATGAGAAAAATTCCGCATATTCTGCCACTTCATCCGCAGTTAAAGCAGCGCGGGGAATTTCAATCATTGTGCCAAACATATATTCAACTTCAATGCCTTTTTCTTGCATAACTTCTTTTGCAACCGTTTCAAGAAGGGTTCTGTCAATTTTTAATTCATTAACATGAGAAATTAAAGGAATCATAATTTCAGGTTTAACTGTTAAACCTTCTTTTTTAAGGTCGCATGCAGCTTCAAAGATTGCTCTTACTTGCATTTCATTAATTTCAGGGAACATTAAGCCTAATCTGCAGCCCCTTAAGCCCATCATCGGGTTAGATTCGGATAATTCTTCAACCGTGTGGAGAAGATTTTCTTTTTCTTTATAATCTTCGCCTTTTGCTTTAAGTGTTGCAACTTCCGCAATTAATGTTTCTTTATCGGGTAAAAATTCGTGCAACGGCGGGTCTAAGAGTCTGATTGTCATAGGATAGCCGTTCAAGGCTTTGAACATATCTTTAAAATCTTGATACTGCATAGGAAGCAGTTTTGCTAAAGCTTCTTTTCTTGCTTCTTTTGTGCCTGCAATAATCATTTTTTGAACCCAAGGAAGTCTGGATGGGTCCATAAACATATGTTCCGTTCTGCAAAGGCCAACACCTTCTGCACCCAATTTAAGAGCGTTTTGAACATCCAAAGGAGTATCTGCGTTTGCTCTTACCGTTAATTTTTTGAATTCATCAACCCATTTAAATAAGGTTTCAAAATTTTCATCCATCGTAGCGGATTGTGTTTGAACAGCCCCTGCCATAACTTCGCCTGTTCCGCCATCGATAGAAATAACGTCGTTTTCATGGTAAATAGCGCCGTCTGCGGCAGTTAAGGTTTTATTTGCAAGGTCAATTTTTAAGTCTTCACAGCCTGAAACACAGGGTTTACCCATACCTTTTGCAACAACCGCAGCGTGGCTTGTCATACCGCCTCTAAGTGTTAAAACGCCTTGAGAAGCTATCATACCGTGAATATCATCAGGACAGGTTTCAATTCTGACCAAAATAACTTTTTCGCCAGCTTCACCCCTTGTTGCAGCTTCATCGGTATCAAAAACAATTTTGCCGATAGCAGCCCCTGGGGATGCATTTAAGCCTTGAGCAATTTTATGTGCTTCTTTTTTAGCTTTAGGGTCAAAAGAGGGAAGAAGAAGTTGATATAATTGATAAGGATCAACAAGTTCAACTGCTCTTTCTTTTGAAATAATGCCTTCTTTTGCCATTTCAACGGCAATTCTAACGGCAGCTGCAGCCGTTCTTTTGCCGTTTCTTGTTTGAAGAATGTATAATTTACCTTTTTCAATGGTAAATTCCATATCTTGAACGTCTTTATAGTGATTTTCAAGGTTTTTTGCAATATCAACGTATTGTTTGTAAAGTTCAGGCATTTCGTTTGCCAATTCTTTAATCGGTTTTGGAGTTCTTATACCTGCAACAACGTCTTCACCTTGAGCGTTTGTTAAATATTCGCCGTAAAATTCGTTTTCACCCGTTGCGGGGTTTCTTGTGAAGGAAACACCTGTTGCGCAATCATTTCCCATATTGCCAAATACCATGGTCTGAACGTTAACGGCTGTACCAAAATTATGGTCAATTTTATTTAAGTTACGGTATGCAACCGCTCTTGGAATGTTCCAGCTTCTAAATACCGCTTCAATAGCTTCTTGAAGCTGAATATACGGGTCTTGAGGGAAATCTTTTCCTGTTTCTTTTTTGATTATTTCTTTATACACGGGGATTAATGATTTTAGGCCTTCTGCCGATACTTCAGCATCCGTTTTAACGCCTTCTTTTTCTTTAACTTTGTCTAATTCGTCTTCAAATTTAATTCTTTCAATATCCCAAGCAACAGAACCAAACATTGTTAAAAATCTTCTGTAACTGTCATAGCAAAATCTTTCATTATTTGTAAGATTTACCATACCTTGAAGAGTTTCATCGTTTAAACCTAAATTCAAAATAGTTTCCATCATACCGGGCATAGAAAGTCTTGCGCCTGATCTTACAGAAACCAATAACGGGTTTTCTTTATCGCCAAATTTTTTGCCTGCTTGGTTTTCAACTTCTTTTAAATAAGTTTTAACTTCATCCATAAGGCCATCAGGCATTTTGTTTCCGTTATTAATATATTCCATGCAGGTTTCTGTTGTAATTGTTAAACCGGGGGGAACAGGAAGCCCTGCATTAGTCATTTCGGCAAGGTTTGCGCCTTTGCCGCCCAACAAGTTACGCATATCGGCGTTTCCTTCTTTAAACAGCCATACTCGCTTGTTATCTGTCATTTTAATTTCTCCTTACTACTTAAGTTCATTTCTGCACTTAAGAACACCTATTTACAATGTTTTTGCCCTATTTTTTTGCAAAAAACGAAAGTTACAAAAATCTTATCACAGAAATTGCCTTTTGTCATGAAAAATTGTACTTTTTAGTTGATTTTGGCATATAATGTTAAAAAGAATTTACTAAGTTTTTGCGGAAGATTAAAATGTTTATTTTGGATGAACCATATATTTCAAATTTTTTATTTGAAACATTGAATAAAAATAATTACCCTGCTCTTGAAAACGAAATAACAAAAGGGAAGGTTTCAAATTTAGTAAGCGATGAAGAATTTAAAAAACTTTTTTGCAAGAATAAAAAAGTTTATACAAATTCAGAAAATTCCATTAAAAAAATTATGGAAAATTTAGAGGGAGAAGAAATTTTATCTTGGATTAAGCTTTTTAAAGATAAAGTTGAGTTCAGAAAAATTTTAAAATCAATTTATCCTGATTTTTATTTTGAAGAAATTCCATACTCAAAATTAGGCGAAATTGACAAAACAAAATTAAAATACCCTTTTGTAATAAAACCCTCTATCGGTTTTTTAAGCTTAGGGGTTTATACCGTATGGAATGAAAATGAATTTGATTCCGTTATAGAAAATATTCAAAATTCCTATGAAAAAAACCAAAAATTATTCCCGATTGAAGTTTTAAATTCTAACAACTTTATTATTGAAGAATTTATCAAGGGGGATGAATATGCAGTTGATGTTTATTTTGATAAATCATCGAATCCTGTTATTTTAAACCTTTATAAACACCCGTTTTTTGATAAATATGACGTTTCAGACAGGCTTTATTTTACATCATCTGAAATTATCAACAAAAATTATGACAAATTGAATGAGCTTTTATCGGATATGGGAAAATTAATAGGGCTTAAAAATTTCCCCGTTCATATTGAACTCAGAATAGATAATGAAAATATAATTCCGATTGAAGTTAACCCCTTAAGGTTTGCAGGCTGGTGCCTTTGCGATTTGGCAAAATATGCCTACGACATTAACGTTTATGAATATTTTATGGAAAATAAAAAACCCGATTGGAATGAAATTTTAGAAAATAACAATTCAACATATGCTTTTGTTATGGGTGAAGTTCCATCTGATATAAATAAAGAAGAAATTTTATCTTTTGATATTGACGCATTTTTAAAAGACATTAAAGTTAAAGTGTTAGAAACAAGGCAATATGACTATAAAACAAAGCCTATGTTCTGCTCGCTTTTTATTGAAGCCGAAAACTTTGATGAAATGAAACACATTTTAAATTTAGATATGAAAAAATATATTAGATTGAAGGAAAAAGTTGCTTTTTAAAAAAGAATTTGACATAGATAAAGAATTTTTTGAAGAAGGCGTTAAGCGCCCGAAAAAAAGAAAATTGGCATTAAGGGTTTTTGTTGCCGTTCTTTTAATAACTTTCGCAATTCTTTGTTACAGCGCTTTTACCTTTAATTTTAACACCCGTTTCGGAAACATTGATTTATCAAAACCCGACCTTGGGCTTAAAGAAGCACAAAATTATTTTTTTGAAGCGGTTAAAAATTATGATAACGGCGAATACGATAAAGCCATTGAAAATTTAAACAAACAAATTGCAATTGTTGATGACCCCGATGCCTACAATTATCTGGCCAAAATTTATATGGAAAAAGGAAACAATGAACTTGCAATTGAAAATTACAAAAAAGCTGTTGAATTCAAACCCGATTTTTTTGAGCCCAATTTTGAATTAGGCAAATTTTATTATTCAATAAACGATTATAAAACAGCATCTAAATATTTGACAACGGCAAGCAATTCTCAACCGGATAACATTGAAGCTCTTTCTTTAACCGCAGAAACCTATAAACAAACAGGTAAGGCAGATGAAGCAATTAAGATTTTTGAAAAAATTCTTGAATTTGAACCGAATTCCGCCTTTACAAATGCAAAAATAGGAGAAATTTATTTCCAAAGGCTTCAATATAAAAAAGCAATTCCGTACCTTGAAGATTCAATTCAAACATCTTTTGAAGAAAACGTTGCAATGGAACTTGCCAAATGCTATTTTGAACTAAACAGTTTGGAATCTGCAAAAAGTATTGCGGAAGAAATTTTAGCGGAAAACAAAGATAACAAACAGGCGCAATCTCTAAAAAGGGCTGCTGAATATAAAATGGGCTTATCAAAAGAAGAGGCTAAAGAAAAAGAACCCGTCCAAACCGCACAACAACCTGAACCTGCACCCTTAAATTCAAAAATTGTTGCGGAATATATAAAAGAAATTGAACTTTCAATTAAAACAAATTGGACTCCGCCTGTCGGTTCAAACCTTAAAAAAGCTTCCGTAAAGTTTACCGTAAACAGAGACGGTGAATTGATTTCAAATGTTTTATTTTCAAGTTCAGGCATGCCCGATTTTGATAAATCAGCGCTTGATGCGATTGAAATGTCAAAACCCTTTCCCCCGTTGCCGGATGAGCTCAACAGAGAAAGTTTGGATATCGTCTTTACGTTTGATTTTAATGTCGGCGAGCCATAATGATTACCCGACTGGGTGATTTATTTTCAAGTTTTTGTGGTGTTTGATATTTTAGTAAACGAAATAATATAACGGGACAGAAAATGAGTAGTATAAATTGCGCCAAAATAAGGCTTTCTATTGTCGAAAGCTGTTTATTGACAAGGATTTCATTAAAACATCACCTATCCAAATTTGAAAACATTGAAACAATTAAAGATTTTGAAAATGCCGATGATTTTATTGCCTCTCTTAAAAATTCAAACCAAACAGACATTGTTCTTGTAAGTTTAAATTTAAACGGAATAAACGGAATTGAGGCAACAAGAATAATCAAGAAAGAATTTCCGAAAGTCAAAGTGATTATTTTAAGCTTAAACAAAGAAAAAGAATGTTTTATAGCAAGTATGTATGAAGGGGCAAATGCCTTTGTTCAAAAAAGCATCGACCCGGAGCAACTCATGAAAATAATAAAGGCGGTGCACTTTGGGGCATACTGGATAGGCCCTGAACACCTTAACCTCTATAAAGAAGCATTTCCAAAGCCTGATTCTTATGACCTTCAAAACCTCTACAAGAAACAGGCTTCTTCTTTTGATTTAACCGTAAGAGAAAAACAAGTTTTAAAACTTCTTGTAGAAGGCAAATCAAACAGCGAAATTGCAAAAGAAATTATAGTAAGTACAAATACGGCTAAAGCACACGTGGGAAACATTTTAAATAAAATGCATGTTACAGACAGAGTGCAAGCTGCCGTTATTGCTGTAAAATCCAACATTATTTGATTAGAATACAATTCGGCATATAATGTTTTATATGAACGACAAAATAATCATAAAAGGTGCAAGACAGCACAATTTAAAAAATGTTGATATTGAACTTCCAAAAGACAATTTAATTGTTTTTACGGGAGTTTCGGGTTCAGGGAAAAGCTCTTTAGCATTTGATACCATTTTTGCGGAAGGCCAAAGAAGATATGTTGAGAGCTTATCAACATATGCAAGACAATTTTTAGGGCAAATGGATAAACCCGATGTAGATTCTATTGAAGGCTTATCTCCCGCAATTTCGATCGATCAAAAATCAACCTCAAACAACCCAAGATCAACCGTTGGCACAATAACAGAAATTTATGATTATCTAAGGCTTTTGTTTGCCCGTGCGGCAATTCCTCATTGCCCGAAGTGCGGCAGAGAAATTGTTCCTCAAACAATAGATGAAATTGTATCAAAAATAACAGCCCTCAAAGAAGGCACAAAAATTCAGATAATGGCGCCTGTTATAAGAAGCAAAAAGGGTGAATATTCAAATCTTTTATCTGCTCTAAAACAGGAGGGTTTTATAAGGGTCAGGGTTGATGGTGAAATTTATAATTTAGATGAAGATGAAATTGAACTTGAAAAAACAAAAAAACATAACATTGATATTGTAATAGATAGAATTGTTGTGAAGGATTCCGCTAAAGCAAGAATTTTTGACAGTGTTCAAACGGCACTTCAAAGGGCAGAAGGGCTTGTTAGCGTTGATATTGTGGGGAGTGAAGAAAAATTATTCTCGGAAAAATTAAACTGCCCTGATTGCGAATTAAGCTTTGAAGAACTATCTCCAAGGTTATTCAGCTTTAATGCCCCATATGGTGCTTGCAAAGTTTGTAACGGTCTTGGCGCACATTATGAAGTTATGCCGGATTTAGTTGTACCTGATGACACCAAAAGCATAAATGAAGGCGCCATTTACCCTTGGGCAAAAACACAGAATAAATATTATCAAGATGTTTTAACTTCTGTCTGTGAACACTATGAAATAGACCCGAATAAACCGTTTAGGTCGCTGTCTCCCCGTGAAAAAGGAATTATTTTATATGGCAATGATGATGAAACCATAAAAATGCGATATTGTGATTTTGGCACAAAAACCATGAGGACTCATTATCAATCATATATGGGCGTTATTCCTTATATGATGAAAAAATATGAACAATCGGATTCAGATATTATTCGTGCGGAAATTTCAAAATATATGGATGAAACACCCTGCAAAGCCTGCAATGGTGCCAGGTTAAACCCTTATGTTTTAGCTGCTGTCATAAACGGTAAAAACATTGATGAATTTTGTGAAATGTCCATTGATAAAGCCTATGATTTTATTCAAGACCTTTATTTAAGTTTGGATGATTTTAAACTTTCAATCGTAAAACAAGTTTTGGATGAAATAAGGGCAAGATTAAAATTTTTAATGGATGTAGGGCTTTCATACCTTAATTTAAAAAGAAAAGCTGCAACCTTATCAGGCGGCGAATCTCAGAGAATTCGCCTTGCAACACAAATAGGAAGCGGTTTAACCGGTGTTTTATATGTTTTAGATGAACCCTCAATCGGGCTTCATCAAAAAGATAATTCAATGTTAATTGAAACATTGTTTAAATTAAGAAATTTAGGAAACACTTTAATTGTGGTTGAACACGATGAAGACACAATAAGAAGTGCCGATTATATTGTTGATATTGGCCCAAAAGCAGGTACAGAAGGCGGAAATATAATAGCCAAAGGCAACATTGAAGATATTGTTAAAGAAAAAAATTCCATAACGGGAAAATATTTATCAGGCGAAGAAGAAATAAAAGTTCCAAATAAAACAAGGCTTGGAAACGGCAATTATTTAGAAATTAAAAATGCACACCTGAACAATTTAAAAAATATAGATGTAAATATTCCATTGGGTAAAATTGTTGCGGTAACCGGCGTTTCAGGTTCCGGTAAATCAACCTTGGTGAATGACATTTTATATGAATACGCCATTCACAAATTAAGGGGCAATCGCCCAAAACCCTTGGGGGTAGATGAAATTAAAGGCTTTGAAAATATAGATAAAGTTGTTATGGTAGACCAATCTCCCATAGGAAGAACCCCGAGGTCAAACCCTGCAACATATACTGAACTTTTTGGTCATATTAGAGATATTTTTTCTCAAACAAATGAAGCCAAAGTAAGAGGGTATAAGCAAGGCAGGTTCAGTTTTAATGTTAAAGGCGGAAGGTGCGAAAAATGCAAAGGCGACGGGCTTTTAAAAATTGAGATGAACTTTTTATCTGATATTTATATAACATGTGATGTCTGCAAAGGAAAAAGATATAACTCTGAAACCTTAGAAGTTAAGTATAAAGGCAAAAGTATATCGGATGTTCTTGATATGACAGTAAAAGAGGCATTAGAATTTTTTGAAAATATTCCAAGAATAAAAAGCCGCCTTCAAACTTTATATGATGTGGGGTTAGATTATATTAAATTAGGGCAAAGTGCAACAACGCTATCCGGCGGTGAGGCGCAAAGAATAAAATTGGCTTTGGAATTAAATAAAAGAGCAACCGGCAAAACCCTTTATATAATGGATGAACCGTCTGTGGGCTTACACTTTTATGATGTTGATAAACTTGTTAAAATCATTCAAAAACTGGCAGATCAAGGCAATAGCATTTTAATTATTGAACATAATATGGATATAATTAAATGCGCAGACCACATTATAGACCTTGGCCCCGATGGCGGTGATTTTGGCGGAGAAGTTATTGTAAAGGGCAATTTGAACAAAATTTTAAAATGTAAAAATTCTTATACCGCAAAATTTTTGAATGAACATTTAAAAAGAGAAAAAATTACCGTTTAATTTTTTAAAAAAGGCAATGGAATAAGTTTTTATTTCTCATATATTCCTTTTTGGATAAAGAAAGGAAAAAACTATGAGCGAAAAAATGTATGAAGCAATTTATAAAGTTGCAAAAACAAGTGAATCTGACACGGTTGTCTTGTGGATGGATAAAGTTGAAATTAAAGGAACTTTATTAGATTGCGAAGATAACAAATGCATTAAAGATATTATCACTCTGCAAGATGCAACCGTAAAATGTATGAAGCATTCAAATAATGAAGAAAAAGAAAGACATTTCAGGTGGTTAAACATTTCAGCCTGCCACATTAAAGCCTTTACTTTTAAATGTTGTTTGGAAGATTAATTTTAAAAATTCGGCATTAGCGGTATCAATGCCGAATTTTATTTTTATGCTAATATTTTTTTATGAGCGAATTATTGTTACCTGCAGGAAGTATTGAAAAAATGCGCTATGCCTTTCATTATGGGGCAGACGCTTGCTATTTGGGGCTTGTTGATTTTTCTTTAAGAACAATGAGAAAAGGCGACATTATAACAAAAGACAACTTAAAAATTGCCACAAAAACAGCAAAAGAGTTAAATAAAAAAGTTTATTTAACTCTAAACATTTTTGCATTTGATAATGATATTAAAAAATTATATGAAACCTTGCCCGTAATTGAAAAAGCAAAACCTGATGCACTTATTATTTCAGATTTTGGAATTTTAAAAGTTGTTCAAAAAGAATTAAAAGATATTGATATTCATATTTCAACCCAAACTAACACTCTAAACTCGGAAGCCGTTAAATTTTGGAGAGATTTAGGCGCTAATAGGGTTATTTTAGCTCGTGAACTTTCTTTATTTCAAATAGAAGAAATAAGAAAAAATGTTCCTGATATTGAACTTGAATGTTTTATCCACGGCGCACAATGTATGAGCTATTCAGGCAGATGTCTTCTTTCAGATTATATGACAGGAAACGAAAGAAAAGCAAACCAAGGGGCCTGCGCTCAGGCTTGCAGATGGAGCTATAAACTTGTTGAAGAAACAAGAAAAAACGAATATTATGAAATAATTCAAGATGATAAAGGCTCACACATTTTATCCACCAAAGATTTATGCCTTGTTAAATATTTAGATGAACTTAAAAATTATGTTGATTCTTTTAAAATTGAAGGCCGAACAAAAAGCTTGTATTATGTAAGCGCAACAGCCCGTGCCTACAGAATGGTAATGGATAAAAAAATAACCCCTGAAGTTGGGTATAATGAACTTTTAAAAGTCGGAAACAGAGGCTATACAACGGGATTCTTCTTAGGAAATAACGATTCAACAACATATAGCTACGACATTTCAAAAGGCTTAGCGGGGGCAGATTTTTTAGGCATTATTCAAGAATTAACTGATAATAAAATTAAAGTTTTAATGAAAAACAAAGTTTATTTGAATGATGAATTTGAAATAATAACACCGAATTATTCAACAAAAGCAAAGGTTATTAATATAATTAACGACAAAAGAGAAACAAACGATGTTGCCCATACTAATGATGTTGTTTTAATGGAAGTTGAAACAGTTGATGATAATTGGAAAAAAGAAGCCAATTTCGGGCTTTTAAGAACAATCGGCATAAAAGATAGTTCAAAAGAAATAAAGGATACAATATGCGAATAAAACCTGATTATAATCTTGAATCTATTTATGATATTGATAAAAATGAATTAAAAAGCAAAGGAATAAAAGGTATTTTCTTTGATTTGGATTCAACCGTTATGCAATCTAAAACAGGCAAATTCACAAAAAAAACCTTAGATTTTTTGAATGAACTGCAAAAAGATTTTAAAGTTGCAATTATTTCAAATAACCACAAAAAAGGCTATATAGATAAAGTTCAAAAAATTTCCCCCGTTAAAGTTTATGGCAACGCAAGAAAACCTGATGTCAAAGTTTTAAAAATAGCCTGCTTTGAAATGGGACTTGAAATTAAAGAGGTTGTTATGGTGGGAGATAGGCCTCTGACTGATATTTTGGCAGGTAAAAAAATCGGAATGAAAACAATTCTTGTAGATTCAATCTCAAAAGATGAAGAAGGAATTTTAACAAGATTTGTAAGGTTTTTAGAAAGATTAACCATTAAAAAATAACTGTTAAGTTATGTAACATTTTTTAAATTTTTGGTTCAAAAGTGCCGAAAACATGGGATGAAGTATGCTTATAAAAAGAAGGAGCAGCCAGACCATGACGGATATTACAAATAAAGATCTAACTACCGTTGATCCTCAAGTTACAGGTGTTACAGCGACAGGTGCCTCGCAAACTCAACAGCCGGCAGGAACCGTTGCAAATGAAACTCCTTTATTTGACGGTACGCAGCAAACAGAAGGTGTTTCGACAACGGACAGAACAGATGCATATATCCCTTCTGCAACTCAAACAGACGGCGTAAAATCAGCAGAAATGTCGGCGCTTGAAGAACAATTGGTTGAAAAACAAAGTGCGGTTGCAGATATTGATGCAAAAATTGAAGCCAACAGTGTTGATCAAGAAAATAAGAAAAATGCATATTTTGCAGCAGGCGACACTTTAGAAGCCGCATCTGCAGCTTATGATAAAGCGACACAAGAATATACGGCAGCATTTGCAGAGCTTGAAGAGCTTCAAAATTCAAATGTGGTTTCAAAATTCTTAAGCACAATTACACAAAAAATGGCCGCAGCTGAAGAAAAGGTTAAAACCCTTGAAGCAACAATGAAAAAAGCTAATGAAGACTATCAAAAAGCGCTTCAAGAAAGAGAAGATGCACGCGAAGAATATACGAATTCAATTCAAGAGGGAATTGACCTTAAAAAAGAAAAAGAAAGCGCATCAAAAGAGGTTGATACCGTTCAACAGCAAATAAAAGAACTGTCTCAGCAAGAAGCTAACAGCCAAAGCCAAGAAGCATCTGATGCCGAAGGCGGCAATAAACCTGTTGAAGAATCAGGCGAAGGCGCAGAATCCGGTGAAAACGGAGAATCAGGTTCGGGAGAAAATCCTCCTTCCGATAACACAACAGACCCGACCGGAGAAAATCCGGAAGATCCGTATCAAGAAGAGTATGATAAACTTAATGCTCTGAAAGAAGATGCCGCAAGAGAGGCCGAAGAACGTGAAAAACGTCCCGACATCCATGAAATGGATTTAGAAGACGTTGATAAATTAGTCGAACTATTCTGCGGCGAGTTAACCCATGGCGAAGTTCAAAGCTTAGGACTTGGGCTGCTTGATATGGTTAATGAGGCTTCCAAAATTTTTGAAACAAAATTAACGGCCTCAGCTTATTCAAAATCGGGAGCTATGGCAACCAGCGACAATGCCAGCGCAAAAGAACACTCTGAAGCACAGGCGGATTTTACGGAAGCAGTACTTCAGGTTTCAGATGTTTTAAATACAAATAATGTAGAATTTTACAATGTTTCGGATCAATCCAATTTTGAATTAGCTTCACATACACTGGACAGAATTAACGATGGCGAATACATTAAAACAGACACGCTTCAAAAACAAGCATCCGTCGTCAAAAATATTCGTGTAACGGAAAAAACAACAACCGAAGCGGCCGAAACAAATGATGACAAATATAAACAGTACTCTGACGCAATTCTGAACGAATTACATGATTTAATTTCAGACTCCGGAGACGGAATTTCGGAACAAGAGTACAATTACATTAAAACAAACTTCGACCTCAAATCTTCTCAAGATATGGAAAGCGCATTTGATTATCTTGAAGAAGAAGCAAGAAAACATAACATTACAGCAGCAATCAATGAATATGAAAATTAAAAAACGAAACTAAATTAAGCTTTTAAGCCGCAATTTATGCGGCTTTTTTATTTGTTAATTTTTATTTGTAAACAAATGTAACAAAATTGTTAAAGTTTGAATTTGTATATTTTATATATACTTTATATATATGTAGTGTAAAATGTGGAAAGAAACAAAATGTCATTCTTATCAGGAGTAAGTTCAATAGTTTCAAACGTCGGCGAAACAGTCGTTGGCGCTGTTGGAGCTGCAGCTGATGCCGCATCAAGAGCATTAGGCATTGTTGAAGATACTTCTGTTACGGATGCTCTCGCAGGTGAAGTAGACAACGAAAATGCCGGTTTAGATACGTTTAATTCAACTTCAACACAAGCCAAAGATGCTGCACAACAGGCAGATGCTAACCAAAAAACAGCAGAAGAAAACAAATTAAGCGCAGAAGAAAGAATCGTCGCAGCCGATGCAAAAATTGCGGCAGCAGACACCGAAATCGCTTCTTGCACAACGCAGTTGGAAGAACTTAAAGCTCTTCAAGCTGCTCAAAATGCATCATCCGAAAGCACAACTGGCACAAAGGATGAAACAAAACAAGATTATTCACAACAAATAGCAGCAGTTCAAGCACAATTAACAGCCGCTCAAAAAGCAAAAGCTGAAGCAGAAGCTGAAAAGGCAGAAGCTGAAGCTGAACTTGGCGAAGCCGAAACAGACATAGAAACAGCAAAAGCTGAAGGTGCAGATGCCGAAAGCAACGCACAAAGCAGCGCTGACGGCGGCAATGCAACTGCAGAAAGTGCAGAAGGCACGGAAGCTTCAGCTGAAACAGCAGTTACGGAAGCCGAAACAGAAAAGGCTGAAGAAGAAGCTGCAGAACAATCGGGAACAAGTGAACAACCCGCAGAAGCTGCAACAACCGAAGGTCAAACCACAACAAATGAAGGTTCAACCCAAGGTGAAACAGGATATACCGAATTATCAGGCACAACAACAAATAATGCCGGAACAAGCACAACAGTTGTAAATAATTCAAATTATTCAACTTCAGACAGCACGGATAACGGCACCTCTTTAGAAGAACATTCAACATCTGCCGCAACAACTCCTTCAGATACAACAACAAATACAGAACCTGAAACAGGCATGGATTACGGCGATTTGGGAGACTATTTGGCAGATGAAATGCAAGGCGAAAACCAAGACCCAAATATGCAAAATCCGGGGTCAGATTCTATGCAACAACCAAATTTAACACCCGAAGAAGAAGTACACCAAAGAATTGAAAATAACGAAGAAACTGATGCTGAAATGGCAGATGTAATCATCAACGATATGTTCGAAGGTGAATCCTTAGAAATCGGTACGGAAGAACTTATCGGTATGGCAGCACACGATGCCGTTGAAGTTGCATCAGAAACCTTCAAAACAAAATTATATTCAACAACTGTTTATTCAACAGCAGTTTCAACAAGCACAGATACAGCAACAGTTGAAGAAAACCAAGAAGCAATAGCAGACTTTATGGAAGCATACAGCATAACATCAGACAAAATTAATGCTCCAAATGTTGAATTCTTAAGCTTAACAGATAAATCAAACTATGAAAACGCAACAAGAGTTCAAGAAAGATTGAATAACGGCGAATACATTTTAACAAGAGAAATTGAAAAATCAACAGCAACAGTTCAAAGCATTCAAGTTTCAACTGATGAAACAGTTAACCAAAAAGAAGAAATGAGCAAAACAAAAGGCCAAGATCTTTTAAGACAATTAGAAGCAGTTATTACAACGGATGAAACCATTCAAGAAGACAAAAACGACGATGTTTTAACACAAAAAGAATATGATGAAATTGAAAATTTCTTCAATAACACGGACGACACCGCTTCATACTACAAAGAAATGGTTGAAGAAGCTAAAAAATACGGCATCTACACGGAAGCAAACGCAATAGCTGCATAATCAAGAACCCACTATTCAATAGGTTATCATACAGATAAAAGCCCCAATAAAGGGGCTTTTATTTTATTTGTTTTTACTTAACAGAAAATCGAAAAAGTGTTTTTTTCTGTAATTTGAAACGGTATCCGTTGTAAGACGAACCTTTTTGTCATAGGTTTTAACTGCGCTTAAATATGCCCTTGCTGTGTCTATACTTGTAAAGCAGGGAATACAGTACATTTCGGCGATTGTTCTTATTTGAAAACCTGATGTTTGAGAATTTTTGCCTAAGGTCGGTGTATTTAATACAAAACTCAAACGCCCTTCCTTCATTCTTTTTTGAAGTTTATCTATCATGAACTTTTCAATCATTTTACTTGGAATACCGTTCTTTTCCAAAAATTTGTGCGTTCCCCAAGTTGCCATTATGAAATAGCCCTGATTGAACATTTTTTTGACGATTTTTAATGCCGGTTTTTTGTAGTGGTCATTCAAAGAAACCAAAACCCTTTGTTTTCTTTGGCCGAATTTATAGCCGCCTGCAATAAACGCTTTTAAAAGTGCCTTTTTATAATCCGTATCAATTCCTAAGACTTCGCCTGTGGATTTCATTTCAGGTGCAAGCGCAGGGTCAATTCTGTTTAGTTTTTGGAAACTGAATACAGGCATTTTAACGCAAATAAGGTTTGATTTTTTATATAAACCAACGCCAAAGCCTTGAGATTTCAGGCTTTTTCCTAAAATTACGTTAACCGCAATTTTTGCCATAGGAATGCCTGTTACCTTTGACATGATGGGAACGGTCCTAGACGCCCTCGGGTTAACTTCAATTACATAAACAACATCGTCTTTTATAATGAATTGAATATTCATCAAGCCTATGATGTTTGTTTTCTTTGCAATTTCTTTTGCATATTTTACAAGGGTTTTTTCTTGTTTACTTGTAATATTTCTTGTGGGGTAAATGCTCATGGAATCGCCCGAATGAACCCCTGCCCTTTCAATGTGTTCACAAATGCCGGGGATTAAAACGTCTTTGCCGTCTGAAATAGCATCCAGTTCAACTTCTTGGCCTTCAATATATTGGTCAATTAAAACGGGGTGCTCTGATGAAAATTTAAAGGCTTCATTAATGTAGGTTAAAAGCTCTTCATCATTGTATACAACCTGCATGCCCCTTCCGCCTATAACATAAGACGGGCGAACAAGAACAGGATAGCCTAATTCTTTTGTTGCGTCCAAAGCTTCTGCCGCACTTTTAACACCTTTTCCCTTTGGTTGGGGAATTTTTAGGTCTCTTAAAAGTTTTTCAAAAACTTTCCTGTCTTCAACGGCATTTATGCTCTCTAAGCTTGTGCCTAAAATTTTAACTCCTCTTTCATTTAATTTTGAAGCAAGGTTAATTGCCGTTTGCCCCCCAAATTGAACCATAACACCAAGTGGTTTTTCTTTTTTGATGACGTTCATAACGTTTTCTATGTTCATCGGTTCAAAATATAATCTGTCCGCAATGTCAAAATCTGTCGATAAGGTTTCGGGGTTTGAATTTATCATAACCGATTCATACCCGTTATCCGCTATTGCCCAGCTACTATGAACGGAACAATAATCAAATTCAATACCTTGGCCTATTCTAATCGGGCCTGAACCTAGTACAACAATATTTCCTTTTGATTTTTTATTAAAGTTTCTTTCTTTAATTTTTTGTAGTTCACATTCTTCATTGTAGGTTGAATAAAAATAAGGCGTCATTGCGGCAAATTCTGCAGCACAAGTATCAACTATTCTAAAAGAAGCTTCTACATTATATTTTTCAAATTCTTTTTCACTAACCCCTTTTATTTTTGCAATTTCAGAATCTAAAAAGCCCATTTCTTTTGCTTTTTTATAGGTTTCTTCGGTTAATTCGTTTTGAGAGATGAACTTTTCAAAATCAACAATTTCTTTAATTTTTGAAATAAACCAAAAATCAACTTTTGTGATGTCTGAAATTTTATGAGGGTCAACACCCCTTTTAATGGCTTCAGATACTCTGAATATTCTTCTGTCATCTTGAATTGATAGGGCGTCAATTAATTCATCATACCCTATACTTTCAAATTCAGGGCGCATCGTAAGGCCTGTATATTTTTCTTCTAAAGATGCTATGGCTTTTTTAAAGGCATTGTTAAATGTTCTTCCGATTGCCATAATTTCGCCCGTTGCCTTCATTTTTGTGCCTAAAATTCTATCGCCCGTTGCAAATTTATCAAACGGCCATTTTGGAATTTTAACAACAACATAATCCAAGCTTGGTTCAAAAGCTGCAACTGTTTTTTTAGTGATTGCGTTTTGAATTTCGTTTAATTTATAGCCGATTGCAATTTTTGTTGTAACTTTTGCAATCGGATACCCCGTGGCTTTGCTTGCAAGGGCAGATGACCTTGAAACACGGGGGTTGACTTCAATTACATAATATTGGTTAGATTTTGTATCAAGCGCAAATTGAACATTGCAGCCGCCTTCAATTTTTAAGGCTCTTATAATTTTTATCGCTGATGTTCTTAACATTTGATATTCATTATTTGTTAAGGTTTGGCTTGGTGCAACAACAATAGAATCGCCTGTATGAATACCAATCGGATCAATATTTTCCATATTGCAAACCGTTATACAACTGTCATTTGCATCTCTCATAACTTCATATTCAACTTCTTTAAAGCCTGCAATACTTTTTTCAACAAGAATTTGATTTATAGGAGATTGTTGAAGCCCTGTTGTTACATATTGGTCATATTCGGCTTCATTTTTGGCAATACCGCCGCCGGAGCCCCCTAATGTAAAAGCAGGGCGAATGATGATAGGAAAGCCTATTCTTTCAGCAAATTTTTTAGCACCTTCATAGTCAGATACTATTTCAGATTCAGGAACAGGTTCGCCTATTTCATTCATTAAATTTTTAAATAATTCTCTGTCTTCCGCTTTATTAATAGAATCTATGTTTGTTCCCAAGAGTTTTAAATTGTATTTTTCTAAAATTCCTGCCTTATGAAGTTCCATTGCAAGGTTTAAGCCTGTTTGACCGCCCAATGATGCAATTAAACCGTCAGGGCGTTCTTTTTTTATAATGCCTTCTAAAATGTTTATATCCAAAGGTTCTATATAAACTTTATCCGCAATGTTTTCATCCGTCATAATTGTTGCAGGGTTTGAATTTACAAGAACAACTTTTATATTTTCTTCTTTTAATGCTCTGCAAGCTTGCACGCCCGCATAGTCAAATTCGGCGGCTTGCCCGATTACAATAGGCCCTGAGCCTATTACCATAACTTTTTTTAACCCTTGTATTTTTCCCATATCTTAAATTCCTTTTTTAAACATTCACCATATCATCAGCTTTTCTAACAGGAAGCTTTTGATATTCCTTCATAAGTTCTATCCATTCATCAAAAATAACAGAAGCATCCATTGGCCCCGGTTTTGCTTCGGGGTGGAATTGAACCGCATAAATTTTTAACCTTTCGGATGAAAACCCTTCCATTGTGTCATCGTCTAAATTTTTATAGGTTTCAAGCATAATGCCCGATAATGTGTTTCTATCTACTGCATAGCCGTGGTTTTGGCTTGTTACCATAACTTTTCCCGTTTGAAGGTTTATAACGGGGTGGTTGCCGCCTCTGTGGCCATATTTTAATTTGTAGGTTTTAGCGCCAAGTGCTATTGATAAAAGCTGGTAGCCAAGGCAAATTCCAAAAATGGGAATTTTCCCTATTAATTCTTCAATTGTTTTTATTTCAAATTCGCAATCCGCAGGGTCCCCCGGGCCGTTTGATAAAAACAAGCATTTATGGCCGTTTTCTAAAATTGTTTTAGAATCAATTCCGGCCGGATATACTGTTACCTTACAACCTCTATCAGCTAAAGAATTTACGATTCCTTGTTTTGTGCCGTAATCAATTAAGGCTAAATCTATTTCGCCATTTGAATTTACAACGTACGGTTCATTTGTTGTTACTTTAAATACAACATCTTTATCTGCCTTATGAACACAAATTGCTGCTATTCTTTGGGTTATGTCATCTTCTGTGAATATGGCATCCGTTGTTACCATACATTTCATAACCCCTTTTTCTCTTATTTTTATGGTTAAACTTCTTGTGTCTATGCCTTCAATTCCGATAATACCGTTTCTTTCAAGGTATTTTGAAATTGTTTCTTTTGACTTATAGTGCGAATCATTTTTGCAGGCATCTTTAACAATAAAACCAAGACACCTTGGGCTGATTGATTCAAAATCTTCTTCATTTATCCCGTAGTTGCCAATTTCAGGGTATGTCATAACTATTATTTGATTAGCGTATGATGGGTCTGTTAAAATTTCTTGATACCCCGTCATTGATGTATTAAAGACAATTTCACCTATTTTTGTACCAAACGCACCAAAATGTTCGCCTTTATAAACTGTTCCATCTTCCAATATTAATGTTGCAAGCATAATTCTTCCTTTATTTCTTCATATATTTTTTCCATTGCTTCAATTCTGTTTTCCGCTTTTGTAACTGCACGCCCCAAAACTATGTAATCGGCACCCCTTTTAATTGTAGCGGAAGGCGTTGCAATTCTTTTTTGATCATCCGCTAAGCTCCACTTTGGACGAATGCCGGGGCATAAAACTTTAAAATCAGCCCCTAATTCCTTTTTAATTGTTTCAACTTCCACAGGTGATGCCACAACACCATTTAGCCCTGCTTCTTTTGCTAAATGTGCAAGTTTAATTGCAAAATCTGAAACATTTTTATTTATTTCAAATTGATTATCCAAAACATCTTGAGAAATACTTGTAAGCATTGTTACACCCAAAATTACAGGGGGCTTTTTATTTAATTTTTTTGCCATACTGTCTGCCCCTTCTCTTGCGGCTTTCATCATTTCTAAACCGCCTGTACAGTGGATATTAAAGAAGTTTGCACCGTTTAGAACAATATTTTCAGATGCTTTTTTAACCGTATTTGGAATATCATGGAGTTTAACATCCAAAAAGAAGTTTGAATTTTTACCCGATATAAAATTAACAATCTCTAAACCATAACCCATAAAAAGCTGCAAACCAACTTTAAAAGTACCTGTATATGGTGCAAGTTCATTAACCAGTTCTTTTGCTTCTTCTATTTTTTCAACATCAAGCGCCAAAACAATTTTTTCTTTTATATTGGAATCAATGTTCATAATACTTTTCCCTTCAATATTTTACCCTCATAAGGTGTTATTTTGCATTTTGATTCAAAGTTTTTACCCCTTACAATATAGTGTGCGTTTAAATCTACTTCAATTTCTTTTTTCGGTTTAATTCCCAAAATTTTGGATGGCGCAAAAACCATTTTTTCCAAAGTTAAATCAAGCCCGAATTTCATATAGCTTAGTGAAAATGCGGTCTCTAAACCGACAATACCATTTGGTGCTTCGTTGTACGGTTTTAATTTTTCTTCTTTTGTATGCGGTGCATGGTCTGTTGCAATAACATCTATAACACCGCTTTTAACAGCCTCTATAATAGCTTCTCTGTCTTCATCATCGCCTAACGGCGGATTCATTTTAAATCTGCCTGTTTTATCAATATCTTTTTTGGTTAAGGTGAAATAATGAGGGGCGGTTTCTGCCGTTATTTTTAAGCCTTCGTCTTTTGCTTTTTTAATAACTTCAATTGTGGATTTTTTTGAAATATGGCAAAAATGAAGTTTTGGAGTCGGACATTCGCCTTTTTTGCTTAAATTTAACACTTCTCTGAATATTTCAATTTGGCTTATGGCTTCATTGGTTTCATCTTCCAAGTGAGATAAAATCAGTTCCCCCTTCATAAGAGCTTCCGTAAAAACTTCTTTGTTTTGAACAGGCAAACCATCATTTGAAAAGGCAATGCAGCCCGCTTTTTTCATCTCCGAAAAATTAACAAGACCTGAGTTTTCATTCAGGTCATAGGTTATTGCGGAAACAGGATAAAGGTCTATTTCATCTTTAAAAGGAAGTGCTTTTTTTAAGATGAATTTTGTAACTTCGGCATCGTCATTAACGGGGTTTGTATTCGGCATGGCTAAAACTGCCCCAAAACCGCCTTTAATTGCACTTTTCAACCCTGTTTCAATTGTTTCTTTATTAGTAAAACCCGGTTCTCTCAAGTGGATATGCATATCGATTAAAGACGGAATTTTTTTTATCATCTTAACTGCCCTTTTAGAATTTTATCAATAACCGCCATCCTTATATACACACCGTTTTCTGCCTGATTTAAAATGGTTTCACCGATTTTTGAATCCAATAATTCAGAGCTTATTTCAACATCTCTGTTAACAGGGCCGGGGTGCATTAAAATTGCATTTTTTGGAAAATTTTCCGAATTAAGTGAATAGTTTTTTATAAAATCTTCTTTACTTATGGCTTCATCCAGCCTTTCATTTTGAATTCTAAGCGCCATAACAACATCTGCCCCGTTTAATGCTTTATTTAAATCGGGCTCAAAAATGGCACCATTGATGTCTTCTCTAAAATATTCAGGCGCTGATGTTACTATATTTGCACCAAACCTTTTTAAAAGTGCAATGTTTGATTTTGCAACCCTTGAATGTTTAATATCGCCGATGATTACAACCTTTTTATTTTTTACGGTTTTAATTTTTTCCAAAATTGTAAAATAATCAAGGAGAGCTTGGGTTGGGTGAGAAGATTTTCCTTCGCCCGCATTTATAAAATGAACCGGCTTATAAAAATCAATTTGCTTTAATTCGTTGATTAAATCTTCCTCTCTTGTTCTTATAACAAAAGTGTTTATGCCGATTGCAACCATATTATTGATTGTATCTTTTAATATTTCGCCCTTAGCGGTTGATGATTTTGAAATATCAAATATATAAGGATGTGCACCAAGCTTATTTACGGCGCACTCAAAAGAAAATCTGGTTCTTGTCGAATTTTCAAAAAACATTAAAGCAATATGCTTGGTTGAATAGTTTGCATATCTGCCGCTTTTAAAGCTTGAAGCAGAGTCAATTAATTCTTCAATTTCGCTTGCCGTAAGGTTTTCAATTGTATCTAAATGCTGCATTTATTTTCCCTTTCTGGAGCCCGGTTTTACAAGTTCCAAACCTTGTTTGCACAAGGGGCAACAAGAAGGTTCATAAACAACGGGATCTATTTTTAAAAGTGAATTAATTTTCAGTTGATTATCCAATTTACCTTGGGTTCTGTCTACAATACAGCCAACGCCTTTAATTTCAACTTCATATTCTTTAATGGCGTCAATTGTTTCAAAAATGGTTCTTGCGGTTGTAATAACATCTTCAATGATAACAACCCTTTCGCCTTTTTTAAGGGTGTAGCCCCTTCTTAATTGCATTACATCGTCTTTTCTTTCAACAAAAAGATTTCTTTTTTTTGCTTGTTTTGCAACCTCATAACCAAAAATAATAGCACCGATTGCAGGAGCTATGATTGTGTCATATTCAATATTTTCAAGTTTTTTTGCAAGCTCTTTACCTATAATTTCAACAATTTCAGGGTATTGATATAATTTTGCGCATTGAAAATATGTGTCGCTGTGAAGCCCTGAAGTTAAGCAGAAATGCCCTTTTAAAAGCCCGTCTGCCTTCATTAAAAGCTCTTTAACATCAACTTTTGTATCATTCATCTCTCAGTTTCCTTTTTAGTTCATCTAAACTTTTTAAATTTAAGCTGTCTATAACACTATCCAGCTCCTTTATTAATTTAATTGTAACATCAGGGTGGCAAAAATTCTCTGTTCCTATTTGAACGGCATCCGCCCCGACTGTTAAAAATTCCAAAACATCATCTATATTGGCAATTCCCCCAATTCCAATAATTGGAATTTGAACGGCAGATTTTATTCTTCTTACCATTGAAAGTGCAACGGGTTTAATGCATCTGCCTGATAAGCCGCCTTGAACAAACGTTTTTTTAATTTTTTTATCAGGGGTAATTTCAACTTTAACGCCAAGCCCTTTTAGTGTATTAATTGCGCTGATACAATCTGCGCCGTTATCTTCTGCACTTTTTGCCAAACTTTCAATATCAGAAACATTTGGAGTTAATTTTATAATTAAAAAGCCTTTGTATATTTTTCTGATTTCATTTGTTAAATGCCCCAAACTGTTTGGGTTTGTGCCAAATTCAAGGCAGCCTTGTTTGACATTTGGGCAAGATACATTAACTTCAATCGCTTTAATTTCCGCATTTTGGGCAATTTCTGCCGCTTTAATATAATCTTCAACGGTAGAACCTGCAAGGTTCATCACAAAATTTATATTTTTTTCTTTTAAAATGGGAAGTTTTTTTGAAATAAATTCTTTTATACCAAGATTTTCTAAGCCGATTCTATTTATCATACCGCCATAGGTTTCAAACAATCTTTCGCCGGAATTACCTTTTTTGGGTTCAATTGAAATTGCTTTTGTAACAATGGCGCCCAGTTTGGAAACATCAATAAGGTCATTGTATTCATCTGCATAGCCATAAGTGCCTGAGGCTGTCATTATAGGGTTTTGAAGTTCAAAGCCGTTTAAATTTACAGATAAATCTACCATTTAACCGCATCCCCCCAAAAAACAGGACCGTCCTTACAAACAGAAGCATTTTCACCGTTTTTAAGCTCTATTATGCACCCCCTGCAAACACCGATTCCGCATGCCATAACCTTTTCCATTGCAACTTGGGTTTTAATGTTATTTTTTATTCCAAATTCCGTTACTAATTTTAAAACAATTGAAGGGCCGCAAGAATAAATGATATCAGGGTTTACTTTTTCTACTACATTTTCTATTTCATCTAAAACACTTCCGCCGATAACAACTTCATCTGACCCTTCAACGACTTCTTTGGTATCTTTAAAACCTGAAATAAGATGGTTTTTGATACCTTTTTTATTCAATTCTTTTTTCAAAAACAACATTGGCGCAATGCCTATTCCCGCACCAATTAAAAGGGCTGAATTAACATTTTCGAAATTAAATGTATTTCCTAAAGGTGCAAGAAAATCTATTTCATCATTTTCATCTAAATTTTTAATGTATTTTGTGCCGTCACCTTTTATTTTGTATAAAACCGTTATGCTGCCATTATCAAAATCTGCAACGCTAAAAGGACGCCTCAGGGTTTTATTTTCACAATAAATTGAAATAAATTGCCCCGATGAAATTTCTTCAACATCAGATGAAATTACCAATTTATACGTATCTTTTGCAATTTCTTTGTTATATTTAATTTTTCCGATTCTGTTTTTTTTCATCTTTTATACTCAAAAAAAAGGGAAAGACAAGAGCGCCTTTCCCTTTTAATTTATATTCACTTCCAGTTTAAATTTAATGTTCATTAAACTACCTTTAATCGTTTTCTAGATTATACAATTCACAAATTTAAATTTAAAGTTTTCTGTAAACAATTGTTACAAAATGAGTTATTTTTATAAAGTTGATACTCAATATGCCGATAACTTTAACATAAGGAGAATGGAGATAAAATGAATATCAACGGACTTAACAGCAATAATAATTTTATCGACGCAACAAGTGCAGCGAAACTCTCCAAAGATTTATTCTCAGCACTTTCAAAAAAATCCGTTGATTACAATAAACAAGATTTAACAAGATTTACAAGAGCTACTTTAGGTGTTGATTTATACTCAGCAAAAACAGATATCAACGTTCAAAGACAAATCGCAATGACAAATGCTGGTATGCTTGACAGCAAAATGAACTTAAACGCCGTTCAAACACTTAACTCATTTGCAGCTCAACAATTATATTCAAGCCAAGTTTCAGAAAAAGTTGGCGGTAAAATGACAATCGACACAGCAAATAACGAATTTGAATTTGTTTCAAAAACAGAAGATGTAGCAAACTTAATCAGCGTTTTTGAAACAAACAAAGATAAAAAAGATTCTAACCCTTTTTATTTTGGTGAATTTTCATCAAAAGCAGATAAAAAGGAAGCATAATAAGTCTCTATCTACTCCACTTCATTATTCTATTAAGTCCAAATCTGCCCGAGTATCATGCTCGGGTTTTTATTTGCAAATTTCTAACTTGGCTACATTTCAATTCGCTAACGACGCTTTAAAATTCAAAATTAAATTGGAATCATGATATAATTTTGCTTTTTGTTTGTCAAATAAAATAGCCGATATGTACTAGAAAAACTCCCTTATAGGATAAGGGAGTTTTTTATTTTATATTATATGAAACTAAACTTATTGAACAGCTTCTGCAGCTTGTCCTACTGTTTCTGCAGCTTTTTCTTTTGCTTTAGGAAGCTTTGCTGCAACCCAATCTTTAGCTGCAACTGCTTTTTCTTTAATTGTGCCCCAAGCTTTTGTAGCTTTTGATGCAATTTTAGCGCCTAATTGTTTGTAGCCATCTTTAAGGATAGCTGCTGCTTTTTTTGCTTTACCGCCTTCAAAAGTATCTGCAACTTTACCGGTTTTTGCAGCGTAGATAAGGCTGCCTACTGCAGCTGCTGCGCCTACTGCTGTTGCAACTTTTGCTGCTGTCGGTGCTTCTTTAAAACTTTGTACAGGATTCATAGTTTAGTTCCCCTTCTTATTTATATTTACATCTAACAATCTTTTTATACTTGTTACAACTACTTAAACACTATGAAGAAAAAATATTGCCATCATGTTAAAGTGTTGTTTACAAATATTTACATTTTGTCTCTCGTACCTAACCATTTAATTATAAATTAAAAGAAATTGTTTTGCAACCCGAATTGTGCAAGTAAAATCCCCAAAAGAAAAGGCTCTTTTGGGGATTTGTTTTTTGTTATTGTTGTTGTATTTATGCTTTAGCGGTTTTTGTGAATAATGTTTTAACCTTGGTTGCAATTTTTTCTGCTTGGCCTTTAGCGGCATCATATAATTTTACAGCTTTTTCTTTTGCTTCACCGCCTAATTTTGTAGCGCTTGCTTTAAGTTTTTTTGCGCTTTCAAGAGCTTTGGTTTTTACTTCGCCTTTAACTTTGCCGAATCCTTCTTTAATCGGATTCCAAAGAGCTTTAGCGCCTTCTGTTAATGCTTTTACGCCTTTTTGGCCGTTTGCCTTGCCTGTTAAAAATGCTGCGCCTGCAACAACTGCTGCCAAAACAGCTGCCATTTTAACGCCTTCTTTAGCATTTTCATCAGCTTTGTCCCAAGTATCTTTTGTAATTCCTGCTGCAATAAGTCCGGGGGCCATAATAGCAGCACCGAGTTTCATTTTATTTTCGCCGATTTTTTCAGCAAGGGTTTTGCCTGCTTCAACACCTGCGCAAACACCGGGTTTAACTCCTTCAATAGACATAATAGTTCCAACCTTTCCGTATAGTAATTCACTTCTTACATTAATAAAGAAAAGTTGGAATTAATTATTGCTCATGGTTTTCATTTTTATTAAGAATTGTTACACGACCGTAAACCGGTTTTTTAACATATTGTGCTACATATACGGCTAAAAACATAAATATGCAGCCCAGAATTTCTTTCGGAATTAAAATTTCGTTCAACAAAAAATATCCTGCCAAAACGGCAAAAACCGACTCCAAGCTTAAAATTAATGAGGCTATATAGGGTTTTGCATGTTTTTGAGCGCCGATTTGAAGCGTGAATGCCACAGCACAAGACAGAACACCTGTATAAAAAATCTCTTTCGTGCAGGATAAAATACTTGATATTTGAACAGTTTCAAACATTAAACCTAAAATTGAGGCAAAAATTCCGGCAAACAAAAATTGAAGGCATGATAATTTTATTGCATCGGTTTTTTTGGAATATTTTGAAATGCACATAATATGAAGTGCAAAAAATACGGCAGAAAAAAGAATCATCAAATCGCCCTTTTCTATGTATATTCCGCCTTTTACGCACAATAAATAAAGCCCGATGAGTGCCAACAAAACACCAAGCCAAACCGATTTGCCGACTTTTTTGCCTGAAATTAAAGAAAAAATAGGCACCATGACAATATAAAGCGAAGTTATAAACCCTGCTTTACCTGCGCTTGAGGTTACAATGCCGACTTGCTGCATTGTGGTTGCCAAAAACAAAAGAACCCCTGCAACCGCACCGCCTTCTACAAGGTGTCTTTTTTTGTATTTGATATTATGTTTCGGATTGAAAAACAAGCTTATTAAAAATAAAGAAAAAGCCCCAACCAAACACCTTACTCCGTTAAACGTAAAAGGCCCCAAAACATCCATTGCGGTTTTTTGGTATACAAAAGTAACGCCCCAAATAAATGCGGTTAAAAGAAGCATTAAATTTGCTCTTGTTTTATAAAAGCTTATTTTCATTTGTTGTACTCAATAAAAAAGTTCTTGATAAAATTATAGCCTTTTTTATATGTTTCAACATCTATTTTTTCATCGCTTGAGTGCATATTGTATATATCCGCAATGCCGACTAAAACAGGGCGGAATTTAACGTTATTTTTATTGAATTTATTTGCATAAATATGAGTTTCAGCCCCCGCATGGAAGCTTCTTACGTTTAATTCAATGTCTGAATTTTTGGCGGCATTTTTCGCATTTTGAATTGCTTTTTCATTGTCAGCTTTTTCAAAAATGGGAAGATGACATTCAACATTCATTTTAGCTTCTGCGAGCCCTTTGTATTTTTCGTTAAATTGGTTAATTATATTTTGAATTTCAGCTATAAGCTCATTTTCATAACTTTTATTTGAACTTCTTATTGAATAGTGAATGTAGCCTGTTGTATTAATAAGGTTTGACATTGAATTATGGCAGACAAATTTTGCGGCTTTTGACCTTTCGATTTTTTCATTTACAGCTCTATAAATTGAATTATCAACAGCGCCCGCTACAATAGAGCCCAGATTTATTGAGGTTATAACACCCAATTCATCGCTTTTTCTGTATACCCCCTGCGGAATAAGGTTTGCCAGTTCTGCCGTTATTTTTGCGGCATTTAACCTTGAAGTATCTCCTATATCAAGTCCGGAATGTCCGCCTTTTGGGGCCGAAACTTCAACTGTCATTTTTGTATAGCCTGCGCCTGAAATTTCAAAATTGCCTAATTTGTCAGAATCCATAACCAAAATATCTTCGCCTTCAAAGTTTTCAAATTCGACGCCGCTTATACCCACCATCGATTGTTCTTCATCTCTTGTAAAAATCAATTCCAAACCGCCATGGTCTGCGTTCAAACTGTTTATTTCAAGCGCAAGTTTAATTGCTGCGGCAACACCTGCTTTATCGTCCGCGCCAAGGGTTCTTTTTTTGTCAGTTTCTATTATATTTCCGTTATGAACAATATTTATCGGAGAATCATCACCGACAACATCCATATGAGCTGAGAGAATCAGAGGTTTTTTTGAAGGATTATTACCCTTTACTTTTGCAAAAACATTTCCCGTTTTGTCTTTTTTTGCCTCGATATTATTTTCAGATAAAATTTCAATAATTTTATCCGCAACTTTTTCTTCTGATAATGAGGGGGAAGGAATTTTAACCAATGTTTCAAAAATTTCAACTAATTCCATAGCTTTTTAACTCCTTTTTCTTTAAAAATGCATGCTGTCATGGGCTTTAGTTCATAATATTCGCCATCAAAAATTTTGCCTTTTTGATTTATATAATTTTCTTTGGTGTCTGCAATTAAAAACCATTTTTTGTCTTCAATGTTTTTCGGAAGAATAATTTTAATCGGATTTTTATCTTTTGAAATTGCAATGTAATAATTATATTCATCCCCCGATACTTTAAAGCAAATGATTCCTGAACGGTTATTTTTCCAATATGAATCGTCGTAATCGCTTATATTAAGCCCGTTTGGATAATAATATGATATTTTTTTATTGTAATTTATATTTGAAAAAATCGGGTTTTCTTTTCTGAATTTAATTAATTCTTTTATATAGTTTGATAAATCTTTTTTTCTTTTATCTAATTTATAGTTAATTCTGTTAATTTTGTTATCTAGGTTGTAGCTGTTGTTATTGCCTTCTTTTGAATGCAGAAAAATATCCCCAAATTGAAGCATTGGTGTTCCGTAAGACAGCATAACCGTTAAAATTTGTTTTCTTATTTCATTATCTTGCTCTTGAATGTCGCCTTTATAGCTTGAACACATTTCGCCCCTAAAACCGCCTTTTGTTTCAGGGTTTGGTTTGTCATATGTATTTATATCAAACAAAGAAAAGCCGTCATGGCAGCAAACATAGTTTATACTTCTTAATTCACCCTTAAATTTATTCGGCTGTCCTTCTATAACATTTCTCATAGCCTTTGGATTAACGTTTTCGGGACGAATTGAAGTTGCCCTTATTGTATCTCTTGTAACATCATTCCATTCTGCAAAATATGAGGGAAAGTTACCCAATTGATAATTATTTGAACCCGAGCACATCCAAGGTTCGGCTATTAAATATACTCCGTCGCCCGTCTCATCCGGTTTTAAAATTTTATGTCCTGATTCTTCCAATTTTTCTTTTAAGTTTTGCACAATGCCGCCTTGTTTATCATACATAGCATAGCCTGAAGTTGATGTATCCATAAGACAAACGGCTAAATCAAACCGAAAGGCATCTACCCCTTGGTTTATCCAAAATTTTAAAGATTCAACGATTAAATCTTCTGTTAGTTTGTTTAAGGTATTAAGGTCGTTGCCGCAGCCTGAATGGTTTGTATAGTGGGCATTTTGGGCAAGTTTATAATAGCTGTTATTATCAATCAAAGCATAAGAAAATAAAGCGGCATCTTCATTATCAAAAAATGTTCTGCCTTCGCCCGTATGGTTATAAACAACATCCATACAAACTTTTATGTCGTTTTTGTGAAATTCATTAATTAAATTCCTGAATTCATACAAAGCTTCTATCGGATTTTTATTTGAAGAATACGACTTTTTAATTGCAAAATAATTTAGGGACATATATCCCCAATGATTGCCGTTATCTATATTTGAATCAAATTCTTGAAGCGGCAAAAATTCAACCATTGTAACGCCCGTTTTTTTAATTTCTTTAACAAACTTAGCAGCGCCCTTATATGTTCCCTTTTCTTTCATTTTTAACAATCTTGTTAAATCTTTGAGGTGAACTTCAGCTATAATTTCATCTTTTAAGCTTCTTTCCGTTGTTTTATATATTTTTTGCTCTTTTATTATTTTAAAAACGGATTTTGGCGCAATTTTTGAATTATCGGACAAATAATTTTTTTCTCCCGACCTAAATGGTTCAAGATCTGTTGAAACAGATGAATGAAGATGGGATAATTCAAATGAATACGGGTCAAATGCCAGTTTATTCGGGTTAAAACGGTTGCCTTCGTTATCTAAATTTGAAATGTAGCCAATATCAGAGCCTGCAAAATAACCTTGCTGCTTTTTAAAGTTGGCACCAAAAATTCTGTATCCGTAGTAAAAAACATTTCTTTTTTTAAGAAGTTTTTTAATCGGAACAGACACCCTGAATAAATTCCCTTCTTTTTCCATTTCAATTTCAAAAAAAGGAATATCACCCATTGGGTTTTTAAAAACGGATAAAATAACGTTTTGAGCACTATCCGATGCAAGCTTAAATTCTACCGTTTTTCTTTTTTTATTAAAGCTTGCACCATATTTAGTATTGGAATTTGTTAATAATTTTTTTCTCATTTATTTATGCAAAGGATTTATAACAATGCCTGATAAAAGTTTAGGATAAAAATATGTTGATTTTTGAGGCATTCTGTACCCGTTTGAAGAAACATCCTTAATATCTTTCATTTTTGGATATGCCATAATAAAGCTTGCGGAGGCTCTTCCTTTATCTATGGCATCAAATGCTTCATATTCCTGTTTAATATATTTAATGCCGTCTTGTGCCATTTGTTCTTCTTTTGTATAGTTTAATTCTTTTGTGATAATTAATTCGTGAAGAACCAATAAATCAAGCTTCTTCAAAACTTCAGGCGCATCTATTAAATTTGTCATGCCGTCTTTTAATTTTAAAATGTAGAAGGAATTATCCCCTTTTAAATAAAGCCCTGTCGTAATTCTTGTTTTATTTGATTCTTCAATTTCATCCAAAAATTGTTTTTTAATTTGGATTTTATTGAAAACATCAAAAGGAAGCCTTGTAACATCATAATATTTTTCAACGGCTTTCATTATTGTTTTTGAATCAATATCTTTTGTAATGATTCTGTGGGTCGGGAAAATAATTAAGTTGTCATCTTCCGAGTTTGTGAAATAACTCATAACATATTGCGCTTCAGGATCCGTTGATTCTTTTGAATAGTTCATTGCGGTTTCATATCTGTGGTGGCCGTCTGCGATTAATAATGTTTTATTTTCCAAAGTTCTTTGAATTAAAGCTATATCTTGTTCATTATCTATTAAATAAACTATGTTTTGAACACCGTTATCATCTTTAACATCAATAAACGGTTTCTTGTTATTTATATATTTTGGAGCAATTAAATTTTCAATTGTCATAGAGGGGTCTGAATATACCATAAAAATTTGCGATAAGTTGGCATTAACCGCCCTTGTTAATTTGAGCCTGTCTTCTTTCGGGCCGCCCATTGTATATTCGTGGGGAAGAATTTTTTTGGATTCAAAGCTTTCAATTTTATTCCTTGCAATAAAGCCTTTTCTTTCAACCAATCTTCCTGAATCAGTTGTATATTTTTGAATTATATACAAAATTACAGGGGTTTTCGTTTTTATTAAAACGCCTTCTTTTAACCATTCGTCATAGAATTTTTTGGCGTCTTGGTATCTGTTTTCCCCTTTTGTTAAAATTAATCTTACGATATTATATGGGTCTCTTTCATATAATCTGTCGCAATATTCAGAGGTTATAACATCATACGGAGGTGCTATAACTTTATCCATATCAACAATTTCTTGGTTATATACAATTGCATTTAAAGGTTTAATTTCAACCATTGTTTTCTCCTTTATAAAATCCTTGTTATCTTGATTTTAGTTTAAATAAGGGGTGTTGTAAATAAATATTAAATTTTATAAATTGTCGGCAATTTTTATAATCAAAAATACTTTATTACTATGTGGAAGTTTAGAAGGCAATTTGGATGGGTGTAGTTACATCAGTATTATTTGCGGGAAGAAACGGCTATAAGTGTGTAAATCAGCATGAATCAACAAGGGGTGCTGTTGCGCTTTGCCAGTCCGTAAGTTCATTGGACGGCATTTCAAGCTCGGCTTCTTCATTATTTTCGGGAGTTACAAAAGGCGCCGGCAATATATTAAAAGGCGCAGACGATGCAGTTGAAGCAATATTTAAAAATATAGGCGGCGAAGCCGGTGAGGAAGCTTTGGAAAAAATAGCCTCTTCAACCGGAGCAAGCACAAAAATCGGAGCAATTGCTCAAAAAGCGGTTAACCCTTTGTTGTGCGTTGCGGCAGGTGTCAGGGTTTTAAATGATGACGATCAATATGCAGCTTTAATTGAAGAAACATCTGCAATGGCAGCAATGTTCGGTACAGAATCGGTTATGAAATATGCAAGAAGTGCTATAACAAGCTCTACGCAAGCAACAACAGGATTAGCAGGCAAAACCGCAAATCTTTTATCAAGTTCTTCAACTATTAAAAATTTAGCCGATAAGGCTTCAGAATGGTATACAAAATTAGGTTCGAGCACAAACGGAAGTGCCAAACAAATGCTGGTTAGAATCGGGCTTGATGTTTTATTTGTCGGCGGTTCAATTCTTGCGTATAACTTAGGTAAAAAAATCGGCGAATTCTTCTCTCACAGAGGAGATAAAGAAGAAAGCAAGGCATAATAATCCAACATACTATTTCCGAAGAATGACAACCCTTGATTCTGATAACCGGATTCGAGGGTTGTTATTTTAAATTTTATTAAATTTAAACAAAAAAACAGCAAAAGTTTTGCTTTTCGGGGTTTATACGTTTGAGAAGTTTAAAAAAAGCATGAGAGATTGAGATGAGCCTTATCACTTCCTTGAGGACAAGTGCATATAATTCTGTCGCTCCAAAAGTGCGAAATATTGCTCATCATAATTTTAACAAAACGGAGTTCAAAGGCTCAAACAACGGAGAGAAGACGGAGAAGCAGAAAAACAATTTTCCTTGGAAGAAAGTATTATTGGGTGTTGCCATAACTGCCGTTGCAGTTGAGGGAATTTTAAGATTTGATCCCATAAAACGACGTAATTCGAAAATGTATACGGAAATTTTCACAAACCCCGACAGAAACAAAAGGGATTTTATGATGATAAGCTCAAGAGCGGAAGCAATCATAAGTGAAGTTGCAAACGGAAATGAAAGTGCAAGAAAAATGTTTGATACTTTAGATTGCGACGCAGACGGCATATTAGAATATATGCTGGCGGAAAATAAAGTGCAGAGGGCAAAAAGAAACTTTATTGAAGGCAGATTTGACGATTACCGCAAAAAAAGAACAACGGTTGAACAGGAACAAGAAAAATTTTTCCGTCATATTGCAGCCCTTAAACAAAAATCAATTGATTTGTACAAAAAGCACTTGGAACCTTTAATTAAATTTTAGAGAATAAAAGCAAGAATCATCAGAAGAAAACTTGCGGCCTGAATTCCGGTTGATGCAAATTTTTGGAATTTATTTCCGTCATAATACTTTGCGGTTTTCCCTGCGGTTGCCGCAGCTTGAATTCTTGAAATTCTTGTCTGAACATCCTCGCCTCTAAAATCTCTTTGAAAAATTTTATTCTCTAACCTGACAAGCCTCAGGGGAATGGGCTCTTGAGAAAAATCCGTTGAAAATATCGCATTTTCAAGTGCGGCAAGCTGAAATTTTATTTCATCATCCTGCATTTGCCTGTTATTTTGATAGTTGTTGTAATTGTTTCTTGCCATTGAATCCAGCGGATTATCATTGCTTGAAACTCTTGTGTGGCGTTTCAAATTTTCGGTTCTTATTGAAAGGTCGCCTTCTTGTTTTGCACCGAAAACTTTCTTTTCAAGCCTTTCTAACCTTTTATTAATATCATCTGTTTTATAAACACTGCCCAAAAGTTGATTTTCAAGCAAATCTATTTGGGGATATTCAACGTTCGGGCCCGCCTTTTCGCCAACATACAAATCGGAAAGCGAGCTTTTTGCTTCTTCAAGCGTTTCAATACCAAGCGTTTTTGTGAGTTTATCAACTCTTTTTTGAATATCTGGCGTTGTATCAGCCTTTCCGAATACCTGCTTTTCGAGCCTTTGAGTTCTGTCTAAATCAGATTCATTGTCATAAGAAAAGCCCCAAACTTCTTTTTCTATTCTTGTTAATTGTTCTTTTGTATTTGCGGCTGCATATGAACAATTCATACCATTAACAAAGAAAACGACGGCAATGAAAAATATAATAGAAATTTTTTTGAAATAATTCAGCATAAAAACATTATAGCAGACAAAAGCTTTAAAAATATACCGAAAATTCCTAAAATATAACATTGAACCTTTGTATTATAAAAAGAAAAAACATTGATTTTGAGGACAACTAAAATATTTTTTAAAATAATAAAAAAGTGAGGATAAAACCTCACTTATCCATTGATAAAAAGTCAATACAACAGATGTAATTTGATATGAAGTTATTTGTGGCTTGATTGAATAAAATAATTGTAAGGTATACCTAACAAATTGTCAAGCAGTTAAAACTTAAAATCGGGGTTATTTTTACAAAACTTGTTAAAAGCAATAATTCTTTTTTGAATGTTATTTGAAATTATATGTTCAATTTTACAGGCGGTTTCATCAGCTTCAACATCATCTACCCCTAAATTTTTTAAAAACAAAGAAAGTTCTCTGTGTCTTAAAACTATTTCTTTTGCTTTCTTTATTCCAAGCTCATTTATAACAATATCACCGTATTTTTCATATGATATATATCCTTTTTCAGACAGCTTATTCAGAGCTTCCGTTACGGATGCCCTTGAAACATTCAACTGTCTTGAAATATCGATGGCTTTAACTGTCTTATTTTCGCTGATTTTGTTGTAGATAATTTCAAGATAATCTTCAAGACTTTGTGAAAGCTTATTTGTCATCGGCTTTCTCGTCATTTGTTTGATTAATCGGCGGCATTTCTTTTGTTACATATGCAACGGCTTTTATATGCTCCACATAAATTTGTTTAACATGGGTAAGGGCAATAAAAACATTTATGGAAGGAAATTTGCCGTTATGCTTTCTGATTTCGACCGCCTGTTTTGCCATTTCAATTGAAATTCCGGGAAGTTCGGCCAAAACATACCACGGAGAATTGTTTACTTCTATAAACGGTTTAATTGTCTCGCCTTTTGATTTTTTTCTTAATGCGTTTACTATTCTTTTTTTGGCATTTTCAATCGAGCGTTTTTTATGAACAGGAAGACAAAGAATAAAAATTATTCCCAAAAGGAGCATGGAACCTGAAATATAATAAAAACCCCTAAACAGGAAATAAAACATTGTAATAATGTATATAGAAACAATTAAAGCGCGCATAAACTACCTATCAAATAACTTTTTTAATTTTAAACTTTTAAAAGCCAAAAAGTCAAATCAAAATAAAAAAATCGCCCTTTTATAGGGCGATTTAATTTAAAACAATTATTTAACATAAAAATCCGCGTTAACATAAGCTCTTAACTTTGTTTTACCCGCTTCAATCGGCATGCTTGAACCGCCTGCAACAGCTCCGTCTGCTGAGGCTTTGGAATTTAACATTCTAAAATTGGCAGAATAATTTGAATTACTTGAACAACTTGCATTTAATGATTTTATACCGATAACTGTTGTATTCATTGAGGCTGCAATTTTATCCGCTCTTTCTCTTGCGCCTTTTGCCGCTTTTTGCATTAACAAATTGCAGTTATCGTTTGTTTCTTCAAGGATAAATTCTAAGCCGCTAACTGAAGTTGCGCCGTTTGAAAGTGCGGTTGAAATTATTTTGCCTGTTTTATCAGGGTCTTTAATTGCAATTTGAAGAGTATTCACTGCAACATAGCCTGTTAATTTTTTGCCGTCCTTATAGTTGTATTCAGGGTTAAAATAATATGATGTTGTTTTAATTGTTTCGTTTTTAGTTGTGTCAACTAATGCCTTAACAGCGTTAATCACCTTTTCACTTTGTTGTTTATTCAAATTTGCCGTTATTTCAGGGTCTTTATCTCTTGATTCTATTGCAAATGAAAGCTTGACCAATGTTGGGTTATAATCTTCACTTGCTTCAACGTTTACTGAGACATACCCTTGTTCTTGTTTTGTTTCGGCATAAGCCGCCGCGGTTAAAACAAAAACAATTGCAAACAAAGTTAAAAGCTTTTTCATAAAAAACCTCTTTCTTACTTTATAATTTCCATAAATTCTTCTTCAGATAAAATCGGAATGTTTAAATTTTTAGCTTTGTCTATTTTAGACCCGGGGTTTGCGCCTGCTATCACATAAGTTGTGTTTTTGCTGACAGAATTTGGGGTTTTTGCCCCCAGTGATTTTAAAATGCTTTGCGCTTCATCTCTTGAATAATTTTCTAAAGTGCCTGTTATTACAAAAGATTGCCCTTTTAATTTTAAATTTTCGCTTATTGTATAGGGGTTATCTAAAATAATTCCTGCATCTAATGCCCTTTTTATTGTCGATAGATTTTCTTCATTATGAAAAAAGTTATAGATATTATTTGCCATTTTTTCACCGATTCCTTCAAGAGAATTAATTTCATCTAATGTGGCATTTTTAATATCATCTATCGACTTAAAGCTTTTTGCTAAAATATCTGCGCTTTCTTTGCCGACTAACCTTATACCAACAGCATTTATAAATCTTGATAATGTTGTATTTTTACTTTCACCTAAGGCATTTAAAAGATTATTTGCGGATTTTTCTTTTATTAAATCTAATTCCAGAAAATCTTCATAAGTTAAATAATAAAGGTCTGAATAATCTTTAACTTTGCCCAAATTTACCAACTGTTCAATAATGCTTTCGCCAAAACCGTCTATATCCATTGCATATTTTGAAACAAAATATTCAATTCTGCCTTTTATTTGAGCGGGGCAAGTTTTATTATTCGGGCAATATTTTGCAACTTCGCCTTCAATATCAATTAATTTTTCTCCGCAATAGGGGCAATTTTCAGGCATTATGAAAGGTTTTGAATTATTTGTTTTTTCAGTTTTTATGACTTTTGGAATAATTTCAGCCGCTTTTTTAATTAAGGCTCTATCGTTTATTTCAATATCAAGCCTTTTTATTTCATCAAAATTATATAAGCTTGCCCTTGAAACAACGCTTCCTGCCAAATTAACAGGTTCTAATATGGCAACAGGAGTTGCCATGCCTGTTCTTCCGATTTGAACTTTTATATCGTTTAAATTTGTCCAAACGGCCTCAGGGGGGAATTTATAAGCCGTTGCCCACTTTGGAACGCGGGAAGTAAAGCCTAGTTCATTTTGAAGTTGCAAACTGTCCACTTTTATAACAACTCCATCTGTCGCATAATCAAGGGTTTTTCTTTTTTCATCCAATTTGTTTATAATTTTAATCGCTTCATCAATACCGTTTGCAATTTCAACCTTGTTTGTTCTAAACCCCAATTTTTTAAGATAGCTCATGGTTTCAAAATGGCTTTTAAATTCGCCGTTTATAATCCCTGTATAAACAAAAATGGATAAATCTCTTTGAGCAGTAATTTTTGGGTCTAGTTGTCGAACTGTTCCTGCTGCTGCATTTCTTGGGTTTGCAAAAGTTTTTTGCCCAAGCTCAATTTGTTTTTCATTTAATTTTTCAAATGAAGTTATCGGCATATAAATTTCGCCCCTAACTTCAATATCAACAGGCTCAAAAAGCTTTAGGGGAATTGCTTTTATTGTTTTTAAGTTGTTTGTAATATCTTCGCCAACAACACCATCTCCCCTTGTCAAACCTTGAACAAAAACCCCTTTTTTATAAGTCAAAGCTATTGCAAGCCCGTCTATTTTAAGTTCAACGGCTAACCTTATATCTTTCGGCGTTGTATCAAATAAGCTCATCTGGCCCAAGTTTTCTGGGCTTGCCTCTTTTAAAACTCTTTCATACCATTTTTTTAATTCTTCGGGGCTGTTGGAATTTTCAAGGGAATATAACCTTGTTTTATGTTGAACCTGATTAAATTTTTCGCTAATGCCCCCTACTCTTTGAGTTGGAGAATCGGGTGTTATTAATTCAGGATTCTCGCTTTCCAATTTTTCCAATTCATGGAATAAATTATCATATTCATAATCTTCAAGTTTCGGTTCATCAAGGACATAATAAAGATATGAATTTAATTCAATTTCCTTGCGTAATTTTTCTATTTTTTCTTGTACATCCATAGGAATTATTTTATTATAAAAATATGAATTTATGGAAATTATTAAATACAAATAACAAAAGAACTTTGTTCACAACACCCACGCACTCTCAAAAAGCGCCTTTTTTAAAAGAATTAAACGAATTTTACAAAAGAGATTTATCTGAAATTGAAGGGCTTGATAATTTATCTGACCCAAAAGGAGTTATAAAACAGGCGCAATTTAGAGCAAGCGAGATTTACGGAACAGAAAAAACCCTGTTTGTAACTCAAGGCGCAACAACTGCTATTTTAGCCGTAATGAAGGCTATAATTCGCCCTATGGATAAAATTTTGGTTGCAAGAAATTGCCACAGGGCTGTTATAAACGGTGCTGCGGTTTGTAATGCCGATATTGATTGGATTATGCCGGATATTAAAAATGAAATTTCAAATAATTTTGGAATTTACGGTGCAATAAACCCGAAAGACCTTGAAAATCAATTAAAATTAAATGATTATAAGGCATTTATTTTAACAAGCCCCACTTATGAAGGCATAAATTCCGACATTGAAGCAATTTCAAAAATTTGCAAACAGTATAATACATATTTAATTGTAGATGAAGCCCATGGAAGTTTATATAATTTCTCATCAAGCTTTCCAAAAACGGCAATTCAACAAGGGGCGGATTTTTCGGTTAATTCACTCCACAAAAATGCAGGGGCGCTAAATCAATGTGCCCTATTGCACGTTTCAAAAGATGTTAAAAATTTTGATTTTGATATTATTCAAAAAACGGTTAATTTATTCCACACAACAAGCCCAAGCTATCCATTAATTGCAAATATTGAAGAAACAATAAACTTTTTATCTTCAAAAGAAGGCTTAAAAGCAATAGATGAACTTGTTTTAAACATTTTAAGCTTTAAAAAATATTTTTTAAATACGGGCTATGAATTTTTGGAAGGTGAAAACCACGATATAACAAAGCTTTTCATTAAATTAAAAGGTTTAGACGGAAACAAACTTTCAAATATTTTATCTGAAAAATTTAATATTGAAGATGAATTGAATAATGATTTCGGCTCTTTGTTTTTAACGGGTATCGGAACTGAAAAAAGCAAGCTGGATAAATTAAGAATTGCATTATTAAAAATTCTTGATATGAAATTAGAATTAAATGATGAACCAAATGCAGATTTTCAGCCTGCGCCATTGGTTAAAATTCAGCCATGTGCCGCTTTATATGCGCCATATACTTATATAAATAAAGAAGATTCTGAGCTTCAAATAAGTGCGGATTCTATTATTCCATACCCCCCGGGGTTTGGGGTTTTATACAGTGGTGAATGCATTCAGGAATGGCACATGAAATATTTGGAAGATAATGTAAGAGTTATTAAATTATGAACAATAAAAGAGCAATAATTATTGTAATAGATTCAATGGGAATAGGTGCTATGCCGGATAGCCTTGAATTTGGTGATGATAATTCCGTTAATACTTTATGTAATTTAGCAAAAGCAAGTGGCGGGCTTTGTGTTCCAAATTTTGAAAAAATGGGATTAGGAAATATTAAAGATATTTTAGGCGTTAAAAAAACAAATTCCCCAACAGCAGAATATGGAATAATGAAACCAAAATCAAAAGGAAAAGACACAACAACAGGCCATTGGGAAATTGCAGGGCTTGTTTTAGATAACCCTTTTAAAACATACATTAATTTTCCCGATGAATTAATTGAAAAATTTATTCAAAAAACAAACTGCGGCGGCATTTTAGGGAACTTACCCGCATCAGGCACAAAAATTATTGAAGAATTAAACGAAGAACACCATAAAACAAAATTTCCTATAATTTACACTTCAGCTGACAGCGTTTTTCAAATTGCAGTTGATATAGATTTAATCCCGATTGAAACTTTATATGAATGGTGCAAAATTGCAAGGGAACTTTTGGATGAAGGGTATGGCATTTCAAGGGTTATTGCAAGACCTTATAAAATAATTGACGGTAAACCCTCAAGAATCGGTTCAATGCGCCATGATTATTCCGTTGAACCCCCAAAAGACACTCTCCTTGATGAAATTGTTAAAAACAATGGAAAAGTTTATGCAATAGGTAAAATTAAAGATATTTTCACAGGCAAAGGAATTTCTGAAAGTAGACCCACAGGCGGCAACACTGAAGGTTTAATTGCAACTTTGGATGCAATTAAAAATAAAAAAGATGCTTCCTTGATTTTTACAAATTTGGTTGATACAGATATGCTATATGGCCACAGGCGCGATTATTCAGGCTATAAAAAAGCAATTGAAGAAGTTGATTCTTATTTGCCTAAATTTATTCAAAATATGGATGAAAACGACCTTTTAATTATAACCGCAGACCATGGCTGCGACCCAACCTATAAAGGGTCAGACCACACAAGAGAAATGGTTCCTGTTATAATTTATGGGGCTGATACAGGCGATATCGGCACAAAAGAAAGCTTTGCTTTTGTTGCAGACAGAATAAAAAACTGGCTTAATATACAATAAATGATTTCAATTTCTTAATAAAAACCTTTGTTTTTATTGCTTTTCTTGTCATGCCTCAAAATTTTATTGTATTATGAATTTGTTGGAAGAAGAGTTATTATTTATAGGGGATAGACAATGAAAAAAGTATTTAGTTTATTTTCTGCGCTATTTTTGTTTTTAGCGCTGGTTTTTGCCCCAAAAGCACAGGCTGCACAAATAAACGATGTTACAGCTGATTTTTGGGCAAATGCAGAAATTAACCAAATGGTAGATGAAGGAATTATGACTCTTGATGCAAACGGCAATTTTAATCCGTTAGGGTCTGTTGAAAGAGCAGAATTTACTTCAATGTTAATTAAAGTTTTAAACCAAAGCGGACTTGAAATTTATATTGAAAACCCGTTTGAAGATGTTGATAATACAACGGAACATTATGATGACATTATGCGTTCTGAACAAATCGGGCTTGTTTACGGATACCCAGACGGCACATTTAAACCGAAAAATGACGTAAACAAAGCGGAAGTAACATCGGCTGTCAGCCACATTACAAAAGATACCATTTACGATTTATCTATTTTAGATGAATTTGTTGATACCGATAAAATTCCCGATTGGGCAAAATTGGCTTATGCAAAAACTGTTAAATATAATTTATTTGTAAATTATCCTGACAGACAAAAATTTGAACCCAACAGAGATATTACAAGAGCTGAAACCGCAGTATTGCTTGCAAAACTGAAAAATGCAATTTCAAATGTTAAAGAAGATTTTAATGCGAATGAAGTTGAAAAATCTTTGTCTGTTGAACATTTATCAATCCATAAAAACGCAGAAGCAAACACTGTTACAATTACAAACTTAAGAAAAATTATTGCAGAAGGAAACATTTTAAAAGTTTCTTTTGTTGAAAAATTCAAAGCCAAAAATGCAAACATCGGCGACACTGTTGAATTCACCGTTGCAAAAGATGTTGTAACCGATGAAGGCACTCTTGTTATTCCTGCCGGTGCAAAATTCTTCGCAACCATTGAAAACCTTGTTCAACCAAAAAGAATGAATAAGTCAGGCGCTGTTAAGTTTTTATTTAACAGATTGGAAATGCCGAATGGCGTAAGTTCAGATATGAATGCAACCGTTTATAACAAACAGGAAGGTTATTTAACATCATCATCAATGGGCAAGCTTGCAGCTTGCACACTGGGCGGCTTGGCAGTTGGTGTTGGTGCAGGTTCCGCAGTCGGTTTCCCGACAGATGAAGTCGGCACGGCTTATGCAATTGCTCTTCCCGTTGGCGCAGTAGGCGGCTTTTTAACAGGTCTTTTCACTAAAGGCGTAACTTATAAAGCGAGCAAGGGTGATGAATTATACATAAGATTAAATCAAGACCTTTCAATTCAAGAAAGTTTATAATCGGGTTTGAATATTTAAAAAGAGGCATGAAAAGTGCCTCTTTTTTTATTTCTTAATTTTACATATCAGAAAGATTAAGAGCTGGCGGGGCTTTCATTTGGTAAATATTTATTAATTTAGTTTCTTAACATTTGCAAAATATCTTTTTCCTTTATATAATCGTAACTGTTAGTATTATTTATAATTTTAATGAGGTAAAAATGAGCACATTAGAAAGAGTTAAAAAAGTTGTTGTTGATCA
>CALUWE010000002.1 GCA_944324425.1 Candidatus Gastranaerophilales bacterium
GAACAAATCTTAGTAAAAATAAGAAGCGGTGCGACTTTGTCGCATAAGCTCTATTTTTACTGATTTGACAGGCGGAATGCGCAAGCCAGAGTGAAGGTTTTGGCGGGTGATGAACCCGACACAAACCGAAACCGTTGATAGCCGCCGTTGCGGAGCCTTTTTAAAAAAGGCGTAGCGAAGCAATTTTAGTAGAAACAAAGGCGGTTGAACTTTGTTCAATAAGCCTTGTTTATACTAATTGCACAGGCGGGAATGCAAATAAAAAAATAAAAAATTGCGCTTGGCGCGATTCGAACGCGCGACCTATCCCTTAAAAGGGGAGTGCTCTACCTGCTGAGCTACAAGCGCAAATAATTGTTATTTAATTTTCATTTTCTTGCATCTCAGCTGGTATCACCCTCCCCTTTGGGAGTGCCCATATTTTGTTGGTTCGGCTGACTGCCTCACCAAGGCTGAGCTACAAGCGCAAATAATATTAATTTTTCAAATTAAAATCGGCTCTTTAACTGCCGACTAGATTAGATTACCAAGAACAAAATTCTACGTCAACAAATTTTTTTAAATAATTAAACAAATAGGACAATTTAAAAATTTTATTTAAGACTATAATTATGGAATGAAAAAAAATTTGATTAAAATTGTTTTGCTTTTAATATTCTTCATCTGCCCCAAAATGGCATTTGCGGGCGAAGTTGCTCAATATTTTAATTCATTTTATTACAGTTATCTTTCATTATTAGAGGTTCCAAACAGCGAAAGAAATTTATTAAATTTAATAAAACAAATTTCAGATAACAAAGTTTATGCCCTTGAGGGCAATTTAAAAACTTCTAAAACAAAAGAAGAAATTGAAGCAGCTTTAATTTTAATTGATGAAGAATATTATGATTTAATTGAAAATATAAATTTTGAATTGGGATACGTAAACCATATTGAATTAGGCCAAGCAAACAACAAAAAACTTGAAAAGGCGCACAAAAGATTTATGCGCCAATTAAAAAGAAACAATTTAAAGCTTTTAAGATAAATTTTTAATTAAATCTTCAATTGCACCTGCTTCAGCATCAATTTCAGCTATTCTGTCTTTTGTTTTTTGAACAACATCAGCTGGAGCACTTTCAACAAATTTTTGATTGTTTATTCTGCCGACTAAAGAAGATTTTTCTTTATTTAATTTATCAAGCTTTTTATTTTGCCTGTTTATTTCTTCATTTATATCAATAAGCCCAGCTAGAGGAACGATGATTTTTGAATTTTGAACAACAGCGCTTGCCGCTTGTTTATCAACTTCATTTTCATTTTTGATATATTCGATGTTTTCAACCCTTGCTAAGCGTTTCAAGTAATTTTCAACCATTTTATATAAAGCTTCTTCGCCTTGAATTTTAACATTAACTTTAATTGAAGGTGAAATATTAAATTTAGACCTTATATTTCTAATGCTTCTAATTGCATCATAAACGGTTTCCATTGCTTTTGTTTCATTATTGAAAACCAAATCTTCCCTGTATGTTGGGTAATCAGATAGCATAATTGCTTTTTTATCTTTTTTAATCGGCATTAATTGCCAAATTTTTTCCGTTAAATGAGGCATAATTGGGTGTAAAAGCCTTAAAAATTCATCTAAAACATAAGTTAAAACAGCTTCATTTTTTTCAATTTTTGATAATTCGACATACCAATCGCAATAGCAATTCCAGAAGAAATCATATAAAACCGTTGTAACTTCGCCGATTCTAAAGTTTTCAAGATCATCTTTCACTTCTTTTATTGTTTCATTTAATTTGGTTAAAATCCATTTGTCTGCGATTGTGAATTTAGAGCTATCCAAAACCGGTTCTTTTTCTTCTAAATTCATTAAAACAAACCTTGAAGCATTCCAAACTTTGTTTGCAAAGTTTCTGCCGAATTCAAATTTTTCATCGGATAATTTAATGTCTTGCCCGCCATATGTGCAAAGGTTTGCTAATGTAAACCTTACAGCATCACAGCCGTATTTTTCAATTGATAAAACAGGGTCAATTGTGTTGCCTTTTGATTTTGACATTTTTTGCCCAAATTCATCTCTGATAAGACCATGGATGTAAACCGTTTTAAACGGGGGAACTTTTGTAAATTCAAGCCCCATGGTAATCATTCTTGCAACCCAGAAGAAAATAATATCAAACCCTGTAACTAAAGTTGATGTAGGGTAGAATTTTTTAAAGTCGTCTGAATCAATATCGGGCCAGCCCATTGTTTCAAAAGGCCATAAGCCGCTTGAAAACCAAGTGTCAAGAACATCTGTTTCTTGAGTATAGTTATTAGGGTCAGGGTTTTCAAGTGCAACCACTATTTCACCTGTTTTATTGTTGTGATATGCAGGAATTTGATGCCCCCACCAAAGTTGCCTTGAAATGCACCAGTCGCGAATGTTTTCCATCCACATCAAATAGTTCTTTTCCCAGCGTTTCGGAATAAATTGAATTGAACCGTCTTTAACTTTTTCAATGGCAGCTTTTGCAAGCGGTTCCATTTTTACAAACCATTGTTCAGATAACAAAGGTTCAATTGTTGTGTTGCACCTTTGGCATTTGCCCACATTATGTTCGTGGTCATCAATTTTAACAAGAACCTCATGCGCTTTTAGCATTCTTATGGTTCTTTCTCTTGCTTCATATCTGTCAAGGCCGTGGAGTTCAGGGTGAACTTCGCTTCTTGCAATCATTTTGCCTTGTTCGTCAATAACTTTTATGAAAGGCAAATTGTGGCGTTTGCCAACTTCAAAGTCATTTGGGTCATGGGCAGGTGTAATTTTTAGAGCACCTGTTCCAAAAGATTTATCAACGTATTCATCTGCAATAATTGGAATTTCACGCCCGGTTAGGGGAATTACACAAGTTTTTCCGATTAAATCTTTATATTTGTAATCATTAGGGTTAACTGCAACTGCAACATCGCCAAACATTGTTTCAGGCCTTGTTGTTGCAATAACAATAGCGCCCATTTCATCTTTTATGGGGTATGAAATTTCCCACAAGTGCCCTTGTTCCGTTTCATATTCCGTTTCAATATCTGATATTGCGGATTGACACCTTGGACACCAGTTAACTATATATGAACCTTTATAAATTAAACCTTTATTATAAAGGTCGACAAAAACTTTTTTAACTGCCTTAGAACAGCCTTCATCCAAAGTAAACCTTGCACGTGAAAGGTCAAATGAAGCACCCAATGTTTTAAATTGGCCTAAAATTCTTGATTTATGTTTGTTTGCCCAATCCCAAGTAATTTTAAGAAATTCTTCTCTTCCTATGTCATGGCGGGTTTTATTTTCTTTTGCAAGTTCTTTTTCAACAACATTTTGTGTTGCAATACCCGCATGGTCGCACCCTGGCAGCCAAAGGGCTTCAAAACCGTTCATTCTTTTATATCTTGTTAAAATATCCTGCAATGTGCCATCTAGTGCATGGCCCATATGTAAAATGCCTGTAACGTTCGGCGGCGGAATAACTATTGAATAAGGGGGTTTTTTGCTTTTATTGTCAGCTTTAAAAAATTCATTATCTTCCCAAAATTTATAAATCTCATTTTCAACTTCTCTTGCATTATAAGTGGTTGAAAGGTTTTCAATAGTTTCTGTCATTTTCTTTTTCTTTCTTAATTTAATGTTTTTGAAATTCAAAAAAATAATAACATAAAAGCATTAGCCCATAAAGTGTATTATTTTTTCTTTAAAATTTGAGTATTTTTTATAAGCTATGAAAAATGGGATAATTATAACCTTATTTTTAATATTTTGTTTTATTTCCCCTTCAAATGCGGGCATATATGATTTCACAGACACGGAATTTGAAAAAAGTTTTAGCGATTATTATAAAAATGTAAATAAAGAAGTTCAACTTGAATATGAAATTGCAAAATTTTTGGAACAAAAACAAACGCCAATAAGCCTTGATGAATGCTTAGATGTTGCAATGCAAAATAATTACGGCATTAAAACAAAATTTGAAACTTATAAAAGTTCTGAATATATTCATAAAAATGCCTTGTCAAAGTTTTTGCCGGAACTTTCTTATTCTTGGTATTCAATTTATTATAACGGGCAGGTTTTAGTAGGATCAGCCTTAGTAGACAGATTCAACGAAACAGCATTATCATCCATTATGCTTGTAAGGCACAATTTAACAGAAGGCGGCAAACAAATTTTTGAAGCCAAGGTTGCAAAATATAATAAATATGAACAAAAAGAAAAACTCAATTTTACAAAAGAAGAAACCCTGAAATTTACTTCAATTTATTATTGGCAGCTTTTGCAAGCAAAAATTAACATTGAAATTCATATAAAAAATTTATATGAAAGAATTGCACAATTAAAATTAACGGAAAACTTGGAAACTGCAGGGCTTGGAACAAAGTTTGATGTTATAAGGCAAAAAAGCGAAGTTGCAAGCGCAAAAAGAAGCCTTGTTGAAGCTATGAACGAATTCAGGCTAAGACAGGCAAAATTAGCAAATATTATGGGAATTGAAGTTGAAACAACATTATACCCCATAGAAAAAGATGTTGAACCTAATAAATTAATAGATGAAAATTTAACTGTTGATGAACTTTATAAAGTTGCAAGCGAGAACAGAAAAGATATAAAAGCAATTAAAAATAAAATTTTAGCAATGAAAAATGAAAGAAGGACAATTTACACGGAATTTTCGCCAAAACCAAGGCTTTTTTATCAATTTCAAAATCAAGGTACCGCAAGGGCAGGTTTGGGTGAAGCTAATGTTTTGGGGCTTTATGTAGATGTTTCTTTAGGGCAGAATTTAGGGGTTGGAACAATTACAAGGGCAAAAGCAAAAACCCATGAGATAAATTCTATTGAATATGACCTAACAAACAAATTAAGAAATATAAAAGAAGAGCTTTTAGACTCATACTACAATTCAAAACTTCTTTTAAAAAGAATTGAATTAACGGATGAGCAGGTTGATTATGCAACTCAATCCGTTACTCTGGCCGAAATGAGGCTGGATGCCGGAACTGGAATTTTAATTGATGTTATTCAAGCCCAAAGCCAAAAAACAGTTGCAAGAATTGAACACCTTCAAGCCGTTATAGATTACAACATCAACCAAGTTGAACTCTTGTTTGATGAAGGGATTATTGATATGGATAAAATTCTTGCAAATTATAAACCTTAATTTTTATGCTAAAATGGTTTCAACTTGGGAGTTTATTTTATGAAAAAATTTTTAGCTATATTGTTTGGTCTGCTGCTTTTTGCTTTTAATAACGTCTCATTTGCCGCCGATGTGGATGAGATGGTAGGGCAGATGATAATATTGGGGTTTAATGGAAACACAGTTAAATCAAAAGGCTTTAAAACGGTATTGGAACAGGTTGAAAAAGGTGAAATAGGCGGGGTTATTTTCTTTGAAGATAACATTAAAAATAAAGAAGAATTTTTAAAAATGACAACCGCCCTTAAAAATTCAAAAGCAAAATATAAACCCTTTATTGCAATTGATATGGAAGGCGGAAGTGTTTTAAGAATGAATGAAAATAACGGGTTTAAAAATTTTAAATCCGCAAAAGAAGTTTCAAAATTAACAACAAAAGAAGCATACAAAGAATATTCGGATATGGCGGATGAATTAGCAAAAATGAATATAAACCTTAATTTTGCCCCTTGTGTTGATTTAGCAATTAACAAAGATTCAATAATTGAAACAAAAGAAAGAAGCTATTCAAAAGACCCCAAAATTGTTGCAGACTATGCAAAAGAATTTATAAAAGCTTTTGATGATAAAAAAATTGCAACCTCAATTAAACATTTCCCGGGGCATGGTTCCCCAACGGGTGATACACATTTAGGGTTTGTTGATACAACAAATACATATAAAGATGAAGAATTAATTCCTTATATGGAACTTGCCAATTTGAAGCCCACTCAAACCGTTATGGTTTCACACCTATATAATAAAAATATAGATGCAAGATTCCCTGCAAGTCTTTCATATAACACAATTGAAAAAATGTTAAAAATACAAACCGATTTTAAGGGCGTAATTGTAACAGATGACCTTGATATGGGTGCCATTAAGAAAAACTATGAACTGTATGAAATTGTAACCTTGGGAATAAATGCAGGTGAAAACATCCTTTTATTTTCAAATAGAGCAAACAATGACGATAAACTGGCCAAAAAAATTAATTTAATTGTCAAAAACGGACTTATTGAAGGCACAATTTTGCCATCCAATATTTTGGAATCATATAAAAAAATAATTAAATTAAAGAAAGAAATTATTTAAATAAAACGCTTTTATTAACAATTCCCATTTGAATTAAGGCTTGCACTATACCCAACATAGTAAAATCTTTTTCTCTTGGGGCTTTTTCGGTCATTAAATCATATGCTCTTTCAATACTTTTGTCTATTTTTTTAGCGGAAGCCAAGTCATCATTTGCAACGCAAATATTCATCATCATTGAATAAATATCCGTTAGTTCATCTATTCCTATCGGGGTATGCTGCTGCCATTTTTTAGCGACGGTATCTTGCCAATGAACCGTCATTTCTGCAAATGCAGGGTATTTATCCATATTTTTTACTTTTTCTTCCGCAAGCTCTTTTATTGCTATTGCAAAACCAATGTCTAAAACATCCGCAAGGGTGTCTTGTTCTTTCGGGTTAGCTTCAAAATAGTCATCTATCAATTTGCCCGTTTTTTTCATTTCAATTGAACCCGCGGGAGTTCTTAAATTCGGATTATCCCTTAGTTCTCTTATATCGGGAATTACGCTTGTCGGTATATTTGCAAAATTGCCGTCATTCGGAGCAACAACTCTTCCGATTTTTTCCTGCATTTTTTTTGGAATTAAATTGGTAACATAAAATGGTTCATATATTAATCCCATTTCATCAAGCTCTTTTTGTCTTTTCCAAGAAGATTTCATGCAGGTTGAAAATTTATCTTTTGCCCACTTGTTTTTATCCCAAAATGCTTTTAATTTCGCTTTTGTTTCTTTGTTTTGATTAAAAACATTGCTTAATTCTTCATCGCTTACGGACCTTTTCATAAATCTGGACAAAGCTTTTTTAACGGGCTTTGCATCTCTTTCGCCCCAAGCTCTATATAACACCTGCGAAAATTTTATTTTTTCTTCGGGGTGTTTTTCATAAAATTCTTTTTGTCTTTCAGACATTTCAAGAACTTTTTCAGGGTGTTCAGAATAATGTTTAATTAACCCTCTTGAAATATTTTCTCTGTGCTCAGGCGTCAAAGGGCCTCTTGGAATATAAACGCCTTCATTTCTTATAACCCTTTCTCTGTGTTGTCCTTTTAATCTTTCGGACATTTCTGAGGTAAAACGTTCGTTATATTCTTTATCCGAAAGCTTTAAATAATGTCCGTATGTTTTATCAACTCTCGGTATATTTAATTTTGCCAAAACTTTGTTCACATTTCTTCCGACGAATTGGTTTTTAAGGTCATTTAATGAAAATCCGTCGCCCCAATACATCTGCAACAATTGCACCGCAACATCTTGGTCTTTATCAAAATAGGGAATATTTCCCCTTTTAACATCATCTATAAAAGAGCCTGCTTTATATTCAATTTCGCTGTCAGATAAAACCCCTTCAAATTCAGGGTACATTTCTTTAATTTCATCCAAATTATCAAGATAATTGAGCCCGTCATATTTTTCTCTGTGAACATCAATTAAAGTTTTATCATCGGGGTTTCCTTCTTTAATTATTTGTCCGGCTTCTTCTTTAATATCGGGGGGAAAGCTTCCGAATTGTTCAATTTGTTTTACCGTTTGTTCCAAATTAAGGCTCTTGCCGCCCGTGAATGCAAGCATATAACTTGCATTAACCAGCGGTAATTTTTCAGAATTGCCGTTTTCAAAATTTTTATTAATTTGACTGTTGTTTTTTGATATTTTATTAAAAGAATTATAACTGCAGCCTATCGGGGTTATTTTCATGGTTGTTTTTGCTCCTTGACAGAAATACAAAACAAATAAAAAAATAAAATTGCCAAAAAATAACCCCCTTTAACATTATTTTGTCTTAGGGGGTTTTTATTTATGACATTTTATTATTTCTTTTTGGGATCTCTTACATCAGAGTTATCAATAACGCCGTCTAATGACGCTATCATTCTTTTTCCTTCATCTGTTCTTTCATCATATGCGTATCTTGCAAGCGCTTTTGTTTCATCTTTTGTTAATAAGGGGTTATTCCAGTTTGTTGCAAGAACCGATTGAGCCGCACCTCTGATTGGATTTCTTGCAGATGAATGCATTTTATCTAAATAAGACCTTGTTGTAAGCATTTGTTTAATAAATCTTGCATTTGAAAAACCGTTTTTGGTTGCGCCGCAATCAACAATCGTTTGTGCAACCTCATCAACGGCAGCTTGGTCTGCTTCTTTTTTGGCAGGTATCATTGATTCCATATATCTTGCAAAGGGTGCTTTTGAAAAAAATGATTTTTTATTAAAAAATGAAGCGTCTTGAAATTCGGTTGGGTCTGAAAACGGTGTATAAACATCTTCGTGAGATTTTGCATAGCGCATACCTTCATTTGTAAATTTTGCCATACCGAAGCTTACATTATTATTATTATTTACAGAGGCAAATTTAATTGGTGAAATTGATAAGCCCATTCTTTTTCCTTTCTCAGTTTTAAAATTGCATTTGTTCAAAAACCCGTAAAAAAAATTTTTGAACCTTTTTATTTTACCTTCAATATAAAAAATGTTAAAATCGGTTTATGAAAATTTTTCTTTTATTATCATTGGTTTTAGTTTTTATAATAATGCTCTCTGTCAGTTTTCTAATAGTAAAGCTGATTCAATTAACAAGAGAAAATTCTTTAATAAAAGAAAAAATAAAATTTGCAAAAAATAAAATTAATTCTGCAAGATACGGCAACTTTCAAATTAAATTGGATGAAACAAACGATACATTGGGGCTTTATAAAAGCTTAAATAATTTATTTGAAAGCATTTATGATAGAGACCTTGTGATTAATGAATACAGAGAAAAAGAAAAAGAAAACTACAACCTAAAAGAAGAATTTATTGCCGCACTAACGCATGATCTTAAAGTTCCCATAATTGCTCAAGATAAAACTTTTGACCTTTTTTTGCAGGATAAATTCGGCACACTTTCAGATACCCAAAAAGAAGTTATTTTAAAATTAAAAGAATCCAATAACGACCTCTATGAAATGGTGAATTCAATTTTAGAAACGTATAAAATTGAAAACAAAGGAATTGAATTAAAAATTGAAAAAGAAATAAATGTTGAAGAATTTTTAATTAATTGCATTGAAGGCTTTGAAAATGTTATAAAGCCTATGAACAAAGAAATTATTTTTCATTCAAAAACCCCCATTATGGCAGATTTTGACCCGTTTTTAATTAAAAGGGTTATATGTAATTTGATTATGAATTCAATTAAACATTCAACAAAAACGGATAAAATTGATGTTCATTTAAATAAAACTGCTGATAATTTTTCAATAGATATAATTGATTACGGTGAAGGAATTGATGAAGAAAACATCAAAAAAATCTTCAACAAATATTATTCAATAACAAACAAAGGTGCAAGAGTTTCAACGGGCTTGGGGCTTTATCTGTCAAATAAAATCGTAAAAAAGCATAAAGGCTTAATTGAAGTTGAATCTAAAAAAAATGAAGGCTCAATTTTTAGGGTTATTTTACCTGTTAAACAGAATTAATCTATATTAACAGGTTCCCTGTTTATTGCCTTTATTGCGTCTTTTGCGGTTTGTGCAACTTCAACATCAATATTTTCTATTATTGTAAATTGCCTTAATAAGTCTATTGTTCTTTTAAAAGCACGAACAACATCGCCTTCAGAGAATTCATTATCTTCAAAAAGCTCGTTCCAAGCTTTTGTTTGATCATTATCTTCAATTAAATTAGAGGCTACCCACTTTTCAATTAACCCTGAAAAATGCGAATGCAGGTTCATTTCATTTTCAAGTTTAAAATCTCTTTCAATCATAAAGATTTTTCTTTTTATATCCTTTATTTTGGATAAAACTTTTCTTACATTTGAACTTGGCGGGTTTGTTATGATATTATCTTTATTTCTTATTTCTTCACTTGTTATGGCACAAACAACGCTTGCAAGCTCAATCGGGCCTAAGCCCGCTAAAACTCCGCTTTTTAAAATTTCAGATATATAAAGTTCATTTTCACACCTTAAACCCATTGTAATTTTGCCGATTTCTGTCGGGTAATCATCTTTAAGGTGCCCCATAACCTCTAAAACTTTTTTGTGTGCTAAAAACTTTTGCCAGTAAACGTCTTTTTGAAAATCAATGTCTTTTTTAAGTTGTCTTACCTTCTTTTCAAACCTTTGAATTAATTCAAGGTCTTTTCTGTGTTTTTTATAAACTCTGCAATCGTTGCAGCCAAAAGATTGAAATTTGTGCAAAATTTCTTTTGTTTTTGCTGCAAATTGGGCAATTTCTTTTTGGTTTTTGCCGTTTTTATTTTGTTTTTTTAGGGTTTTTAAAATGGTTCTATATTCAATGTATAAATTTTTATATTTAATAAATTCAATTAAATCATCTGAAGTTAAATTGTTATGACAATTGAATTTTTTCATCTCAGATATATTTTCTTCATACCTTTTAAGTTCGTTTATTAAAGGTAGTAGCCTATCAGATGATGAAAAATAGCCAAATGTTTTTAAAATTAATTCTTTTGCTTCATCTAAACTGAACCTTTGCAATAAATTTAAAACCATTGAATAGCAAGGTTCAAATTTACTTTCAAGCGGGTTAGATGAACTTGTTGCAAGTTCATAAACTTCATCAGGTGTTTGAAAGGGTGTTCCCACAATTACAACATAGCCGATTTCATCCATTCCTCTTCTGCCTGCTCTTCCTGACATTTGAAGAAATTCATTTGCGGTTAACAGCCTGTGTCCGTCATCCGTTCTTTTTGAAATTGAACTTATAATTGTGGTTCTTGCAGGCATGTTAATTCCCGCAGCTAAAGTTTCGGTTGCAAAAACAACCTTTATAAGCCCTTTTTGAAATAACCTTTCAATTAAATTTTTAAGCCCCGGTAATAACCCCGCATGGTGCGGCGCAACGCCTTTTTTAATAAGTTCTAATTGAGGAGAATTAAAAAGATACATATTATCTTTTAGGTATTCATCAATATAATTTTCAATTTCAATTACTTCTTCTTTTGTTAAAAGCTCTAATTTTCTGCATAATTCCGCATTATCATCACATTTTCTTCTTGAAAACGTGAAATAAATACAAGGCAGCATATCTTTTTGATGCAAAACTTCAATTATATCTGCCATCGGGTTTTTGGGCTGGGTTTTGGCGTTAAAATATTTATACCTTGATTCAGGTTTTATTTTGTTGTTTAGGGCGCCCGTCGGTGTCATTAAAGGTAAAATTGTATGGGGTTTTGATGAATCGTAATAATAAAACCTTAATGGAACCGGCCTAAAATCCGTAAAAACGTGTTTTGTTTCGGAATGAACCGTGTTTATCCATTCCGTTAATTGGCCTGAATTTTGAACGGTAGCGGATAATGCTATTATTTGAATATTTGTCGGGCAATAGATGATACTTTCTTCCCAAACAGTTCCTCTTGATTCATCGTTCATATAATGAACTTCATCCAAAACAACATATTTTACATTTTTTAAATTGTCTTTAACGGAACCAAACGTTGTGCCATAGAGCATATTTCTAAAAACTTCCGTTGTCATTACAACAATTTTGGCATCTCTATTTATTGAAGTATCACCCGTTAAAAGCCCCGTATTTTCAATTCCGTATTTTTTTGAAAAATCGTGGTATTTTTGGTTTGAAAGAGCTTTCAGGGGTGTTGTATAAAAAATTCTGTTGTTATTTTGAAGTGCAAGTTGAATGGCAGCTTCTGCAATACAGGTTTTTCCGGCGCCTGTCGGGGCGCAAACAACGACAGATTTGCCTTCTTCTATATAATTAATGGCTTCTTTTTGAAAATCATCCAGTTCAAAATTAAAATTCAACATATCATTTATTTTATCATTAAATTTATTTATATTAAAATAGTTATATGCAAAAAAGAATTACGATTTTAGGGTCCACAGGTTCCATTGGCACCCAAACCTTAGAAGTTTTAGAAAATATTGAAAATAAAGAGGATTTTATTGTTGAAGGGTTATGTTGCAATTCTAACCTTGAAAAATTCATTCCTCAAATTAAAAAATTTAACCCTAAAAAAGTTCATATAAATGATTTTGAAGCTTATAAAAAATTAAAAAAAGAATTTCCAAAGCTCGAAATTTCAACAGGCGAAAGTGATTTAATTGAATTTGCGACAGATAATACAGACATTTTATTAACCGCAACAACAGGCACAATTGCCCTAAAACCGACACTTGCCGCTATAAATAAAAACATTGATATTGCCCTTGCAAATAAAGAAACGCTTGTTATGGCAGGGGATATTGTTATGAAAAATGCAAATGAAAAAAAGATTAAAATTTTGCCTGTTGATTCTGAGCATTCTGCCATTTTGCAATCTTCAGGGGGCGATTTTCACCTTATAGAAAACATTTTAATAACAGCTTCAGGCGGCCCTTTTTTAAATAAAACAATAAATGAAATTGAACAGGCAAAAGCAATAGATGCACTAAAGCACCCCAATTGGAATATGGGCAAAAAAATTACGATAGATTCTTCCACCTTGATGAATAAAGGGTTAGAAGTTATTGAAGCGCACCACCTTTTTAATATCCCATACAATAAAATTAAAGTTGTAATTCACCCTGAATCTATCATTCATTCTGCAATAGAGATGGTGGATGGTTCCGTTATAGCGCAAATCGGAAACCCTTCAATGCACATCCCCATTCAATACGCTCTAACATACCCCGACAGAAAAAAAGGTGTTAAATCAAACAGTTTCAGTTTCTTTGATAAAAACTTAACCTTTAAAACCCCTGATTATGAAAAATTCCCTTGTTTAAAAATTGCATATGAAGCGGGCTTAAAAGGGGGAATTTACCCTGCTGCATTAAATGCGGCAAATGAAGTTGCCGTTTATAAATTTTTAAAAGGGGAAATTAACATAAAAGGAATTATAGATATTGTTGAAAAAGCGCTTAGTAAGGCAATTGAAATTAAAAACCCGACTTTGGATGACATTTTTGAAGCAGACAAAATTGCAAGAGAATTTGCAAAAAATTATAATTAAACCTCACACATTTTATTTTCAACAAGTTCAACCCCTTCTTTAATTTCCATAAATAAAGAGGCATTTTTTCTGAATTTTTCAGGAGATGATGAAACAAAAAATTCAACTTTAGAGGAACCATTGTAAAAATTGTTTTTAACAAGGTTTGTCATATATAATGCAGGGTTTATAAAAGTTTTTTCATCTGCCCATTTGGTTAAAATTGGCAATAAATAAGGATAATGGGTGCAGCCTAAAACAATTTTTTTACAGCCTTTATTAAGTAAAATATCAAGATGCTCTTTAATATAATTTATGCTTTCTTTTTCATTATATAAGCCGTTTTCAACAATTTTTACAAAATCGGGACATGATAACTCATAAACTTTAACATCAGGGTTAACTTTTTTAATTTCTTTTGTATAAGTCTGGCTTTTAACCGTTCCTTCCGTTGCCATAACGCCTATAACATCGCTTTCTTTTGCAATATAGGGGGCAACCGTTTGAATTAAAGGAAAAATTTTAACTTTATGCCCGAATTCAAGGTTTAAGGTGTCATAAGCAAGGGCAGAACTTGTGTTACAAGCCATAATAACTTTTTTAGCACCTTTTTTAATGAAGAATTTTATTATATCTCTTGTAAAATTAATTATTTCATCTTTAGTTTTATTGCCGTAGGGAAGGTTTTTTGTGTCGCCAAAATAAAGGTAATGTCCGCCGTAGGGGATTAGTTCTTTTAAAATGCTCAAGCCCCCGACGCCTGAATCAAATACGCCTGTCAGTTCATCATTTTTCATTTTTTTGCTTTCAAGTAATTATATATACCGTTTGCGATGGCTTCCGCTATTTCTTCTTGGCGCTTAGTTTTTATTATTTCATCTCTTTCGTCTTTGTTTGAAATAAAACCTATTTCACAAAGAATTGCAGGAGCGTCTGTATGATTTATAACATAAAATTTAGAATTAAACAAACCTCTATCAACCGTATTCCACTTTTTAATTTTCTTTTGCATTTCCCTGTGGACAAATTCTGCATATTGTCTGCTATCTTCTTTATACCAATGGGTTTCAACCCCTATAATTTCTTCATTGGTACTTGAATTAACATGGATTGACACAAAAAGGTTTGGTTTCTTTTCGTTTGAAAAATCACACCTTTCAGCTAAAGAAACGGTTTTATCCCTGTCTCTTACCATATAAACTTTTACATTTTTATCTTTTAGGTTTTCTTCAACCATTTTTGAAATTTTTAGAGTTATATCTTTTTCATAAATATTATTTCTTGTAGCCCCGACATCGCTTCCCCCGTGGCCTGCATCAATTACAACCGTAAAGTAGTTTGAAATTTGGGTTGGTTTTTTAACCTGAACCGTTTTTGTGGGGACTAAAACCGCTTTTGGAGTTGTTGTTTGAACGGGTTTTTGAACCGCATTTTTAACATAAATTCTTAAAGTTGTATTATCAGGGTCTGTTTTAACACTGAATGATGACTTTGAAATGTTTGGGAAAATAAGCCTTAATTTATCGGATGCAATTCTTACCGTTTGAAAGTTTAAAAAACCTTTTTTTAAAGGTTCAAGTAAACTGTCTTGATATAAATTAATATTATTTATATCAATATAAAGGTTTGAATTTTCCTCAAAAACATTAAAAGCAACGGAATCAGTGAAATTAATTGCAGCGGTTTTAATTCCGTTTGCTTCCGAAAAACTTGAATTAACAAGGTTTGCGTTTGTATCTGCCATTTTTGTTTCTATTATATTTTTTCTGTCTGTTAAATATAAACTTTTTGAATCAGGCGAGATTATTCCTCTGTAATTTTTGGCATATGTGCCTTGAATAACAATTCTTGCAATACTTTGGCTGTTTTGCCCGAATTTTATTGTTTCCGCTTGATTTATAGGGTATGTTTTATTCCTTAATTCGGGGCTTACAACAGCATCATCAATATCAATAATAAGTCTATCAGGTTCCGTTAGTTCAAAAGGCGGAATAATGCTTAATTTTCCTAAACCGTTTATTAAAATTCCGTTATTTGTTTTTGTAATTGAATCTATATAAAATTTTGAATTTGTTTTTGGTTCTTGTTCTTTTTTTGTTATTTGCAAATCCGCTAAAATTTCATTTTGAGGGTTAGCGCTTATTAAAATTTCATTCGGTGTTAGAGTTGAGGCCAAAACCTCGTTAAATGTTGCCCCTTCAAAAAAAATTTTCCTATCTGATGCCTTTGAATTTGAATAAACCGTTTTTATGCTTGAATTATCAACAAGGGTTTTATTTGTTTTTATAAAGATAGAATCTTTTGTCTTTAAAACTTTTAAAGAATTAACATCAAGTTTTTTATTATATTCAAAAACAATTCGAACGGTTTTTGGTTCAACCGTGAATTGTGAAATTTTTATATTGTTAAAGCCTGAATATTTTGCGGTATATGTTTTTTTGGGTGTTGTTAAAATTGCATTATTAATATCAAGATAAATTCTGTCAGGCTCTTTTAAGGTTCCTTTTGAAAAAGTAACGGAATTATCTATTGTTCCTTTTGTATCTAAAAAAATTAAGTTGTCGGAGTTATCAAAAATAAGGCCGTTAACCTTTACAGGCTCAAGCGCAAAGCTGCTTAAGACTGTCAACATAAAAAATGTAATTAACAGTAAAAACTTATTTATGAAACTCTTCATATAATTAAATATTAACAAGTGAAAAAGCTTAATACATCCTATTTTCAGTCTATTAATAATTGAATGTAAAAAAAATTCATTAAGTTTTTTAAAAACGAATTTATCTAATAAATTAAAAGGGCATGGTCATATGTAAAAAATTTTTAATAGTTCTTTACTTGAAGATGAATACAAATTGATGTTTATTAGTATATGAAAATTGAAAGGAGTGATGGCAATTATTTATCCTGTAAAAGTGCAGTTATTGCCGAATTTAAGAGGATAGAAAAGTTAGAGAAAGAGAAAAAACAAGATTATTAACAACAAAAAAAGTTTTTAAATTTATGGCTATTAAGGCTTAATGGGAAAAGAGGAAAAAATTTAACACTGTCAAAAAAGGGTATACCCAATCAGACAGTGTTTTATTTTTTAACCCCATTTTTATTTTTTTTGATAGAATAAGAAAAAGACTTTTTGGAGGATTTTTACTCATTATGAAAAATAAGATTATATTATTTTGGATTATTGTTGCAATTACAATAGCATCAATTGCTGTTATCCACTTTAAACCGGCGTCTTTAGGGCTGGATTTAGTCGGCGGTTCAAGGCTTGTTTTAGAAGCAGTGCCGTCATCCGACGTTAAAAAAATTACCCCTGAAGTTATGGACAGTTTGCAATATGCTATTGAAAACAGAATTAATGCACTTGGTGTCGGTGAAACAAATGTTCAAAAAGTCGGCGATAAAAGATTAATGGTTGAAATTCCGAATATAACGGACACCAAAAAAGCAAAAGAATTTTTGGGTGAAACCGCACAATTGGAATTTAAAGAACCGGGGCAAACAATAGATGGTTATCAAGAATGGCTGCCGACAGGTTTAACCGGTAAAGACTTAAAAAAAGCAGCAGCAAGCACATCTGCAACAGGTGAATGGATTGTTTCTCTCGAATTTAACGCAGAAGGCGCCAAAAAATTTGCGGATTTAACAAGAAAATTGGTCGGAAAACCGATGGCAATATTCTTTAACGGCAAACTCCAATCTGCCCCGAGGATAAATGAAGAAATCGTTGGCGGCAGAGCACAAATTTCAGGCGGCGCTGACGGCGGCTTTGAATACAGCGAAGTTAAAAATATGGTAGACCTGCTAAACGCAGGCGCTTTGCCTGTGGGTGCAAATATCATTGAAGAAAACTCGGTTGGCCCCTCTCTTGGCGCTGACAGTATTAAAAAATCAGAATTTGCAGGCTTAATCGGCATTTCACTTGTAATGTTATTTATGATTTTCTATTATAGAGTCCCCGGGGTTATTGCAAGCGTTGCATTATGTGTATATTCAGTTATTGTTTTTGCAATATTTAAAATAATTCCCGTTACATTAACCTTAGCAGGCATTGCAGGTTTCATTTTAAGTATAGGTATGGCGGTTGACGCTAATATATTAATTTTTGAACGTACAAAAGAAGAACTAAAAACGGGAAGAAGCCTGTTCACCGCAATTAATTCAGGCTTTGACAGAGCTTTCACAAGTATTTTCGATTCAAACATGTCAACAATTATTACCTGCATAATTCTTTACTTATTAGGCACGGGAACGGTTAAAGGGTTCGCTTTAACTCTTGCAATAGGTGTTTTAGTCAGTATGTTTTCTGCTATCACCGTTACAAAGAACTTGATGCACCTTGTATTTGGCACGGGCGAATTAAAACATCCCGCTTTATTTGGGCTTAAGGCGTCAGATATTAATAAATCTTATACGGCGGTTGAAACAAGAAAAGAAAAAGCAAAATTCGGCGTTTTGAATTAATTGCTTATCTATAAAATGAATTTAATAGGAGTAAAATAAAATGGCAAATCCCGATTTAATGAAACATAAAAATATAATAGATGTTGTAAAATACAGGCCCTTATGGCTTTTTATAAGTGCTGTTATTTTAATACCTTGTATTATTGCAATCGGCTATTTAATGATGACACAACCAAACCATGCACCCGTTAAATTGGGAATCGATTATACAGGCGGCACAATTTTACAATATTCAACACCGGATGAAGTTTCAATTGATGATATTGAAAATATAAGAAAAAACCTTGTTAAAGAAGGCTTTCAAACACCAATTGCTCAATTAATTCAAAATAATTCAATTCAAGCGGATGAATCAAAAGATGCTCCTAAAAACATAATTTCAGTTAAGACCTCATTTTTAGGCGACACTAAAGGAACTGAAATTGAAAAAGTTACAAACATTGTAGGCGATATTGTTAAAGACTCAACCTTAATTCAAACAAACTCAATCGGGCCTTCTCTTGGTTTTGAACTGTTAAAAAATTCACTTGTGGCGCTTTGCCTTGCGTTTTTGGGCATTGTTGTTTATATTTCATTCAGATTCCAATCGGATTATGCTTTTATTACCCTTTTAACTTTAGCTCACGATGCACTTTTTGTTATAGGCTTTTTTGCCATAATGGGCATTTTCTTCGATTGGTATATTGATAGCTTATTTATAACGGCTGTTTTAACCGTTATCGGGTTTTCGGTTCATGACACAATTGTTGTGTTTGACAGAATCAGAGAAAACAATAGGTTCTTAGCTAAAAAATATACATCGGATGAAATTATAAACGCTTCTGTTAACCAAACCTTAGCAAGAAGCATAAATACATCCTTAACAACTTTAATCACCTTATTGGCGCTTTATTTCTTCGGCGGCGCAACAACAAAAGAATTCGTTCTTGCAATGATTTTAGGTATTATTGTAGGCACCTATTCAAGTGTCTTCTTTGCAAGCGTTCTTTTGGCTTGGGATAAAGAACACGCTAAGGCTTAATTTATGGTTTATGAACATTTGAAAAAAAACGGCAGAAAATATGATAACCTTGCCCAGTTTGTTTTTAACGAAAGAGAAAAACTGGGGTTATCTGTTAGCGGTTTATCCAAAAAATGCAACTTATCCGAAGATGTTATTTCAAACATTGAACAGGGCTTAGAAACCTTTTTGCCGACAACAATAAGGCAAAAATTAGCTAAAGGCTTAAAAGTTTCATTGGATGAAATTAAGCTTTATGAAAAAAATGAAAGTTTTGAAACAACATCGAAAGAAATGGTTGAACAATTAAAAGAAGATATTTTAAATAATCAGAATAATTATAACTACGTGGCAATCTGCCCTGTATGCGGCTCAAAATTAATCACAAGAATTGCAAAATTATATGACTTAGAAGACAATTTAATTCTTCACCCGAAAGCCCGCTGCACAAAATGCCCGTTTCAACTGCATTCATAATAAAAAGCCGGCATTTTATCTGCCGGCTTTTTTAAGTTTAAATTTTAAATTATTTAACCGTAAATGTTGCGTTCACAACCGCAATAACATTCTTTTCAGGGGATGTTGTGTCATTTATGCCATAATCCGATACTTCGGTTGAATTAATCGGAACTATTTGAAAAACTCCCATTTTAGCCGAATTAAGTGAGCCTATTTTATCACCCGTAGCACTCACCATGGATTCTGCCCTTTGTTTTGCGTTTTGAGTTGCCATACCAACCATTTCAATTTTAATGGCATCAAGGTTTGAAACCAAATATTGAACATCATTATATCCTGTTTCAATTCCCATATTTACAAGTTCACCCGTTTTATTTGAAATACTTGTTATTAAATCTACATTTTTGGAAGTTGCCTTTACATAAGAATTAAATTTATAAAAATCAACTTCATTTGTTGTATAGTTGCCGATTCTTTTATTTACCTCATAGTTTGAAATTTGCCCCAAAGTTATATCTTTTTCATCTATTCCTTGTTTAATAAGAAAATCTTTGATTTTTTGAGCATTTAAAGACATTTTGTTGTAACCGTCTTTTATAGTCGGGGAACTCAGCTTATAGCTAATTGTTATTGTTGCAAAATCGGCCTTAACAGATTTACTTGCCGAACCCGTTGTTGAAATTGTTTGGTTTTGCAGTTTTTGATATTTTATAACGGCTTGTGTAAAAAGTACGGTCGAAAAAATTGCTCCAAGAGCAATAATTACACCGAATAAAATAATCTGATAATCTTTAACAGCTTTAATTTCGCCCATATAAAAACTCCTTTTTGATATTCAACTATTATACAACTTTTAAACTTAAAAAACAGCCTTATTTTTTAATTTAATCTATAATAACCTTGTGGGGTTTATATGAAAAAAATTAACTTTTTTGATATATTTTTATCTTCAATAATTTCTTTGTTTTTTACAAACCAAATTTATTCGTTTTTGTACGGGAAATTTGATTGTTCATATTTGACGGATTTCTATATAAGCCCTGCAATTATCGAAAATCATAATAAATATCTGGATTTTCTTATCTATTTTATTTATTTGGTTTTAGTTTTTCTGATTATTCCCGTAGTTTTTAAATTAAGAGAAAAAATTAAATTGAAAAATTTTAAAATGCCAAAGTATAAAATTTTTAATACGGTAAGCATAAAAAAAATTTTCATAAAATATCAATATTTGGGAGTTTTGGGCTATATTCCGCTTCATCCGTTTGACGGCAGTTTTTATTGGCCGGTTTGTCTTTTTGTGTTGGCACTAATGATATTTGGCATTTTTGATGCAAGAAAAAGACAGCTTTCAAATATTCCTTCGGTTTCGCCTTTTTGTGTGGCGCCTTTAGTTTTTATTTTGTTTTTTGCACCCTACAACAACATTTTTGCCTCTGCTGATTTACACCATTTCGGGGAAAAATATGCAACATATTTTATGATTCAAAAATATAATTTGGACATCTATAAAGATATAATGCTTGTTCATGGGTTTATGGACATTATTCCCTCTTATTTGGGGCAAAACTTATTCGGTCTTTTTAATTTATACGGATTTGATTTGGGAAATAACTTTACAAACAACATTTCAATTCTTTCATTTTTGATTGTTTTTCTTTATATTTTTCAAAAAACGCCGTATTTAATGCTTTTTCTTTTCATTTTTCCTTACAATCAAACCTGTTTTTATTTTGCCTTATACATACTGCTTTTGAAAAAAGAAATTATAAAAAAACCGTATCTGTGGCTTTTTATATATTCCTCTTGCGCAATTTTACTTTCCGCTTATTGTACGACAATCGGGACATTCTGGGTTATATCCTCTCTGCCTTTGGCAATTTTTGTAATAATAAAAGCAATAAAACAAAAAATTAAACACAAGGCGCTGTACACTGGGCTTATTGCAACATTTCTTCTTATTGTCGGATATTTTTCATTTAACATTTTCTCTGATTATCTGCTAATGGCAAAAGAATATATTAAAGGCAATTTGTTTGCCTTTGGGAACGGTTATGGATTTTATGTAAATATTTTTTATTATATTGAAAGGTGTTTTGCACTTTTCATAGTTCCGTTTGTTATTTTTGAATTATGCAGAATAAAAAAATCCGAAAGCAAAGATATAAGCTATATTTTCTTTTTAATTTTTGCGCTAATCTTCCCCTTTGTTTCCATGGGATATTCATTAGGAAGAATAGACTATGAATCCTTATTGAGGATAAAAGATATATCATATGCCTATTGGATAGTTTTTGTACCGTACTTAATTTACAGGAAATATAAAATTCAAAATAACGAATCATTCAAAAATATCTGCATATTGCTTTTCATTCTCCTTATGGCAAATACATTCGTAAGGCACAGTTATAACAATTTGACAAACATTGTAAGGCCCGCCGTTGAAGAAAATAAAACATTTGAATATATAGGCAAAATGAAATTAGAACCAAAAACTGAAAGCGGCCTTATTGAAAGAAAAAAATTAACAGAAAAATATTCCGATAAAAAAGATTCTTTTTTGGACCTTACAAATTCGGGAATGAATTATTTATATTTTGATAAAAAAATTCCCATTCCGTTTGTTTCATACTATAACTTAATTACAACTAACCAAGCAAAAGAAAGCGTATCAAAGCTTGAAAAAAATGCTCCCAAGGTTATTTTAATCAAAGGCGGCGGAAAAATTTTTGAAGATGTGCTTCCTTCTGTAAGAATTAACCGGCTGTACAGGTGGCTTTTATTAAACAAAATGTACTCACTCAAAGAAGAAAACGGCAATGCGATTTTAATAAGAAACAATAAGCCGAAAAATCTTAGCGAATATGAACTTTATAGGCTTGATAAAATATTGTCCACAAAAAATCTTGGGCACCTGCCAGAAGCATGGGCGTCTTCAATCAACAAATTACCGGTAAAAGAAGAAGATTTTGATTTTGAATATAGGGTAACACCAAAAAGTGTTGATATAAAATTTAAAAAGCCAATGAAAGGCAAAGACATAGATTTAATTTACCTTGAGCCCGTTTTTTCAAAACAAATTTATAATAAAAAATTCAAAACGAAAATCAACGGTTCAAAAAGCATTCTTTATTGCGATTCCAAAAAAGGAAATATTTTAATTCCTTTTGATAATTTCCCGTCTTGGCTTATGAATGAAAATATCAAAGAAATTAAAATAAACGTCAAAAACAAAGGCAACTTTTTTGAAAGCGCCAAAGTTAAGTTTTATAAAAAAACCAATTGATTTTTAGCTTATCTTGTGCAAAAATAAACTTCGAAGAGCTTCAATTGACTTGAAGCGGCTTTGGGTATGCCGCAAGAGCAACGGCTCAATTACAAAATAAAAGGAGAAAACAAAATGCCTAAAATGAAAACTCACAGATCAGCAGCGAAACGCTACAAAGTAACTGCTTCAGGCAAAATTTTAAGACGCCAAGCAGGTAAAGGTCACCTTCTTGCTCACAAATCCCCTGCAAGAAAAAACAGAATCACGGGGATGGTTGAAGTTTCAGAAAGAAACCTCGACTTAATTACAAAAGAATTACCCTATATGAAGTATTCAAGATAAGGAAGGTGAAATATGAGAGTTAAACGTGGAAACGTATCAAGAAAAAGACATAAAAAAATCTTAAAATTAGCAAAAGGCTTTATTGGCGCTCGTTCCAGAATTTTTAAAGTTGCTAACCAAGCTGTTATGAAAGCATTGAAATATGCTTACAGAGATAGACGTGTTGTTAAAAGACAAATGAGAAGTCTCTGGATTGTTAGAATTAACGCAGCTGTTAGAGAATATGGCCTTACATATTCAAAATTCATGAACTTGCTTAAAAAAGCTGATATTCAAGTTAACAGAAAAATGCTTGCAGAACTCGCAGCAAACGATATGGAAGCATTCAAAGTTATTGTTGATAAAGTTCTTGGCTAATTAATTATGTCAAACAGAATTTGCCGCCTTAAATTAAGGCGGCTTTTTTAATTCTTATTTTTCCGCTTCTTTTAAAAACCTTTGAACTGTTGTCTCCATTGATTCTTTTGCAATTTTTAAACCGTCAGGCGTCTTTACTACATCAAACTCAGCCTTTAAACCGTTTTTATCTCTGAAGGGAATTCTTGTAGTTAGTATTTTATATTTATTGTCCCCTGTTTTTAGATATTTTTTATTAATGTAAGTATTTTTATAGCCTATTAATTTTGCGGTTTTCCTGCCCAGTTTTAATTCTTTTACATACCTTTGCATGGGTATATCAACCGCTTGTTTTGTGCCGTCCGGTTTTATTACAACTCTTTCAATTTCTGCATTTTGAGTATATTTATCAATTAAATCGTCTTTATAGTTATTTGCTGAATAGATATATGTATTAAAAAATTGTTCCACTTCTTTAATTTCTTTCTTTGAAATGGGGGCGGAATCGGAAAATGCTGTTAATGGGGTTAAAAATGCTAAAAAGCATAAACCCAAAATAATTTTTTTAATCATTTTAAAATCCTTATTTGGTATTTATGCTTTTTAGTTTATTTTATTCGTTGTTCTTTTTAACTAGCCTAAAAGGCAGAAACAACAAGGTTATTCGTCAATTGTAAAATCGGGTGTACCAAACATTCCTTCAATTTCTTCCAAAATTGCGGAAGGTTTTCTTGCCTGATTTTTCTGTTGAGCTCTTCTCAGCGCTTCTTTTTCTTTTTCTTCGCTTGCGTTAATCAAGTGGTGATAACCGGTACCTGCCGGAATTAATCTACCGATGATAACGTTTTCTTTCAAGCCTCTTAACATATCTTTCTTGCCTTCAACGGCAGCTTCCGTTAAGATTCTTGTTGTTTCTTGGAATGAAGCGGCTGAAATGAAGCTTTCTGTGTTCAATGAAGCTTTTGTAATACCCAAAAGTAATGCTTCATAAGTTGCTTTAATGCCGCCTTCAGCTTCATTGATTTTAGCATTTTCAGCTTCAACCACCTTAAGCTCAACAAGCTCACCCGGAAGAAGTTTTGTCGTACCTGAATCAAGAACTTTTACTTTCTTGATCATTTGACGAACAATAACTTCAACGTGTTTATCGGCAATTTCAACGCCTTGTGAACGGTAAACCCTTTGAACTTCATCAACAAGGTATTGTTGAGCAGCGTTAGCGCCTCTTAATCTGATAACGTCATGCGGGTTCAACGGGCCTGATGTTAAAGCTTGACCTTTTACGATTTTTTGTTTATCGGAAACAATAACGCTTGATTCAATCGGATATTTGATTTCCGTTCTGCCGTTTTCATTTACGATATATAATCTTGCAACGTCATCTTCAATTTCAATTTCAGCTACACCGTCTTCTTCTGCAACAATAGCTGAATCTTTCGGTTTTCTTGCTTCCAAAAGTTCTTCAACCCTTGGCAAACCTTGAACGATGTCGCCTGTTTTTTGTCTTTCAAATACGAGCGTTGCAAGCAAATCGCCTCTTAGTATAAGAGCGTTGTTTTCAACCTGAAGGAGTGTACCGGGGCTGATTAAGTGCGGACGACCGATTCTGACCACAACTGAATCTTTATTTACTTCAACTACTCTGCCTGAACATTTTGTTGTTTCGCCGCTTGCCGCAACAACAGCATCAAGTTTAACAAAATCGCCGACTTTAACCGTTGCTTTGCCTTTAATAGGTACAATTTGTTCATTCTTAGCAGATACCAAAAGCAATCTTCTTACATCTTTATCTGCCGATTGTTTGATGCTTGCGGTTGAATCATCAATTGAAAGAACCTGTGTTTTTGTAACAGGGGTTCTCGGCTCAATTATTTGACCGTTTTCAACCAACAATTCTGTTTGCATTGAAGATAAGGTTCTTGAAGCATCGTCTTGTTCACGTCTTACAATTAAAGTTTCAAGTACAACGATTTTTAAGCCGCCGTCTTTGTCTAATTCAACAAGACCTTTTAAGTGGCTTAAGTATCCGCTCATAGATAAAACAAGTGATGTTCTTGTAAGAACTGCACCATCCAAGCTTCTTACTCTTGCACCGTCTTTGAATTGCAATTGTGTTAAAGGAACAATTTCAATTGCCTCATCGGTTGTTTCAAATTCAATTGAAACATCTCTCGGTTCAATAGTAAAGCTTTGAACAGGTCTTATCAAAATTTGAACTTGTTGTTTATCCAAAGAATCTTCTTCAACGATATCTTCAGCTATATCTTCATCCAAATCATCAAGTTCTAACATATCATTGTCGTTTTCAACAATAGTTACAATTGAATCAACTTTGGCTTTAATTTTGCCTGCAACAACCGTGCCTGCTCTTACAACTTCATTTTCATCAACTTTTAAGTCGTTAATTGAATCCAAAGTATAAAGTTCACCCGGGCGAACAACAACTTCGTGGATAATATCGTTGAATTCTTTAATTTCAACGATACCGTCAATGTGGGTGTATAAGTCTTTAACAACTTCAGTACCCGCTTCAACGTATGTTCCCGATTCAACTAATTTTAGAGAAGAATCTTTTGAAATTTGGTGAATTTCTTCAGGAATGAAGATAACTTCGCCGCCTTTTGTAACAACTTGGTTTTCACCGACTTCAATACCGTTGTATCTGATTTCGCCTGAGCTCATTACCTTGTGTTCATCATCAATAAGTTCGGCTATTATCATGCCGTTTTCAACTGTTGTGTCAATCGGGCATTTAACAATGTATTTTTCATCCGTTGTCGGAACATGCCAAATTTGTTCTTTTTTGGTTTGTTCAAAGACAGCGTTTGAAGGTTGAATTGAAGCGATAACGATTGTTAATTCTTTACCTGCAACAATTTTCTTAATTTTCTTACCTTCAAATTTAACTTCTTCAATTTTAAGAGAATTATTAACTCTGACTTCACCGCCATGTTCTGATACAATTAATGTTTCAGCTAATTTTTCGCCTTTTTTAACTTGCTGGCCGTCTGAAACGAGAATTTTTGAACCTGTCGGAAGTGTGTAAACATCGCCGCCAAGTACCCAAACAATACCTGATTTGTTTGATGTTCTTGAAATGTTGCCTTGTCTGTCCTTCTTTTCATCGGCAACGAAATCTTCAAATACAACTTCGCCTGCAATGTCTGATGTAATATCTTTTGTTGCTTTTTCCGTTAAACGGCTGCCGTCGCCCTTTGAAACAGGTTCAAATTCAGCAATTTCATCGCCTTTTTTAAGTTGAACGCCTGCTTTATAAACAACCTTAGCACCCATCGGAATGTGCAATTTTTCTTGTTTTTTGCCGTCTTTAATAATAACATCGGCTTCTTTAATCGCAATTTGAACGATATCCCCGTGGCGGGTTCTCATTTCACGAGTTCTGATTTCATCTTCAATAACACCGTCAAACGGAGCAGTAACGTGTTTCATAGCACCTGCGCCTTTGAATACACCGCCTGTGTGGAATGTTCTCATTGTTAATTGTGTACCGGGTTCACCGATTGATTGAGCCGCAATAATACCGATTGCTTCACCGATATCAACAAGTTTTTGGGTTGTCATTGCCCAGCCGTAGCATTTTTGGCAAATACCGTATTCGAGTTCGCAAGTTAAGGTTGACCTTACATCAACTTCTTGAAGATTTAAGGCTTTAATTTTTGCTAAATCATCTCTGTTTACGGTTGTATTTTTAGCAACGATTAAATTACCTTCTTTGTCGCAAATATCTTGAGCAACGGTTCTGCCTAATAACCTGTCTGCCAAAGGAACAATGATGTTTTCACCGTCTTGAATAGCGGTTAATTTAATTGATTTTTCAGTGTGGCAGTCTGCTTCTCTAATGATTACATCTTGAGCAACGTCAACAAGACGTCTTGTCAAATAACCTGAGTCAGCAGTTTTAAGAGCCGTGTCTACCAAACCTTTTCTTGCGCCATAACTTGAAATAACGTATTCTGTGCAAGATAAGCCTTCTTTAAAGTTTGATTTAATAGGCAAGTCGATAATCTGACCTTGCGCATCAGCCATCAAACCACGCATACCAACCAACTGTGATACCTGTGATAAGTTACCTCTTGCGCCGGAGAATGCCATCATATATACAGGGTTTAATTTATCAAAGTTCTTAACAACTTCATCTGTTAATTTAGCCGTTGTTTCAGACCAAGTGTCGATAACTTTTGTATATCTTTCAACCTCTGTAATTTCGCCTTTTAAGTAACGGTATGTTGATTGTTCGATTTGTTCTTGCGCTTGCTTTAAAAGCTCGCCTTTAACTGATGGAACCGACAAATCGTGGATTGAAATTGTAGTGCCTGCTTTTGTTGCATATTTATAACCTAAGTTTTTAAGGTTGTTTGCAAGTTCAGCTGTTTTTGCACCGCCCCATTCAAGATAAATTTGAGAAAGGAGCTTATTTAACCCTTTTTTATCAACAATATTATTTATATAATCAATTGTTTTTTTCTTTTTTTCAGGAGTTAATGTTGTCATTTTTTATATTTCCCTCTTATTTTTAACTTATTAATGAAGAACTGATTTACGGAGTGTTTCGTTAAATACGATTCTGCCTGCCGTTGTTTCAATTCTTTCTCCCTTGTCATCTCTAACTACAATTCTGTCATGGAGCTTGATTTTACCAAGTTCAAGAGCAGAAATTGCATCCATAAAGTTGTGGAAATAACCTTTAACGGGAGCTTCCGGATCTTTCAGGATTGTTAAATAATAAATACCCAAGACCATATCCTGTGTAGGTGTGATGATTGGTTTACCGTTTGCAGGAGCCAAGATGTTGTTTGTTGCAAGCATCAACATTCTTGCTTCTGTTTGAGCTTCGATTGACAGAGGAACGTGAACCGCCATCTGGTCGCCGTCGAAGTCTGCGTTGAATGCGGTACAAACCAAAGGATGTAATTGAATGGCTCTGCCTTCAACCAATTTGGGTTCAAATGCTTGAATACCAAGTCTGTGAAGCGTAGGAGCACGGTTCAACATAACAGGGTGTCCTTCAACAACTTCTTCTAATATATCCCATACAACGGGTTCTGATCTTTCAATTTTCTTTTTGGCTGATTTAATGTTTTGAACCAAACCTCTTTCAATTAATTTATTAACAACAAAAGGTTTAAATAATTCAATCGCCATTTCTTTCGGTAAACCGCATTGGTTCAAGTCTAATTGAGGACCTACAACGATAACGGAACGACCTGAGTAGTCAACACGTTTACCTAATAAGTTTTGTCTGAACCTGCCTTGTTTACCTTCAATAATGTTTGATAATGATTTTAAAGGTCTTGAATTAGGGCCGACAACGGTTCTGCCGCGTCTGCCGTTATCAATGAGGGCATCCACTGCTTCTTGAAGCATTCTTTTTTCGTTTCTGACGATAATTTCAGGTGCGCCCATTTCAAGCAACCTTGCAAGACGGTTGTTTCTGTTTATAACACGTCTGTATAAATCGTTTAAATCTGATGTAGCAAAACGGCCGCCGTCTAATTGAACCATAGGACGAAGGTCAGGCGGTGTAACGGGAAGAACATCCATTATAAACCAAGTGGGTTCTGTATTTGAATCGATTAATGATTCAACCAGTCTTAAACGTTTAATTAATTTTGCTCTTTTTTGAACCGAGCCGCCTGCTGAATCTAATTCTGTTCTGATTTCATCAGCCAGTTTTGTTAATGTAATTTCAGATAAAAGTTCTTTAATAACTTCTGCACCGATACCAACTTTTAAGGTGGTTTCTTCATGTTCTAAAACGTAATCTTCATATTCTTCTTCAGTTAATAATTGAAGCTTTTTGAATTGAGATTCACCGGGGTCAACTACAACATAGTTGTTGAAGTAGATAACCTGTTCCAAATCTTTTAAAGTCATATCCAACAATAAACCAAGATATGAAGGAATGCCTTTTAAGAACCAAATATGGCTTACAGGTGCTGCAAGTTTAATGTGCCCCATTCTGTGGCGGCGAACTTTTGAATCCGTAACTTCAACGCCGCAGCGTTCGCAGATAATACCTTTGTGGCGAACTCTTTTATATTTACCGCAATAGCATTCCCAGTCTTTTGAAGGCCCAAAAATTCTTTCGCAAAATAAGCCGTCTCTTTCGGGTTTTAGCGTACGGTAGTTTATAGTTTCGGGTTTTGTAACTTCCCCGTATGACCATTTCAATACTCTTTCAGATGATGCTATTGAAATTCTTATATAGTCAAAATAATCTATGCTAGTAGACAACTTCTTTCTCCTTAATCTTTTGTCTTAGTAATTCTTGTTTAAAAACACCGCCAGAAGCTTTAAGGATTAATCCTTAAAGCTTGTTGGTGTTTCAAAGAAGTTTATATTTAAAAGTTCACTGTCCATATCGGATAAAACACGTTTTGGAGCAGATCTTCTTAAATCATCGGTATCTGACATAAGGTCAACTTCTTCGCCGCCTTTTTTAGCAACGGTAATATCAAGCCCGATACTTTGCAATTCACGAACCAATACCTTGAATGATTCGGGAATACCCGGACGAGGGATGTTATCACCTTTAACAATTGCTTCATAAGCGCGGCTTCTGCCGTTAACATCGTCTGATTTAATTGTGAGCATTTCTTGAAGCGTATAAGCAGCGCCGTAAGCTTCCAATGCCCAAACTTCCATTTCACCGAACCTCTGACCGCCGAATTGTGCTTTACCGCCCAAAGGTTGTTGTGTAACAAGTGAATATGGGCCTGTTGACCTTGCGTGGATTTTATCGTCTACAAGGTGAACAAGTTTCAAGATGTATGAAAGGCCGACTGCAACAGGTTCATCAAAAGGTTCGCCTGTTCTGCCGTCGTATAATGTAACTTTACCGTCTTCTCTAACCCAATCGCAGCCTGATTCTTTAATACCTTTAAGAAGTTCGGCTTTTGTTGCGATTTCAGATTGGTTAGCGCCGTACATTTCATCAAACGGAGGTGCTTCGTAGTGGTTGCCTGTTAAGTATGCTGCTAAACCAAGCAAACATTCGTAAGTTTGACCAACGTTCATACGGGAAGGAACGCCAAGAGGGTTAAGAACGATATCAACAGGTGTACCGTCAGGTAAGAACGGCATATCTTCTTTCGGAAGAATTCTCGAAACAATACCTTTGTTACCATGACGACCTGAAAGTTTATCACCCACTGAGATTTTACGTTTTTGAGCAATATAAACTCTGATAACGGTGTTTGCACCGGGTGGGAGTTCATCGCCTTTTTCTCTGTCAAACACTTTAACGTCAACTACTCTGCCGCCTTCACCGTGAGGAACTTTAAGAGAATTGTCTTTAACATCTCTTGCTTTTTCGGCAAAGATAGCTCTTAAAAGTTTTTCTTCGGGCGGATGTTCAGATTCGCCTTTCGGTGTAATTTTACCAACCAAAATATCATCGGCATAAACTCTTGCACCGATTCTTACGATACCTCTTTCATCCAAGTGTCTGACTGCATCTTCAGAAACGTTCGGAACTTCTCTTGTAATTTCTTCAGGCCCTAATTTTGTTTGGCGAGCGTCAATTTCAAGTTTTTCAATGTGAACCGATGTAAATACATCGTCATGAACGCATCTTTCTGATAAAAGAATAGCATCTTCGTAGTTATAGCCTTCCCAAGGCATATAAGCAACAAGAACGTTTTTACCCAATGAAAGTTCACCCATATTGGTTGAAGCGCCGTCTGCGATAACATCGCCTTTTTTAACTTCCATGCCTTCTCTTACGATTGGCTTTTGGTTAATACAAGTATCTTGGTTAGATCTTACATATTTTAATAATTGGTGTTGGTGAATTTTACCGTCTTTATCTTTAATATGGATTTCTTCACCCACAACTCTTACAACCGTACCGTCGCATTCTGAAACAGACACCATGCCTGAATCTTTTGCGGCTCTTTTTTCTAAACCGGTACCGACAACAGGTCTTTGTGTAATTAACAAAGGAACTGCCTGACGTTGCATGTTAGAACCCATAAGAGCACGGTTAGCATCGTCGTGTTCGATAAATGGAATTAAAGAAGTTGCAACAGAGATAATCTGAATTGGTGAAACACCAAAGTAGTCAACCTTTTTGGAATCGCCCATTGTAAATTCGGAACGATACCTTACAGGAATGAATGCGTCTTTAATTCTTCTGTCTTTATCTAATTGAACGTCAGCAGGTGCCACACGATAGTTTTCATCTTCATCAGCTGTTAAATAGTGAACTTCTTCAGTTACAACACCATCTTTAACAACAAAGAAAGGTGATTCAATAAAGCCGTAATCGTTCACTCTGGCGTGAGTTGCAAGCGAACCGATAAGACCTGCGTTCGGGCCTTCAGGAGTTTCAACAGGGCAAATACGGCCATATTGTGAAGGGTGAATGTCACGAACGGCAAACCCTGCACGTTCTCTCATCAAACCGCCGGGGCCTAATGCTGATATTCTTCTTTTATGTGTTAATTCTGCAAGCGGGTTTGTTTGGTCCATAAATTGTGATAACTGTGATGAACCAAAGAATTCTTTAATTGCAGCATTTAATGGTTTAACGTTTAACAAATTCAAAGGTGTTAGGGTTTCAGAATCTTGAAGTGTCATTCTTTCTTTAACAATTCTTTCAATTCTTGATAAACCTACTCTGAATTGGTTTTGTAAAAGTTCGCCAACAGATCTTATTCTTCTGTTTCCTAAGTGGTCAATATCATCCAAAACGCCTTCGTCGTATGTTAAATTGATTAAATATTCAATTGCGGCAACGATATCTTGAATTGTAATTGTTCTTTGAGTTTCAGGAAGGTTAAGACCTAATTTTTTGTTTAATTTATAACGGCCAACTTTACCTATGTCATATTTCTTTTCATCAAAGAATCTTGCTTCTAATATTGACCTTCCGCCTGCAGCTGAAGCAGGGTCGCCGGGTCTTAATTTTTTATAAACTTCAATTAAAGCTTCATCGGTTGATTTTGTTGTGTCTTTTTCTAATGTTTTCTTTAAGAATTCAAAGTGGGTAAAAATTGTTTCCATTTCAGGAGGTGTGATACCCAAAGCTTTTAATAAAGTTGTAGCTAAGATTTTTCTGTTTTTGTCAATTTTAACGTAAACCAAATCGTTAGAATCGGTTTCAATTTTTAACCATGCGCCGCGGTTTGGAATTAATGTTGCGTTATAAAGACGTTTACCTGTGGGGGAAACTTCTTTTTTATAATAAATACCGGGGCTTCTAACAATTTGAGATACGATAACACGTTCCGCACCGTTAACGATAAATGTACCTTTATCAGTCATTGTGGGAATATCGCCAATGTAAACTTCCTGTTCTTTAATTTCGCCGGAATCTCTGTTTACAAGCCTCATCATAACTTTTAATTGTTTTGAATAGGTTGAATCATGGATTCTTGCTTCTTCAATCGTATATTTGGGGTTATCGAATGTGTAGTTTGGAAGAAAATGTAATTCTAATCTTCCTGTATAGTCTTTAACAGGCGAAAAAGAAAGTAATTCTTCTTTTAAGCCTTCTTTTAAAAACCATTCAAAGGATTTTTTCTGTATTTCAATCAAATCCGGAAGTTCACTCAAACGGGTAGGTGGAATGCCCATCGGAGTAACACGGTTAGCATATTGTGTTTTTGACATCTAAATACCTCTAATATATGTAATTACAATTGTTAAATTCAGCTGAAAACTTGTTGTCTGCTTAGATTAGCCCGATTGTCAATCTTTGAAAAAAGCGAAAATTTTCCATAATCATGACAATTTTAGCTTACTTAATCGTACTCCCTGAAAGTCTTTAGTCAAGTTGAAAACTTTACATAATGTTACATAGAGAAATCCTATTTCGTCAAAAATCATACGTATAATACTTTTTAAAATGTCAAATGTAATTTTTTCAGATAAAAATGTATAATATTTTTATGAAAAAAGTTTTAATATTTCTTATTATTTTATTTTTTAGCTTTATGCCTGCATTTGCAGACTACCTTCCGTCTCATATTAATAAAAGTTTTCACTACGGTATCGGAATGGTATCAGTTAAAAATGAAATTCCGATTTATGAAATGAGCGATTTGAAAAGCCCCCTTGCAGCCTTAATTAAAATTGAAAACGATAAGGTTATAATCAGGGAAAGAGGGGTTAAAAACCCCGAAATAACATCCACCTTTGTTGCGTATTCAAAAGAAAACAATCTTGCGCTTTTATCTGTTGAAACAGATACGGATGATTGGTTTTATATTTGCTACGACCAAAAAAGAAAGCTGTTTGGCTGGATTAAAAAAGACGAAAATGTTGATTTTATGTCTTGGGAAGACTTTTTAAACCTTTATGGAAGAAAATTCGGCGTATATGTTTTTAACAATATGCCGGAATACTACAAAAAATTATACTCTCAGGAAAATGAAGAAAGCACGGTTGTAGATACCTTTAATTTTCCAAAGCATATTACATTATGGCTGATTAAAGGCAATTGGATGCTTGTCAAAATTTCAACTTATGACGGGCATTTAAAAACAGGCTGGATGAGATGGAGAACAGAAAACGGCACTATAATGGCATTTCCTGATTTCAGAAATTAAAAAGCCTCTTAAATAAGAGGCTTTTTCAATTAGTTAATCGGTTTTATATATGAACTATACAAAGGCTTTTGCAAACAGAAATATGTTGCCGTTGAATCAAGCGTTGCTTCTTCGCCTTTATCGCTTATCAATTTACCTTCTTTTGTTAAAACAAAAGTTCCGTTATCAACATATTCATTGTATCTTTCATTAAATGTTTTTCTTAAAAATACACTGCCCGGTTTTGCAATTAAATTGCCGTTTGAATCTTTCAGGGTAACGCTTGAAATCTTGGGTGCGCTGACTTTTCCTTTTTCTTTAAGGGTAATTGCGCCGTAACCGTCTTTTGGCATATAAGCGTTTGTAATCATGGTGATTGTCATATCGCCTTTGTCGTTATATTTAACAATTGCGCCCGTTTCATCACCTGAAGGCTGAATATTCTTTTTAACCCAATCCACAAGGCCGGGGTCTTCTTTGCTTAATGTATCCGCAAGTTTTGTTTTAATTTCTTCTTCAGACATTGTTCTGAGTTCATTAACCGCATCTTGAACGGTTGCATTGCCTCTTTTTATGCATTCCAAGAATTTGCAAGACTTGTTAATATCATCTTTTTTGTTATTTCCGACTTTTTCAAGGCCCGCAATAAGGTCATCCTTGCTTGCAATACCGATAACATCTACGGGAACAACAATCGGGGTGCCGCCTGAAAGCGGTGCAAAACCTGGTTTTTTATGAAGCATGCCGATTTGTTTAATCCTTGCATTGAATGCGGCAACATCATCTTTTTTATTGCCTTTAATCCAATCATGCCTGATTGCGTTTCTGCAGCCCAATAACCAGTTTTTGGATTTTGTTTCACAGCCTGTTTGTGCAAATTCCGCACCCGCAAACAATGTCGGAATGCCTGTTGTGCCGTTCATGATTTCATAAATAGCCGTCATCTTGCTTATGTAAGGCGCAACCATACTTGCTCTGACTTTATCATACAGTGCTTTTTTGTCTTTTTCTTTAAAGTTAAGCCCCATAACTTCCGCTTGGTCTATAACGTCTGCGATTGTATATTCATAAGGCATGGCACCGAATGCATCAGCTTTTTTATAGTTTGGTTTTGAATTTTCGTTTGTACTTTTATATTTTCTGCCGTTTGCAACGTGAGCTATTGCTTTTTTCATAATTGCAACGGATTCATCATCATAACCGAATTCTTTCAAATATTTTTCAAAATATTCATCATATTTTTCGGCAACGGCAACCGCCTTAGAGCTCATATCATCAGAATATTCTCTTTGAAGAACCTTTTGTGCACGCTGCATAAATTCTTCGTTTGTGCCTTTGTTAAAATCACTCCAGAAGAGTTTCGCATCCACCGCCATAAGGTGTGCCGCTCTTGGCTTATCGTGGTTATCAAGGAATATATGGCTTCCTTCAATAAATTCGGAAGTTATATTGCCTTTTTTGCCTGCAGGATTGATAAAGGCTTGAGTTTCCAAAAGAAAATTGTTGATTGAACGATAAGTTCCCTTTTTCAACTCGCCGTTTTCAATGTTTTGACCGAATAATTTCGGATACAGGCCAAAATATGTCGAATAGTTGCTGCCCGTTGTAGCTCCGGTTTCTTCGTAGAAGATACTTTCCGCCCTATCGGCGCAGTCATAATGACCCCAATCATAATTATTAAAATCATGCAATGAAGTAACTTCCGCAACAACATAAGATGAAGGGTTATATTTTCTGACCTCTCTCATAAAGGGTTTCCAAATATCTATAACATCATCCCAAACTTGTTCTGCAGTTATTTGTTTTTCTTTGGCTTCATCCCAATCGCCAACGTCTTTCGCCGCGTCAAAACGCCAGTTCAAACCGGCACCCGTTTGGTCAATAACAGCTTCTGCTATTTTATAATCTTCAGGGTCCAGCTTATAGTATTTTTCAGTCAAATAATCTTTAAATTTTTGATATTCTACCGATTTGGTATCTTGGAGTTTTCTTAAACCTTTTAAAAGTTTTTTTGCAACAGCTTCAGATACATCTTTTTCGTTTGTAATCGGTATTCCCAATTTTTTCAAAGTAAGATGCTTGCCGCTTCCTTTGGTTCCGTTTTTCTCGTCATAATAGGCATAATCCAATTTGCCGTTTCTATAAACCGGATATGTATCTTCATCAAAAAGGCTTTCGGTTATAAAGAACTGCATCATATCGTCTATTGCCATTTCAAGGAAATATTTACCAAACGGCGTATAGTGATCAACATTGTTGCCGTTCAAGACTATAAGATTTTTTCTGTTCTTGCCCAAATCGCCTTTTAAGTCTGTTTGTTCCTGTTGAATTGAAAACAGAGTTTGATTAATTAAAGAAGGAAGAGCTTCAGTATAAATTTCTTTAACGGTATCCGTCATTTTTGTGTTCGGGTTATTAGCCGCATCTTCAAAAATTTCTTTCTTAGAAGCGCCCGGATCACAATTGGCTGAAGGTCTCGGAGTAATATAGGGAGTTGATAAAACCCCTAAAAGCTCGGGTGAAAATTCCAAAGATTCAAGAGGGAAATTAAGAACCTGTTCTCTCAAGAAATCTCTTGCATTTTTTGTATCATCCGCAATTTGATAGTTGTAGCTTTTTGGTGTTACCTTGCTTTCAAACTGCCAAGCGTCTTTTTCATCCAATACTCTTTTATAAATGCCCGACAGTGTACCTTTTTCAAGGCCGTATTTACCTTCAATTTCGGATAAATATTTTGTTGCAAGCTCGGATTGAACATTTTGGTTGTGAGCATCCGTATTTCTTTTGTTGTAAATTTCATTTGCAACATTAAATATAAGGGCATTTCTTGTTTCTTCCGTCCAATATCTTGCAACGTTATAAAGATGGTTCCTTGCTTGATTTGCACCTTCTTTATAGTTAATATCGTTAACATGGTTTGCAAGGTTCATTTTAATAAGGTCAACGTTTCCGTCCCAACCCGTAAAGCCGCCGACTTCACCCTTTTTAACAAGACTGTATGCCAAATTTGAAGGAGCCAGCACATCTTTCAAGTCGCCTTCTTCTTCCCATTTGTCTAACGGTGCATAAGTTTTTCCTCTGAACACTTTTGAAGAAGGATCAATTTCAAATTTATTCGGTAAAACCGAATCATTATGAGTTGTTATTTCATAAGGATCAACCGGCATTTTATTGTCATATTGTTCAATTAAAGCCGAATAATCTTCAAGCTGTTCTTTAGAAGCCAATCTTGTATCATAAAATTGAAGATATGTCGGCTGTTCGGGATTATATTCATAACCTTCAACATCTTTAGGGTTAACAATTCTGATACCTGTATATTTTGTGTCAAAATCAGGCAATACACCCAATTGAAAGCCGTCTTCGGAAGGATTCTTAAACCAATATTTGAATTTTGAATCCTTAAACATTAAAGCTTGGTTTAATTGTACACCTTCCAACCCTTGAGATGTAAAAGCGCCATCCAAAACATAACCTTTACCATGGTTAAAGCAAGCAACCTGAAGGTCAAGAAAGTCATCTTTTGTGCCTGTACCTTCGGATGTTTTAAAGTGGTTTGCAGGGTGATACATGTGAGATGCAACCTTGCCGCCGCCTATCAAAGGTGTGGACATAATAAGTTCATACGGTTCAAAATCGGTGTCAAGACGTTCGGTTATATCTTTTATAGTGCCGCCCAACCTGTTAAAGTGGTTTCTTCTTAATTGAGCAGACATTTCATCATAGTCTTCGGGCATCATTTTTGTGCCGTCTTGTTTTTTTAATTTATCAATAACCCCCAAAGAATCCGTGAAAATGTGTGCCATGGGGCCTTTAATTTGGGGCGTGCCTTGCCTTGTGGAAGCAACCGTAAAAACATTGTCTTTATCAAGTGCAACTTTTGAGCCCGCAGAATCGGTATACGCTCTTAAAACCTGTTTATCTTTAAGGTCTCCGTTGTCTTTTTTGTATACAACAAAGCGATAGCCGAATTCACCCGCATTTTTTAATCTTTGTTTTTTTAAATCTATATCAAAATAAGTCTTGTTACCGCTTTTAAAATCATCATCGGTTTGAATTCTTATGGGGGCAGGAGAAGTTATTTTCCAATTAAAATCGGTTCTTTTTTTGTTCTTGCTCTGGGCGTTTGTCATTGTAACATATTCAATGCCAAGCTCTTCAGTTTCCGGATTAATTTGTATGGAAGCCGGAGGGTAAACTCTCATCAAACGGTTTCCCATATCATCCTTTACGGTTTTTCTGCCTGAAAAAGACACATTATTGTTTTCTAAATTATGGTTGGATTTGTTAATTCTTGATAAGTCCACTGGAATTGCTCCTTAGTTCCTGTTCCCTTTTAACCTTACAAATACTATTACGTATTTTTTAGCTAAAACTTTAGATTTTATTTAACTTTTGTATACACCCCATTTACAAACTTTGATACATCAAATGCATCGTTTTCGATATTTGGGGCATTAATTTCAAATACATGGATTCTTGACGGCGCCAAATCTATGTTCAATTCGCCGTCTTCCGCTTGAACATAAGATTTTTCACCGTACGGCAGCGTTAAATCTTTAAGCTGCATATCTTTTGTTACGTCTTGCAATTCAATTTTTGCGCTGTTTCTTCTGTTAACGTTTCTGTTACCTACGACAAGAAGAGTTTTATTGCCGTATTGTCTTGCAAAACATATAATTTCATCGTTATCGGGTTTCGGTTTAATCCAACAAGTTGAGCCTTTTGTAATAACGTCATTATATTCGCCGTTTCTCAAATTCAACATATTAGAAATTTGCTTGCCGATTTCAGGGTTGTTGCCGCCCGGTTTTCTTGAGGGGTTGAAAATATCTATTCTTCCTTTGTGAACAACCAATTCGTGCGTATCTGTTTGGGTTTCTGGCGCATAGGCATGTTCATAAGGATATAGGTAATAATCACCTGATTGAACCCCGTCTACAAAATACGGGTTGCACAAAGGCAGCATGGATTGCAAAATGCTTGTAAATTGAACCCAAGGCGAACCGCCGTAGAACATCGGGCTTTGGTCATCGTGAGTTGAGAACGAGCCGATTAGTGTTCTTGGCTGTTTGTCGTTGAATTCTTTTTGCATATCAATTTGTTCGTTCACATAATTTCTTAATTGAGATGCCTTTGTCCATTGGTCAAAAATGTGATATTGGCCGTAATATACATCAAAGCCTGCTTTTAAAAGTTCAATCGGCCTGTCATGAGGCATGTTCAATTGGGGCGAAGCGTCTTCATAAGTATAAGTTTCTGCCAACCAGCCAAAATCGGGGTCTTTTGTTCTTGAATAAGGAATGATTATATCCCAAAATTCTGCCGGTTTTGCCCTGCCGACATCGGCCCTGATGCCGTCAAAGCCTAACTCTTGAGTAAAATCTACATATTTTTTATGCAATTCCAAAAGATGAGGATTTAATTCTCTTGTTGCTTCGTTATCAAAAACTCTGAACATTCTGATATCTTGCCAGCCGCCGGGGGTTTTGTCGGAGCCGTCTTTTTCAAATGCCATAAGCTCGGGGTGTTTTTTTGCAAAGTCAACACTTACGCAGCTCGGAAGGTCAAGCATAACGGATATGCCCCTTTTGTGGCATTCATTAATAAAATATTTACATTGGTCTTCTGCACTTCCGGGGAAGTTAGGATCTTTCAAATTAGGGTCAACTCTTAAAAGGTCAGCCGGTGCATATAGTGAACCTGCCGTACCCATTGCCTTTTCTTTTCCCGTGGGGTGAATGGGAAGCACATGGAGAGTATTTATACCCAACGCTTTTAATTCATCAAGTCTTCCGACGGCATTAACAAAGTTGCCTCTGATTTCACCGTCTTGAATAAGAGCATTGCCGTCAGTATCCTGAGCATTCATAGTTCTTGGAATAACTGCCATTATATTTGCTTTTGAATTTCTCAGATTTTCTCTTAAATTGTTTTTCCAGTTAACTTCACCGTTGTTTAAAGCATTTATTGCACTGACCGATGAAACATTTTGCAACTGTTTGCCGTTTGCAACAAGATAGCTTTTTAAAAGGCTGCTTGCCAAAGGAATATTTTGAGAAGTTGTTGCCTGCTGTTGTATAGCCTGCTGTTGCACAGCCTGTTGCTGCACCGGTTGTTGAGAAACGGTTTGAGCCTGCACATTGTTATTTGCGGGAGTATAAATCGGAAGCGACGGAAGGTTATAAATAACCGGTTGTGCTTGAACGTAAGGCGCAACAAATTGAACCGGAGTATATTGAACCGGATAAATCGGAACAAATCCTGTAACTTGTGAATTAAACCCTACATTATTTATTGACATTTCTATTCCTGCTTTCAAATGTGTCGTTGTCTTGTTTTCTTTCGTATAAGTGCTCGTCTTTAACTTTTCCGAAAAACAGCTGTGAAATGAAAGTTACGCCGAGAAGTGCAACTGTTATGCCGCCGAATACTTTCATCCAGCTTCTGTCATTGTGCATTTGATTGATTTGTTTTTTGAATGTATTCAGAACGGATTCGCCGTAATCTGCAAACCTTATGCCGTGAGATCTGAACACTTCATCTGAAACGCCTGCTTGTTTTGCAGCTTCTCTTTCAAGTTCTCTTATTTGAGTTTTGGTCAGGTGAGAAATAATGCTCGGGTCTTCGCCGTATTTTGCTTTTCTCAATTGGTTAAAGAGATCTTGAGCTTTTGTTTCTTGAAGTGAAGGGTACGGAATGCAGCCTTCGCCGTCTATCATGCTCTTCATTCTTAACTGCCAATCTTTAATTTCACCGTCTGCCATTGTTCCGTTAAAGATTGTATCGCTTAATGTTCTGAAGAATCCGCCGTTACCGTCTGAGTAGAATTTGTTTACGGCATCCCCGTACGTGCTTTGCCAAGCAACTCTTCTGCACATATTATAGAAGTTTTCAATTTCTTCTTTTGTCATGGCTTGAATGTTGCCTTTATATTTATGTTCTTCGGCAAATTTTGCCCAATCTTTAATTAAAGTGCCGTCGCCAATCTTGCGTTCAAGTTCAATTGCGCTTCTTAATTTTGTAATCATAGCGTCAACCGAGGTTATATTTGTTCTTGCCGCAAGTCTTTCTTGTTCTGTCAGCCCTTGTTCAAGTGTTTGTTTTAAAGAAGAACCGTTCAGAACATCGCTTGATTCGTCGACAACTTTAATTCCCAATGCCCTTAAGCCCGAACCGACTTTATCGGCCAATGTATCAAACACGCCTTTGATTGAAGCTTTTGAGCCGTTCTTTGTGCTTACGGTTTCAATTGAATCGGAAACTTCTTGAAGTTTTTTGGTAACTTCTCTGTATTTTGCATCATCTGCAGCAATTTCAGCAATTTTATCGGTTATAAGTTTCGATAAAGTTTCGCCTGTTGCGGTTGATGTATTTCTTAAAACGGTTAATTCTTTATCGCTAAAGCCCAGTGCTCTAACCATTCTTGCAGCCGTTTTATTATATTTTTCACCTGAAATTCCGTCTAAAATTTTCAATTTATCGGCAAACACCTTCATTGTGGCTTGTGCAGGTTTAACGCTGTCTTGATAAATTCTTTCAATTGCATCTGCACCTTTTGAAAGTGTTTCATCGGTGTATCCGGCTTTTGTTTTTGCAGCAGCCTTCAAAGCTTCGGGGAAATCATCAATATCATCAAATATTCTGTCAACCCATCCGCCTGTATATTTTTCAGGATTGCTTTGAACTATACCTTGAGCAAACCCAAGAACAGATTCAATTGAATCATCCGCTTTTGCATTTTTTGCACTTTTAAATGCCGCTTCAAGAAGTTCTTTTGCGCTTTTTACTGCATCATCACCTTCAGTCCCTGCCAATGCTTTTGCAAAATCATCATATGAACCGGATGATACAAACAATCTTGAAATTAAGTCTTGAGCATCTTTTAAGCCGTTTGCTTCCATTCTGATTGCACCGCCGTTTGAATAACGGGAAATATCAAATGCTTCACCCAAAGTTTCTGCAATATTTTCAGGCATTACACCTTTTCTTAAAGATGCAATAACTGAAGCCACTTTGTCATCTTGAGCTTTGAATAAATCAACATTACCGAGGGTTTTGCTTACGGCACCCGATAAATCCTGAGCTTCGGTTGAAAGTTTTCTTAAATTATGATTTGCAACGGGAACCCTTATTGCTTCTTCAATTCTGTTACAAGCAAGCGAAGTTAAAAGGGGTGTTGCAAGCCCTGCGGTTAACATCCACAAAGTGTTGCCTTGAAGAGCAATTGTGCGCATTTTTTCTTTTGTAAATTCTTCTCTGTCTTTAAGGTCTTTTGGCACGTTCATTTTATCCGCAACTTTGTTGATTTCTTCTTTTGACCATACATCCCAAGGGAGATATTGGTTGTCTTGGAAGAATTGTTTTTTTCTGCCTTGAGAATCAACATATTTTTGATGCGGGTTAAAACCATGCATTAATTTGGTCGGTAAATCTATTGCAACTTTGGGCCAAAGTGCCATAACCGAGAAAAATGTACCGAAACCGAAGATTTCCATTAATTTTTTGCTTGAAGTTGCTTTGGAGCCGATAAGTGCGGCAGCAATTAAGCCTCCGCCTAATTTCATGCCCAAGTCATTCATTCTTCCTAATTCATGGTCGTTTGACTTGCCTGTTGTAAGAGCATTGCCTAAATTTTTTGCATCTTTTGCGATATCAACAAACATCGAGCCGAACATTTGAGCAGGGTTTTCTTTTACAAGATAACCTCTCGGCTTATCGCAAGTTACACGGTTCGTTTTATTTAAAAATTGCTCAAATACCCGTCTGTCTTGCAATTTTTGCTGCATTTCAAGACTTGTTAAGGTTAAATTTGTTTGATTGTTGGTTGTATTAAGCATTAAAACTCCATGTATTGCTTATTGTAGTCTACTGTTGATTGCTTGTTTTCTTTAGGTGCTTTGAAATTTTTTGATGCATTCCAAATGCCCAAAATACTTGTTGCCGCTGCGCCTATCATCAAGCCTTTGCCCATTTTTGTTTTAGCCAAAGATTTTACGCTGTCTCTCATTGTAACGGCAATTTGTCTGGGAAGTTCTTTTACGGCTTGCGTAAATGTAGGTTTGTGCTTAAAGTTCATAAATTCTTCAAACGGTTTTTGAGCGGCTATTGCAACACCCAATGCAGCCCAAACAAAAGAACTGATTGATTTTGCCGCTGTCGATTTTACGAGAACTTCTTTGATTTTTGGCTGAACTACTTGATCGGAAGCATTTAATTCTTCGCTATATCCCATCTTTTTCGCCATTTTATCGTAATATTCGTATCTGTTGTTGTTGTGTTCGCCTTGTTTGTTGATTAAATCCCACCTTGGGAAATCCACACTCTCAAAAACCCTGTGAAATTCTACGCTTGTTGTGTCAGTGTCGCCTTTATAATCAGGTAATTCGTGAACAATTTTTTTGTAAGGCATTTCCATATCAACGCCTGTGGTTGCCTTGACGCCCGAATTTATAATCTTATTGCCAATCCACTTGCCTGCTGCGTATAAAACAACGCCTGCAGCCATTTTTCTGCCGTTCATATTGGCAAACATGCTGTCTCTGCCGCCGAATTTGTTGTTAAGTGCGTTCGATAATAAAATTAAAGTAGCGGAACCAACTAAATTTGGGATAAGCCCCAAGGACAAAAACTCATAAAAATTACTGTTTTTAGAACCCGTCATGCCCTTTGGTGCGTATGAAAAGACATCGTTTACAAATTTATCCGCAACAATCCTCGCTCCCGTTGTCGGACGTTTTTTAATTATATGATCCTCATTATCAAGGTCTTTATGCACGACCAAGTATGAATTTTTAGGAATATTCTCTAACTTTGCTGTATCAACCTGCATTAAAATGCTCCACGACTAACACACATATTAAAAAACACATGAAAATATAATTTGTTGCCACCTAAAACAAACTAGACTTTACATAAGTTAATAATTAACAACTTAGTTGTTAATAGTGGATTAATACCATAAAATCGGTTAAAATAAAATAGATGAATGAGCTATTTACAAAATTTTACAGTGTGCACATAAAAGAAATCCATGACTTTTTGGATTCCGACAGAGACGTTTTATACATAAACGGCTACTCAGGTTCCGGAAAATCATCCGTGCTTAAAGCTGCAATTAATTCATACGCTGAAGATATTTTAAAATTTCATCACCTTTGTTTTAAAGGAACCGTAACGGACGATTTTCTTTTATCTTTTTATGATACTTTCAGAAATTACGCAATAAGAGAAAAAATTGCCTTAAAAAAGAACCCCGAAGAAGGGTTTATGGACAAAGTGAGCTTTTATTTTAAAAACCTTGAGAAAAAAGCCGTTGTAATTATTGATAACTTTGAAGCCATTACAAACGAAGAAGAAATAACGGATTTTCTAATTCATATTGCAGGATTCAACAATGTTAAAGTTATTGTAATTTCAAAAAACCCGACTTGTTATTTGGTTGAAAACCCGACAATTGCCCTTGAAAAAATTTATTTTGAAAAAATAAACCTTTTTGAATTTCAGGAAGTTTTATCGGATTATTTTAAAGACGAAGACCCGTCTTTAATTGAACAATTGTATGAAGCAACGGATGGCTACGAACTTTATTTAAAAATGGTTCTGACATATTTGGAATCAACCTTTACGCCGCTTCAAACCCTTATGGGGGAATTTAAAGAAAAAGAAATACCGTTCGGCGACTTTATGATAAACAAACAAATTTCCCTAATTCCGAACAATTATTATCCGTTGTTGGAAAATCTTTCCTGTATTTACCACAATGTGCCTTCGGATTTCATTGAAGCTTATTCTTTAGGCGACATTAAACAATTTTCTTACCTTGTTTCAAAATTTGCAGTCAGCGAGTTTTGGGGGACATATTATATTAAATCGTATTTAAGAAAATATTTTTCAGAAAATATTACTCTTCAAAATAAGATTGAAATTTTTAATAAACTGATTTCAATTTATGAAAACGAACTTAAAAAAAGCCCGAAAGACAGAATTTTAAGACTATCAAGAGAATCAATCAGAAAGCAGATTGTATTTTTAAAAGAATCTGCCCCGAAAGTTGCAAAAATAAATTCAACTCCGACTTTTAATTATGTGGCGCAAGCCATTATAAACAACCCTAACTGGTTTGTAACCGATGCCAACAAACCGATGAAGGGCATGAGCAATTTAAAAAGAAAAAGAGAAATCAAAAAAGAAAAAATTCAAGAAATTGAGCCTGCAGAAATTCTTAAAAATTCTTTATTTGAAGAAATGATATCAGAGGCGGAAAAATTAATTGAAGAATATCAGTTTAAAGAAGCCGAAGACAAGCTGACGGATGCAAAGCCTTTAGCAAAAACATTTTTGGAAAAAATCAATGTATATTCAAAAATCGCATTTTGCGCAACTAAGCTAAACGATAACAACCTTGCACTTTCTGCTTTAAGAGAGCTTTGCGAAATTTGTTTAAATGAAGGCGACAGTGATTATTGGGCAAAATACAGAATAGAAATAGGCAAAATTTATAAAAAATTATACGCATTCTCCCGCGCAAAAACCTGTTTTGAAGAAATCATAAAAAAAGAAGAATATATTTCAAAAAAAACCATGGCAACCGCAAGGCTTTCTTTGGGAGAAATTTTTGAACTTGAAAATAATTTTGAAGAAGCGCTTCAAGAATACAAGCAAGCTCAGGATTTAATATTGGACTCTGTCGGCACACAAGATGCACTTTTGCCCGAGATTTCATTTAAAACGGGCTCTTTATATGACGAAAACGGCTATTATGAAGAAGCCGTTGTTGAATATCAAAAAACAATTGAATATTCAAACAACTCAAATAACGAATATTACCTTTTAAAAGCCTACACCAATTTGGGTGTTATTTTGGCGGATATGGGAGAAAGCGAAGAAGCCGCAGGCTACTTAAGAGAGGCGCTTGAACTTTCAAACAAAACCGACAACTACATTGATACATATTACATTGCAAGAAATGTAGCAGAAATTTATAAAACCCTTGATGTCGAAAAAGCTTATGATTATTTGAATTTAGCGCTTGAATATGCAAGATTATCGGAAAATTCTTTTGAAATTGCAATTTCTTTAATTGAGCTCGGCGATTACTATTACGACTTGAAACAAAATGAACAAGCCCTAATTTGCTATTTTCAAGCAAAAACAACTCTCGGCTCATCCGCTTCAAAAGAAAATATGGAAAAAGTTACAACAAGAATTAACGATATGAGAATAAAGCTCGGTGATTATGTTTTTAGAGGCATGAAAGAACTTTATGACCCTGAATAAAAAAGAAATTATTGAAAAATTATACGGCTTTTACCCAAGTGAAAACATTCTTTTAAAATTAAGCGAATGGGAAAAAATTTTTGTTGAATATAATTCCCACACAAATTTAATGAGCAAAAACGACATAGCGGTTTTATTTGAAAAACATGTTTTGGATTCTCTTGCAATTAAATTATATGAAGGGTTTAATAACGGCTTAAAAATTTTGGATATAGGCGCAGGCGGCGGCTTCCCTTCTTTAATTCTTTCAATTTTTTTTCCTGATAACAAAATTATAGCGGTTGATTCAATTCGAAAAAAAACAGATTTTTTAAATTTGGCAAAAGAAAAACTTGAATTAAACAATTTGGATGTTATCAACGAAAGAATCGAAAATATAAAACCTCTTTATGCGGACATTTTAACAAACAGAGCCGTAGGCAAAATTGAAGATGTATGGAAATTTTCAAAAAAACACCTTAAATGCGAGGGGGTTTTTATATCATATAAGGCAATAACTGCGGAAGATGAAGTTGAAAACGCACTTAAAAAATACAGGGAACTTAAGCTTTTAAATATAATTTCATATGATTTACCCTTGGCTGAAAACCACACAAGAAAGCTTGTTATTCTAAAAAACCGTTAGGCATTTTGACAGAAAAAAAGGTTTGATTTAATATTGGTTTATGAGCACAAACAGAACATTTACAGAAACAAAAACACATGAAGTTACGGTCGACGTGGTTATTTTAACCATTATCAAAAATAAACTGAAAGTGCTTTTGTTAAAAAGAACAAATGAACCATTCAGGGGCAGATGGTCTATCCCCGGCGGTTTTATCAGATTATCCGAAAACTTGGATGATGCCGCCTTAAGAGTTTTAAAAGAAAAAACAAACGTTCAAAACATTTACCTTGAACAGTTATACACTTTTGGCGACCCCTTAAGATATCCGAATACAAGGGTTATCACTTGTGCTTATTATGCGCTTATAAGGGCAGAAGATATTGATGTTAAAATAACAGATGAATCAGGCGCTTCGCAAATTGAATGGCACAGCGTTGAAAAACTTCCGCCTTTAGCATTTGACCACAAAGAAATTATTGAATATTCACTAAAAAGAACGCGTGAACGTTTGGAACTTTGCCCAATAGCATTTCAGTTGCTTCCAAAAAAATTCACATTAACGGAATTACAAAAATCTTACGAATTGATTTTGAAAAAAGAACTTGATAAAAGAAACTTTAGAAAGAAAATGCTTGCTTCTAACATTTTGATAGAATTAAACGAATTTTCAAAAGCAGGCTCAAAACGCCCTGCCGCACTATATTCTTTTGATTCTATTACATTGGATTCTAAAAGAGGGCATTTCTTCTCATAAATTTCGCATAAATAAAAAGTTCTTAGGTGTTAAAAAAGCGCACTTATAAAGTGCGCTTTTAAAATCAAACCATGGTTTTTGCCAAAAACTTATGCAAAATAATCTACTTTGTTGCCATACAGTGAATATTCACGGCAGCCTGTAAATTTAATGTCCAGTTTTTCGCCTTGTTGTGCGCTGTCTGTTGATAAGCTCGGTTCATTTACGGGAGCTTCAACAGGAACAGTAACGGGAGCTTGAGGTTTAATATCGTCATTGGGTTCACTTTCCCTCATTTTCCCGACAAACACAGGTGAAGTTAACATTGTTTTGTTTGCAATTGCCTGATTTGCAGTAATAGGTTGTATCATCTGTCTTCCTCCACACACAAGAATGCTAAATCAAACTGTTACACATGTCAAGATTAGATGGGCTAACTTAATAAAATCTTTATATATCAGCCAACTGTTTCTTTTGCTTCTTTTAGGATTTCTTTTAATATTTTAGAAGAAGATTCAACCATATTAACGCAATGATTTTTTCTTTCGGGTGAATTAAAATTATCTTTAAAGTTTGCGGTTAAAACCTTGCAGCAAGTTGCTTTATGGATATTTTTAAATTCTTCAACAAATTTTTTTGCATAAGCCCTTGCCATATTTGTTTTATTCTTACCGTGCAAATATCCGATAACAATTTGTGCGCCTGCAACTGCGCCGCAAAGGCAACCAATGCCCATGCCGCCTGAAAAAGAGGTTGCAACGTCTAAAATTTCTTTCGGAACAAGCCCTTCTTCAACTGCCCCCATAACAACGGATTCAGAGCATGAATACCCTTTATTTAAAAAATAATCACAAGCTTTTTCCATTTTTTTGAACCTTTATTTGAATGTCTTCTAAGAGTTTTCTGTTGATTGCAAGTAAATCCGCAATAACCGCAAAAAACAAAGATTGCACAGCCATCAAAATTAAAATTGCACACAAAATTAAACTTTGAATATGGCCCTGCCCGCTTTCAGTTATATAAAAATATACAAACCTAAAACCTAAAATAAGCCCTAAAAATAAAAGAATTAGGCTTAATTTCATAAAAAACCTGAAGGGTTTGTATATTATGACAAATCTCATCATTGTAAAAACGGAGCGTTTTATATAATCAAAATTATTTTTAACAAGCCTTGAAGGGCGAAGTTCTTCATTCACTTCAATCGGAACCGATTTAATGGTAAGCCCCTTATTTTGCGCCTGAATAATTGTTTCCATTGTATATGTGTAATTATCAAATATGTTTATTTTTTGGGCAGCTTCTTTTGTAAAAGCTCTAAAGCCGCTTGGGGCATCTAAAATATCTGCGCCTGAAATTTTTCTCATAACGTATGAGCCTAATTTTTGAAGCATTTTTTTCAAAGGTGAAAACGATTTAATTTTTTCAATCGGCCTTGCACCGATTACAATATCCGCCTTTTTTTCTAAAATCGGCTGAATTAATTTTGGAATATCTGAAGCCTTGTATTGGTTATCCGCATCCAAATTAACAATAATATCGGCATTTAATTCAACCGCCTTTTTAATTCCCGCTGCAAAAGCTTTAGCTAAGCCCAAATTTTTAGGGTGGGAAACAATATGGTCTATTCCGCATTTCTTTGCGACTTCAACCGTTTTATCAATTGACCCGTCATCTATAATCAAAATTTCAACATCATCAATTCCGTCAATTTTTTTCGGGATTTCATTTAATGTGGTTGAAATAGTTTCTTCTTCGTTATAGCAAGGTATTTGAACAATTAATTTCATAAAAACAATATACACTAAAAGGGTGAAATTTACCAAAAAATAACAAAAATTCACATTTTATGAGAAACTTAGTTTATAGATTTAATACATATTTTATTGTCATCCTTGTTAGTGCCAAACATTAGTTTGGCCTTTATTTTGCGAAATTCCGCAGGGTGAAGCGAACGTAAGTGAGCGAAACCCGCCAAGGCGAACGATTGACGGAGCGGCTGAAGCCTTTTAGGTTTCAAAAGCGAAGTTCAAAATTAGTGAGCCGCTAGGAATTTCAAGAAAGCGGATTTTGTGGAGTGCGGAGCGTAAGCGAAGCACGCGGGAGCGAAGGGCATTAGCGAATAAAAGCGCAAGCGATATGAGCGGCTTGCCCGAGTGAAACAAAATCCAAGAAGCGAAATTCCGTAGGGTGAAGCGAAGCGAAACCCGCCAAGGCGAACGATTTACGGAGCGGCTGAAACCCTTTAGGTTTCAAAAGCGAAGTTCAAAATTAGTGAGCCGCTAGGAATTTCAAGAAAGCGGATTTTGTGGGGTGCGAAGCCTTGGCGAAGCACGCGGGAGCGAGGGCATTAGCGAATAAAAGCGCAAGCGATATGAGCGGCTTGCCCAAGTGAAACAAAATCCAAGAAGCGAAATTCCGTAGGGTGAAGCGAAGCGAAACCCGCCAAATTCATTATATTGCGGATTTAATTTCCATAGGCCCGTCTAAAGAAGCATTTATAAATTGGTTTGTATAGGGATTGTCCCCTTTTAAAAATTCTTCGGTTTTGCCTTTAAAAACAATTTTTCCTTCATACAATAAAATTACATTGTCGCAAGCTCTTTTAATCGTTGACATTTGGTGAGTTACAACAATACAGGCGGCGTTTAGTTCGTTTTTTAATCTTACAATATAATCTTCAATTAAAGTGGAACTTACAGGGTCCAAGCCCGCTGTTGGTTCATCGTATAAAATGGTTTTCGGGTTTGTTACAATGGCACGGGCAAAACCAACCCTTTTTTGCATACCGCCGGATAATTCCGAAGGGAATTTTTCTTCAATACCCTCTAAGCCCACAAGCGCAAGTTTTTCTTTTACAATTTGCTTAATTTCATCTTTAGTATATCTTCCCTTAAATTCTTTTCTCTCTAAAAGCGGAAATGCAATATTGTGGTAAACATCCAAAAAATCAAACAATGCAGAATATTGAAATGTCATTGCAACATCAGAACCCTTTGCAGTCTCAATTGTCCCTTCATCTGCGTATAAAAGTTTTGAAATTATTTTTAGAAGAGTCGATTTTCCTGACCCTGAAAACCCGACAACACCAAGTGTTTCGCCATCATCAACACTAAATGTCAAATTATCAAGAACTATTTTATCATCAAAACTTTTAACTAAATTTTTAACTTGAATGCCCATATTTTTCCTTTACAGATAAAAAATTGCCGCAAAAATGTAATCCCAAATTGCAATTGCAAGAAAGCTCCAAACAACCGCTCTTGTTGTTGACATGCCTACTTCTTTTGCGCCCCCTCTTGTTGAATAGCCGCAAGAACAGCTGATAAGGGCTATTGTGCCTCCAAAAAAGGATGCTTTTAGCATTGCAATTAAAATATCTCTGACATATAACCCCTGCCAAAGCGAGTTAACATAATTTAAAAGGCTTAAATTAGCCGTTACATTTGAAATATACCCTGCGCAAACAAGCCCTGCAAAAGATGCCAAAATAAAAACAAACGGCATCATAATAACACCGGCTAAAAACCTTGGCACAACAAGATATTCAATAGGATCAACCTTAAGCGCTTTCATTGCGCTTATCTGCTCTCCGACTGCCATTGAAGCAAGCTCTGATGCAAAAGATGAACCTATCATGGAAATTATTGCAAAGCCTGCCATAATGCAGGCAAGTTCTCTTACCATAACAAGAGCGGATAACATTCCGATGTAGCCCTCCGCCCCCTGCTTTGCAAGCTCGGGCGCTATTTGCATGGCAATAATAATACTTGTCATGCTTACAATGGTTAATGTGATGGGTAAACTATCCACCGCAAACCTTGAAGCTTGTTCCATTGTTGCTCTTAAGTTAATTCTTAATCTTAAAATGTAATAAAAAACTCTGCTGAAATCTTTTCCTACATTTCCCAAGGTAATTAAAAAATCTTTTAAGCCATGCCCAAAGATTGCTAAAGCCTTATAAGTTAATGTGGATTTAACGTTTATCATAGCGCTATATTAACAAAAATCTAAATTAGGGTCAATTTAAGGGTGCAATTTTCATATTTTATAATAAGGAATTTTCCCTGTTTTATTATTTCAAATTTTGGGTTTTTTTCTAAAATTAATTCTGAATGCCCGATTTTATAATTTCTGTTGTTATAGTTAATAATAGGGTATGCAAAAGGCCTTAAACCCCTTATTTTATTATGTATCACAAGGGGCGGTTCTTTTTTTATGTCAACATATCTTAAATCTTCTTCCCACTTGTCATAAACCGCTTTTGATTCATCTTGTTTAACGGGAATTATATTATCTTCTTCCAAATCATTTAATAATTGCCCTACCATAACCTCAGCCACTTTACAGGTTTTTGTTTTCAGGCTTCCCCCCGTCATATTAAGGGTTATATCAAAAGAGCCCTGCATTAAAATTTCGCCTGCATCCAATTTTTCGTTCATAAAATGGAAAGTAACGCCCGCTTTACTGTCGCCTGAATAAATTTGCCAAAAATAAGGGTTTGCGCCCCTGTGGTTCGGCAAAAGTGAAGGGTGGCAATTAATAACGCCATATTTTGGGGTTTCAATTGTTTCTATTGAAAATTTTTCGCTCCAGCTGCCGACCAAAATTAAATCGGCACCTGATTTTTTAATAAAATCTCTGAATTTTTTACTGTTTACGCTTGTTGTTTTAATTTCTTTTAAATTTTTGCTTTTTATATAGCTGAAATCTTTTGACGGGACAAAAATATCTTTTAAAAACAGGGTAAGGGGATTATACCTTACCCTGTCAATTCTCATCACCCCCACAACTTCGTGTCCGTTATCTTGGGCACCGTTAATAAGGGCAGCCAGCATTTTATCATAGCCTGCTATGATAACTTTCAGCATATTATTCTTCTGCCTCAACCGTTTCTTCTTCAGCTTGAGCTTCTGCTTCGGCTTCAGCCTCTGCCGCTTTTGCTTCTTGTCTTGCTTCCATTTGCGCAGCTTGAGATTCTGATTTAATATCAATCTTCCAGCCGGTTAGTCTGTGAGCAAGCCTTACATTTTGCCCTTCTCTGCCGATTGCAAGCGACAGTTGATCATCAGGAACAATAACAAAAGCTTCTTTTTTGTTTTCTTCATCCGCCAAAATATCAACGGAAATTATTCTTGCAGGTGAAAGTGCATTTACAATGTATTCAACAGGGTCATTTGAATATCTTACAATGTCGATTTTTTCATTTTTTAATTCGCCCACAATTGTTTGAATTCTTGAACCTCTCGGCCCGATGCAAGCGCCGACCGAATCAACGGAAGGATCATTTGACCAAACCGCAAGTTTTGTTCTGTATCCTGCTTCTCTTGCAATTGATTTAATTTCAACAATACCGTCTTCAATTTCAGGAACTTCAAGTTCAAAAAGTTCTCTTACAATTTCACTGTGTGCTTGAGAAACAATAACTTGAGGAAGTCTTGTTGTTTCTTTAACGTTCAAAACAAAAACTCTGATTCTGTTTCCGGGTTTATAATATTCACCGGGCAACTGTTCTTTAACAGGCATAACAGCGTCGGTTTTACCGATGTTAACGATAACGTTTCTATCGTCTCTTCTTTGAATGATACCTGTAATCAACGTGCCTTTTTTGCTCATAAATTCATCTAAAACAAGTTTTCTTTCAGCTTCTCTTATTCTTTGAGTGATAACCTGTTTAGCCGATTGTGCGGCAATTCTGCCGAAGTCTTCAGGGGTAACTTCAATTTTAACTTCATCTTCAAGTTCAACTTCATCATCTATTTCTTTTGCATCTTCAAGAGAAATTTGAGTGTCGGGGTTTTCAACATTTTCCACAACCAGTTTTGTTCTGAAAACACCAATTTCGCCTGATTCTTCGTCCATAATTGCTTCAACGTTTTCTGCGTCTTTATCTTTAATGTGTTTTTTATAACCTGCAACTAAAGCGTCGCAAAGAGAAGAAACAAGGACATCTTTTGAAATTCCTTTTTCTCTTTCTAATTGTTCTGCTGCTTCAAAAAGCGCCGTTCCAATTTTAATCATCTTTATCTCTCCTATATTTCTTCAATATCATTTAATCTGACCGTGAAAATATTGTCTAAACTTATTTCAAATTCTTTTTCAAGGTCATAAACAAAAACTTTTAAGCCGAACGAATCGTTGTAATCCACAAGTTTGGCTGTAAAAGTTTTATTCAAATTTTCTTCTATCGGGGTTTTAACCTTAATTATAACGTTGTGCCCCTTAAAAATTTCATATTCTCTTTTGGATTTTAATTTTTTATCTAACCCCGGAGACGAAACCTCAAGATAATATTTAAAAGGAATAATTTCATCCAGCATATCCCCAATGCTTCTTGTAATGTTTTCGCAATCTTTGTGGTTAACGGGGTGATCGTTTGAATAAATAAATATTCTTAAAAACCAATGGCCGTTTTCTTTTTCAAAAGAAATTTCAATTGGTATAAGGTTGTATCTCATCGCCGTGTTTTCTATAACGGGAGTGATTTTTTCCAATATTTCTTTTTTATTAAAGTGTTCTTTCATATTTTTCTTCTAAAAAAAAGAACGGTTTTATTGAATTACCGCTCTTTTGTATTTTTGCGATTCGATTTGTACACTCTTAAAACCAAGAGTACAAAAAATTATACCATGGGTATTAAATATACTGCAAGAAATATATAAAGTTTAGTAAAGTTACGGTTAAATATCTATTTCAACAATTTCTTTTAAATATTCTCTTAACTTTTGCATGCCTGCAATTAAAACTTTAACTTCATCTTCCTTAAATTTGCAATAAGCCTTTTGCGCAGTGTTTCTCAATGTTATAAGCGTTTTTGTATAAACCTCTTCGCCTTCTTTTGTCATTGAAATTAATTTTACGGGCCTGTTGCATTTAACATCTACAATTCTTTTCAGATACCCTTTGTTTTCAAGCTCATTTAAAATTTTTCCCATATTGGCTCTGTTTATAAACATCTTAAGCGCCAAATCTCTTTGGCACATATTGCCGTTATGGTAAATAAAATCAAGGGTCGAAAATTCTTCGCCCGTCAATTCCAAATTCAAATTTTTAAAATGCTGGGCAGATAATTTTTTAATATATTTACCTGTCAAATAAACTTCATAAAACAGCGATTCCGTATATTTTTTCTCTTGTCTTATTTCTTCCATTTTCATCCCGATTCTATGTTGTTTTAAAAACATGTTGCATTTGCAACATATTTATGCTAACATATTGATTAATAAAATACAATTTAAAAAATTATACTATGTAATTGATAAAAACGTAAAGAAAAAAATACACTTACTTACTACCTTTCAATTCTGCTTAAATGGGGCAATATGGTGCCCCTTATTTTTTGGTTAAATTTTTTTAAGTAAAAAATAATCAAGGTTTGCAAATAAAAATTCTTTGTTCTATATTGTTACAGGTGTAACAAAAAGATAAATACCGACAAATTTATTTTTTTTGAAGTTTTATACCGCATGAGCATGAAATTTTGCCGCATCATTTAAGGAATTACTTTTTATATGCAAATAAATAGTGTCCAAAACATAAATTACCAGCAAGGACATAACAACAGAACAAATAAAGAACTTTCTTTTGGTGGAATTGGCGGAGCCGTTATGAACGGAGTCGGCAAATTTTTCCAAGTTTGCGATGATGTTCCGATGATTGGCGTTGCGTTTACGGATACTGCCGCAACAGATGTCCCCAGAACCTTGGTTGACTTAAAACAAACCGGAGTTCCCGCAGCGGCAGAAACCGCAAGGCGTGAATTTTCCGGCTTGATTGTCAACTGTTTAATTCCGGGTGCTTTTGTATACGGTGCCGCAAAACTCGTAAATGACGGCTATATGAAAGATTTTATAACCCCAAAGGGTAAACCTCTGAATTTATCAAGGTCTTGGGCAAACGGGGAAGCTTTTTCAAATTTAGTCGGCGTTTGGAAAGATTACATAGGAATAGGAAAAGATTTTTCATTAATCACAGACCCCGATGAACTTTATGAAGCAAGAAAAATTTTAAGAAATAAGCCATTCGGAGATACGGGCTTTGTAAAAAGCGCGCTTAAAAGAATTGAAGGGCTGAACGGCGTAGATTCATGGGATAAATTATCCGACCACAAAAACCTTATTGATGAAGCGGCCAAACTTTTAGAACCTGCCATGACAGGCGGCGGACGCCCAAAAAACCTGATTCAAAGATTCAAATATACAAGAGAAAGAAACAGGGCTCTAAAAAATGCCTATGATGTTTTGGTTAAAGGGCAATACAGCTATAAAGACCAATTCGGCAAAAAAATCGTTAAAGTAATTGATGAAAACGGCGGTTTCAGAGCAACCCAAGCTCTTAAATTTAACGGCAAAAACATAGGTTCAGACCTCAGAAACTTTTTAAGAGATACGGCAGACGTAGGCGCTGCACTTTCAATTTCAAAAGAAGCAAGATTAAATCCTGATAAATTTGTAAAACAAGCAACAAAATTGGTTAACGCAAAGAGCCTTATGGGGCTTGCCGTTGTAATTCCTTTGGCTATGAGCGTTCAAACCATAAACAGGGCCATGACGCGCCATAAATATAAAAAAGCGGGTGCACCCATTTATAAGGATTTTGAAAACGAAAACCGTGAATTAACAGAAGATGAAAAGAAACAATTAAAAGTAACAAAACCGCTTGCGGTTGGTTCAATTGTCGGTTTAGCAGCACTTTCAATGGGAAAAACTTTCCCGAAAAGTTTATCCGGTGCCGTTGAAATGCTTCAATTTAACACAAAATTCCCGACTCTTAATCAGTGCCGTGTAATTGCAACGTCTACTTTTGCATCAAGAATGGTTGCGGCGGAAGATCCTAACGAATTAAGAGAAAGCACAGTTAGGGATTTAGCATCATTTGCAGGGTTATATTTCCTTGGAGATTACGCAGAAAAACTTGCGGCAACTGCTATTCAAAAATTCTCCAAAAAAGGAAAAACGGGCGAACTTCAAATGTTCAATAAAACCAAAAAGCCTGAAGAATATAAAAACCTTTGGCAAAAATTTACAGGCTGGATAAAAGATACCAATATTAAAACTTTTGATGAAATAGCACCCGAACATAAAAACTATCGTTCACTTGCAAAATTGGGCGGGTTGGGATTCTCTTTGGTATTTTTGGGTGTACTTTTACCGATGTACAACAAACATGTTACAAACAAAAAAGAAGCCAAAAGAAAGGCGATTTTGGAACAGCAGAAAAAACAAAGCAATATCTATAACCCAAAAACAGTTTTTCCGCCAAGCATTCAAAAAGAAGAACCGATTGACCCTATTGAAGAAAGCAAAAAACACTTTCAGCAGATGAAAAACTATTCATCCGATTCCGCTTTTTCAAAAATTTCTTCAAAATTTATCGGTTAATTGTTAACAATGGCATCTTTCGGAACAACCGTAATACCGCCTTTTGAAACATAGAAGCCTCTTTTTAAGTCGTCTTCTTTATTTATACCAATTTCGGTATGGGGCGGAATTTCAACGTTTTTGTCAATTATGGCTTTGTTTATTTTTGAATATCTGCCTATTGTTACATTTTCCAATAAAATTGAGTTTGAAATATGACTGTAACTGTTTATTCTGACCTTTGGCGATAAAACACAATTTGAAAGCGAACCGCCTGAAATTATGCAGCCTTCAGACACAAGTGAATTTTTAGCTACACCAACCCTTTTATCTTCATCCCATATAAATTTTGCAGGGGGGAAGTTATAGTTATAAGTTCTTAAAGGCCATTCGTTTGAATACAAATTTAATTCCGGATTATATTCCAATAAATCCATATTGGCTTGAAAATAGCTGTCTATATTTCCGACATCTCTCCAATAGCCGCGTTCTGAATCTGTCATGCCGGGGAATGTGTTTGATGAAAAGTCATAAATATAAACTCTTTTACCCTTTTGAAGCATATTTGGAATAATGTTTTTCCCGAAATCATGGTCAGAATTCATATCAAGCGCATCAAGCTTTAATTCTTCAACAAGTGAATTTGCTTTAAAAATGTAATTTCCCATTGAAACTAAGCACTTATCGGGGTTATTCGGCATAGATTTCGGTCTTGATTTTGGTTTTTCAATAAAGCCTGTTAGCCGCCAATCATCATCCACTTCAATAACGCCGTATTCACTTGCAAGTTCAATATCAACTGGAATAGCGGATATTGTAATATCGGCATCTTTTTTGTGGTGGTAATCAAGCATTTGGCGAACGTCCATTTTATAAACATGGTCGCCCCCAAAAACACAAACCGTTTGATATTTTTCATCCATAATCTGATTTATGTTTTGATAAATGGCATCTGCGGTTCCTTTATACCAGTTGCCATCCGTTCTCATTTGCGCGGGAACCAAATCCACATATTGATCAATTGAAGATGATAAATCCCATCCTCTTGAAATATGCTTATTTAAAGAATCTGATTTGTACTGTGTTAAAACTTTGATTCTGTAAAGGCCTGAATTTACAAAGTTATTTAAAACAAAGTCTATAATTCTGTATCTGCCGCCAAAAGGAACTGCGGGCTTTGCCCTGTCTCTTGTTAAAGGAAAAAGCCTTTTTCCTTGACCGCCTGCAAGAATCATTGTTAACACTTTTTCAAAATACATAGATTTTTCTGCTCCTAACATTCTCATTAAAGCAAATTTTGCACTATTTATCAATATTTTAAAGAAAATTAAAAAATACTTTCTTTTCCTTTTTTAATTCTGATGGTAATACCAGAAATTCCTATAATAACGCCCAATATTGAAATAAGCACGGGGAAGGGCAGACCGAAAACGTAAAAAACCGTGTCCGATCTGAACGGTTCAATTATCATTCTTACAATGGAATATAAAAGAATGTATGAAAAGAAAATAACACCGTCATAATCTTTTGAAGTTTTTTTCAACAAAAATAAAAGAAAAACAAAAATCAAAATGTTTAAAATGCTTTCATACAAAAAACAAGGATGAAAATATTCATATTGAATATATTTATCAGGTCTGAAATTTTCTTTTACATACAACATTACAGGGGCATTCACCGCAGGCAAGCCGAAAGCTTCCTGATTAAAAAAGTTTCCGAATCTTCCTATTGCCTGCCCCAAAGGCAGTGTAGCACAAATTATATCCGCATAGGGAAAGAAATTCATCTTGTTTTTTTGAGCATACAAAATGCCGAAAATTATACCGCCGATTATTGCCCCATGGATGGACAAACCCCCCTGCCACACCATAAAAATTGCCGCAGGATTTAAAATAAAATATTCGATTGATAAAAGCACATAATAAATTCTCGCACCTATAATGGAAAAAATTATAAGCAAAGGGACAATATCTGACAGAACATTTTTATCTACCGATGTCATTACTTTTGATGACAAAAAGAGAGATGATAAATAACAAACAATAATCGCAAAAAATATACAAAGGGAATAATAGTGAATATTCACCCCGAAAAAATCAAAATAGCTAAATTCAGGCGGATACAGTATCATTATTCTTTCCCGTTTTGATTTTCCTCGATGGTTTTATTCAATTCTTCTATATGCAATTTAACGGTTTCCGTATCCTTGGCATCCGGCGCCAGCTCAATGTATTTTTCATACATTTTAACCGCCTCTTTAACGTTTTCTAAAAGTTCTTTTATTTCATCTTCCGTATATTCTTTTTTGTTTTCTTCATCCAATAAGTTTTCTTCAAATTGAAGCCCGTATGCTTCTAAGGCAACAGCTAAAGAATAATAGGCGTCGGGGGAATTCGGGTTAATTTCAATTGAATGTTTTAATTGTTCAATTGCATTTTTATAATCTTCTTTTTTAATGTATGCAACACCCAAGTTATACCTTGATTCAAAAACATTTTCGTCTAAATCAACACTGGATTGAAACCTTGCAATGGCGTTATTGTAATCACCTTTATCCAAATAATTTTTTCCCATTTGGTTTAATTCCTGAATGGCCAAATTATTTATGCAAGCGGTACAAAGAAGGCTTGCCGTTAATATACATACTAAAACTAAAAATTTCTTCATTTTATAAACTCCGATTTTTTTATTTTACTCAAAGAGTAATTTATAGCAAACAATTTAACATTAATTGAGCCAAGTGAATGATTTTACGATATTATCCGCAGTTGCCGCACCTTCAATTTTTGCGTTAAACAGCCTGTAATCGTCATTATTCAAATCCATTAAAGGAATTTTATTAACATTTTTAAGCATTTCCGTTTTTACAAGTTCATCCATTTTATTTCTTGTTACCATGTTTAAAATTGAAACAACGGATGTATTACCGACAGGCCCCAATATATTTGAAATTTTCTTTGAAAGCTTTCCTAAAATTTCAATATCGCCGACACCGTTTAAAATGTCATAAGAGCCAAAGGTATATGTGCTTAAATTATCACCTTGAGAGTATATTTTTAAATCTTGAATTTTAGCGTCGCTAACCTTAAGGTCGCCTTTTATTTTATTAAAATCGCCATGTTTATAAGGAGTTAAAAGTTCTATTACATTGTTTATGGTTAAGCCGAATATACCGCTTTTAATAAAGTTTGAAGCTCTTAAAAGATATTCGATTGACCCTAATTTCGGCATTCTGCCGTTTAAAATCGCAAATTCGGCTGTGGCGTTTATTTTTCTTACATAATCATCCAAGGTAAAATCCTTCATAGAAATTGTAAATGTGCCGTTTGCATTGCCGTACAATTGACCGGACAAATTAAAGAAAGCCTTTGTTAATTCATCAGCTTCACAGTTCATAAAGTCGGATTTTACAAATATATCTTTTGAATTGAAATTATAGCTGCCTATACCTTTTATTAAACCTCCCGCAATAGAAAGATAAGCATCATCAATTTTTAAGGAGGCCTCCTTATTGTGAGAAAAATTCATTTTCAAATTGTTTGCGATAATTCCGTTGAAATCAATTTCATCCGCAATTAAGCTGCCTTTTTTAACCAAAACATCTTCAGGCTTTATCGAAAGATTATTTGAATTTGAAGAAATAATGTCGCCCTCCATTGGAGTTGCGGAATTGGCAAAAGCAGCAAAAGATTTTAAAAGATTATTTATTGAAACCGATTCAAAATGTAGTACAACATTATTGATAACAATAGGATATGTAACTTTATTCACAAAATCTATTTCTATATCACCCGTTGTATTAAAAGCTGAAAGCTTAAATTTCATATGGCCGAGTTTATCATTTAAAACAATTTCAATATTATCAATAAACGATTCATAAATCGGAACAAAAACTTTTGAGAAATTTAACTTTCCTTTAGCGGAAAGATTTGTAATATCGCCGTTTAAAACAAGGTCTGACGTGAAAAGACCTTCTTTTATAAGTGATTTTTTAAATAACAAATTCAAAAACCTTACAGGTGCAGGGTTTGGTGTGAAAAATTTAAGATTGTTAAACGTAATATTGCCCTTGCTTAATTTCACTCCGCCAGAAACGTTAATCAGCTCATAAATTGTCTGTTTGTTGCTTTGAGACAAAATATATTTAAAATATTTGATATAGTTTATATTTGCATAGCTGCCGTTAAACTTAATTTTTGAGGAAATTTCCCTTTTTGTTTTTGTATCGCCCAATTTCAAGCCCATAAAAGACATATCCGAACCTTCATTCAAAAGAATTGAAAAATAGCTCGTATATGAATCCAAATTTCCTAAAAGCCTTGCTTTTATTGAAGCTTCTCCGTCCAATTGAACGGGGTATTTTAAATAAGGATTAATTAAAGAATCACATTCACCTTCCGTTAAATTTGTTGAAACAAAAATGTTAAATTCAGGGTTAACTCTGCCGTCGGTTTGCATAAAACCGTCTATATAGAGGGGCAATGTACCGTATAAAATATTAAAAGCACTCAAAAGGGTTTTTTCGTTTTTAAATTTAATTTTACCGCTTTGAATTGAAACTTCTCTTTTATTTATGGCATCATATAGTGAAACTTTATCCGGTAAAAATTCACCGTCTATTTTGTCGCCGTTCAATTTCATTCTGCCTGAAACATTCCCTTTGGGGTTTTGAACGGTTTTTAGGAATTTGGCCGTTTTTTCGGGAAGTATTTTTATAAAAAGTTTAAGATAATTTTCAAACGGAGAATTATAAAATATCAGCTTTAAACTGTTGTTCGGTTTATTTGATGCAAAGTTTCGAATTGTACCGTCCATTGAAAAATGAATTCCGGCAGCATTTAAATTTAAATTGTTAAATTTCGCGTTTTTGCCTTTCAGCTCAATGTTTCCTTCTTTGAAATAAAAATCCGAGCCTTTTTTGTTAACGCCATATACATTTCCGTCAAAATCAAAACCCGATAAATCCAACTCTGTTGCATTTGAATAAATTAAACCGCTTGTTTTAACATCACCTTTTAGCAAAAATTTGTTTGTTGTAAAAATCTTGCCCAAGTTTGTTGCAAAAAGCCTGTTTTGAGGAGCAAAAAGTTCAATGTTTTCTAAAATGAACCTTCCTACCGTATCCGATGAAACATTATCCGAAATAAATTGAATATCAAGAGTGGACGGAACCCCTTTTTGAATTTTATTTTTAGAGCCTTTTTGATAAACTTTACCGTTTATTTTAAAAGGCGAATCAAAAATATCTGCCGTAAGGTCAAATTTTGCATCATTTTCAAAGGTTAAAGTTCCTTTTAAATTTGTACCTTTAATTTTTGGTACAACGTTTAGGTTTATTCCTTTAAAAACAAGTTTACCTTTAGCTAAAATTGAATCTGATTGTTCACCAAAAACTGCATCAGGCGGAACATTTCCGGATAAATTAAGGTAAAAATCAAGCTTGCCTGAATTTGGTTGAAAGCTTTTTAAAAATTCGCCGCCATCAAGCGCCGCTGTTACAATTTCAGAGGTTTCCGCTATTTTAATTGCTTTTGTTGCTTCAATATTTTCAACAAAAACATCGACCAATAAATTTCCGGATGTATCACAATTGCCGTCAATTTTTGTTTTAGCGCCTTCAATTAAACCTTGTGCATTGTTAAATAAAATTTTATCTTTATCAAAAACAACTTTTACTTTGCCGTTTGTTAAAACCGTATTAAGACCGTTCATTGTAACCGTGGCATCGTTTGTTTCAAAAAAGCCTTCTAAATTTGCCTTTTCTTTTGTGCCTTTTGTGTGAAGTTCTATTGTGCCGTTACCTTTTAATGTCATAAATGGAAGCGGCCCCAGTTTTAAATTAAGAATTTTTTGAACGGGCATTAAAATTTTATGCGCAAATGCTAAATCAAGCTTACCTGTTGATTTAACGCTAAACTCAGCATACGGCATTTTTTGCATTCTTGTTTTGCCGACAACCGTTAAAATTGAGCCCCTTGGAGCATTGGCATAAACCGTTATAATAACATCTCTTCCTAAAAATTCGCACTCGCCAAAGGATGTTTTTGCATCTTTTGGGCGCTCAACCACATAAACATCATCAAAATTTAATTTTCCGTTAACGGAAAAATTATCTATATCTTTAAATTTGAATTTTGCACTGCCGTTTATAATTGCATTTGCATTATATTTTTTAATGCTTTGAACATAAGGCTCCTGAAAAGGAATAACCGTATCGGGAATTAAAGTAATAAAATCCTGAAGGTTTGTATCCGTTATTTTGATATCAAGATTAGGTTCAATTTCATTCAAAGAAAATAAATTTTTTATTGTTCCGCTATATTGAACATTTACGCCTTTTGTATTTAAAGAACCGTTTTGAATTGTTAAAACCTTGTCTTTAAAGTTATAAACATTTTCAAAAATTACGGGGCCCTTTGTTTGAATTTTATTTTTTTCGCCTTTATAATCAAAAGCCAAATTAACTTTATCTGCAAAAACTGTTAATTTATAATCTTTTTCTCCGGCAGCGGAAGAATAAATATCAACAACGGAATCCGAGCTTGTTACATTTTGGTTGTACAGATATTTTTTTAAAAAAGAAGTGTCAAATGCCGAAATTAAAACCTCATGGCGATTTAATTTCATTGAATTTTTATTTTTAACATAGTCAATATCAACCAAATAATTTGAAATTTTATCATTTACTTTTATATTGCCCGTCGTATAAAGGTTAAATTTACCGTTTTTATCCAGCCCCAAACTTTTTAGGTCAAACCCTGAAAGTTCAAAATTTGTTTTTGTAAAAAGGTCGCTGAATTTTAACCCGTATGCGCCTATTTCTGCTTTTGAATCCGCCAAATCCAATTTAAAGAACGGCTTTTTTTGAATTTTTATATACTTCGAAAAATCAAAAACTCCCTTTTCGTCTCTTTTTAAATTAATTCCTATATAAGAAGCTTCAATATCGCTTATTGAAAGTTTTTTTATTAACAGCGGCAAAACCTTGATTTCAACTCTAAAATCATTAATATCAACAAAAGGGTCCGAATTTTGTTCCGCTTTAATTAAAATATCGGGTGATTCAACATTAAAATTCAAGCCTCTAAAGCCGCCTTTAATTTCACTGCATTCTAAAACAAGATTATATTTTTCGTAAAGAAAGCTTTTAATAAAGTTAATATCCTCAACCTTTTTAATAACAAAAAGGCACCCCGAGATTATTACTGCCAATAAAACAATAAAAATAAAAAACGGTATTAAAAATTTTTTATTAAATAAAAACTTAATTGACATAACAAAAATTATACAAAAAATACTCCTCTTTTTGCAAAATTTGAAAAAATAATTTAAAATTTTAAGTATGAAAAAATTGCTTATATATATTCTATTTATAACGTTTTCTGTCTTTATGCCCCAAATGGTATACGCCGATATTAATTCATCATTTTTATCAAAAGATGCATTTATACCGGTTAACCCCACAAAGGCAATTTCATCTTCTGTATTAGAAGAAGGCGACTTTGTTTATTTTATTGTACCGTCAGACCTTTGGCTCGGCGAATATAAAATAATTCCAAAAAATTCAATTATAAAAGCAAAAATTACAATGTTGAAAATGCCGATAACAGGCATAAATGCCGCCATGAGAATTGAAACAACAGAAATGGTTTCTCCTGACGGCAGAATAAATTCAATAAAAGGAACCGTAACATATAAAGGCGAAAGGCAAATCGGCGGAGATTTGACCCCGCCTGCTTCATACAACAAAGCTCTTCACCCGAGAAAAGGGGAATATTTTAACGGCGTTGTGGCGCAATATGTCCCGAGCGGCGAGTATGAATTCGGGCAGCATATAACATTAATGCCTAATGATACCTTATATATAATATTGGATGAAGATTATGTTCCATATTAATAAAAAAATTAAGATTTTAATTAAAATTTAATGTATAATATTTTAAAAGACGGAGGAGAATAACTAATATGAAAATAAAAAGTTTTTTAAGCGCATTAACTGTATCAGCCTTAATTTTAACTGCCAATTCAGTATATGCCGCAGGCAATTATTCTTATACAACCCCCGCAACAACAAATGTACAAAATGTTAACTCTCTGCAAGGTTCCGTTACATACGTTCCTGCAGGAAATGTTGCAAATGTTATGCTGACAAGCGCTCTTAATTCTGAGACAGCAACGGTGGGAAGCGCTGTCGGTGCAACATTAGCAAACGATTTTATCTATAACGGCAAACTTATTGCTTCAAAAGGAAGTGTCTTAAACGGGACCGTTGTTAAAGCCAAAAAAGCCGGTTTTGCAAACAGAAACGGTCAAATTCAAGTTGTATTCAACAATTTAAGAACACCCCAAGGCTACAACATTCCGATTAACGCCGTTTTCAAAACAGACGATAACACAGGTATCTTAAAAGGCGGCACAAAAATGGACGGTGCTAAGGAATACGCTAAAAATACAGCCATTGGAGCAGGCGCAGGCGCAGCATTGGGTACGGCCATGGGCGCTTTATCATCAGGCTCCGTCGGTAAAGGTGCAATCTACGGCACAGCAATCGGAGGCGGCTTGGGACTTGCAAAAGGTGCTATGAACAAGGGCAAAAACGTTAATATTCCGGTAAGCGCATACCTTGATATTATGTTTACGCAGCCCATCACTTTATCTCAGCCGACAGAATATAAATACGATTATTAATTTAATCAATCAGGCTATTTTAAAAGATGAACTATTATCTAAAATAAAAACATAAAATACTTAAAAAAGAAGAAAAAATGACTTTCAAAATAAGCAAATACAATTTAGAAGAGGACAAGGCGCCAAAGGCAAACGATACGGAAAAACAACTTCCGCATACGTTTGATGAAGACAAAGACGGATTTTTAAAATATTTTATCCTGTCAGCTTTTGTTTTGCACCCTTTGGCAGTTGCCGTTATTTCTCTCAGCTTTTATCTTGCACTGCTTTTGGGCATTCACAACCCGCTTGCGCAAAGGCCCGAATGGAAAACAAAAGATATTGAATTTGTTTTAACGCAAAACGAAGCTGAGCCCATTAATAAGAACACAAAATATCGTTCCGATAAAAATTCAAGAGCAGGCGGAATCCACGATCCAAACAGAAAGGTTTCAATGCCTTCTCCTTCACCTGCACCCGCAATGAAACCTGCTCAAAAACCAAGTCCTGCACCTCAGGCACCGCAAAAGAAAACGGTTCAAAAACAGACACCAAAACCTGTTCAGCAGCAACCGGCGCCAAAAGTTGCACAAAAACCCGCACCTCAAGCGCCAAAGGCTGTATCAAGGCCGTCAAAACCGACGGCACCGGTTCAAAGGCCTGTTTTAAAACCGTCAACTTCAACCCCAAAACCGCAAATGCCAAAACTGGCAAAAGCACCCTCAAGCCCTTTTAAAGTTGCCGTTCCAAATACAGGTGCTCCTGTCGGAAAAGGTTTTTCAACAAGCACAGGTACCGCTAATTCAGGAGGCGGAGGACAAGGCTCAAGCTCGGGAGGCTCTGCCAAAGGTGCTATGAATATGCCTGCACCGCAATTCTCAACCACAAGAACCGCAAGCGCAGGTTCAGGCAGAAGCGGTTCATCTGGCGGTACAGGCCGCGGAGGCTATGGCACGGGCAATATGGGAAACCCGGGCCCCGGAAACCCAAACGGCGCCCCCGGAATTGATGCCATAAAATCACCTCAATGGGGCCCTTATATGAGGGAATTGGAATCTAAAATCAAAAGAAATTGGCATCCGCCAAAAGGTGATACATCAAAAAGAGTTGTGCTTTTATTTAAAATAGGCAGACGAGGAGAACTCTTATCAGTCAGGGTTTCAAAACCTTCGGGTTCAAGTGCAAACGATCAGGCAGCAATGTCTGCCGTGCAAATGTCTGCACCGTTTAGGGCACTTCCGCCTGAATTTACAGGCTCAAGCGTTGAAATTGAATTTACTTTTGATTACAACGTCTTAGGTGCAAGTTACAGATAATAATATAATAGGGGAATAAAAATGGAACTTTTAATCAAATCATTCTTACTCGATTGGCCGGTATTAACACCGATTTTAATCTGTTCTTTTCTTGTAATTGCCGTTGCAATTGAAAAAATTACATACTACACAAAAAATAAACGCGACATAGGCGCTTTTATTCAAAACCTTCAAATGGCATTGGCTAAAAATAACATTGGCGCAGCAAAAAAAGTTTCAGCCGATTTAGGCGGAATAATTTCTGAGATGACAGAAGAAGGCCTTAGAATTTACACCGAACAAAGAGCAGGTTTTTCAAGAGCTTATGACATTTCAAGCTCTCTTGCAACAAGAAAACTTGAAAAACACTTAAATATTTTAGGCACCATAGGCGGTGTTGCTCCGTTTTTAGGGTTATTTGGCACGGTTGTAAGAATTCTTTATACCTTCCAAGATTTAGCCACAAAAGGTAATCAATCTGCAGAAGTTGCAACCGGTATAGCATCAGCTCTTGTGGCAACAGCATTTGGTCTTGGCGTTGCTATAGTTGCAGTTATTTTATATAACTACTTCCAAAGCGTGGTTACAAGATTTGAATCTGATTTTAAACTTATTAAATTGGTATTTTTAAGCTTTATTGATTCAGACGAAGAAGTCAGAGTTGACGAAACGGGAACAATTGCACTGTAAGAGGGTTTTATGTCAATCAAAGTTACAAAAGATGAAAGCGGCAAAAAACAAACCTTTAATGAGATAAATATCACACCTTTAACCGATATTTTTCTTGTGCTTCTGATTATTATGATGGTAATAGCGCCAAGTTTTCAATCGGTTGATAACAACATCAAAATTCCTGAAATAACGTCAGGCACAGGGGTTGAAGAACTAAACGCAACCGTTTCGGTTACAAAAGCAGGGGAACTTTACCTGAACGGCGAAAAAATAACTGAAGATACGGTTGAAGAAAAGCTTTTAGCCTTAATTGACGGGAATGATGCCAAAGAAGTTATAGTTAAAGCCGATAAAGACGCTAAAAGTTCCGATATTTTAAATATAATGCATGCCGCTCAAAACGCGGGCTTTAAAAAGCTTATTGTGGCGGGCGAACCCTTAAGCCAAAAAGAACAGGACGAACTTGAAAAAGAGGCAAAATGAAAAGACCTACATTTAATGAAATCAACATAACGCCGTTAACGGATATTTTCTTAGTGTTGCTCATCATTATGATGGTGATTGCGCCAATGCTTGACCAGCAGGGCTTAAAGCTTGCAATCCCCGAGTATGTTGAACAAACACAAAATAACCAAAACGATGAAAGCAAAATTTTAACAATCGTTGTAGATGAAAACAACAAATATTTTATAGATGATGTTGAAATTCCCGTTAATAATTTAGCAAATGAAATTAAAACAAGGTCAAAAACCTTAACGGACGGGCTTATGATTGAAGTTCAGGGGAATTCAACCCACGGAAGCGTTGTAAAATTAATGGATGTAGCTAGAAATTCGGGCGTAACGGCAATTTCAATAACGGAGATTTAAAAAAGGTGAATGGCAGAATCAAAATTTTATTTGCAATCTCGGTATTAATACTTGCCGCTGCCATCACGAAAAACTCTTTCTGCAAAACTACATATACGGAAGATGTAAAAAACAACTTAAATCAAATTCAAACAAAAATTTCACTTAAGATAAACAGTCCCGTTAATTTTAATAATTACTCAAAAGCCAAAATTTATGAAACAAGAAAAAGATATGTTGCAGCCTCACTGTTTGCTTCAAATAAATATGAACCCAACAATCAGGTTTTTGGCGCCATTGAAGATAATAAACCTTGGTACGGTTTGAATTATTCGGGCTGCATAAATGATGCAATAGGGAAAACAGCCGCAATTGAGGGGCCATCAGAAGAAAGCAGATTTATAAATAATCCTGATGTTTTAATCGGAATAAATTGCGGGGGTGTTAGCGCACCAATCAGCGATCCTATATGCAGAAGCAAAGATTTTTGGCTTATGCCGACCAATCTTTCATATGACGGCAAAACAAAAACCATAAGCGCAATATACAAAATGCCATACAAACAAACTTGCCAATTAACCGGCATAAACGCAAGAGACTTGGGCTTTAACTATGTTTGGGCAAACAACGTGAGAAACATAAATTTTAAAAACAGCCCAAATATTTCAAACCAAATTTACTCTTTTGGCGACTACATCCATAAAGGCGGCTCTTGCAGAATTAATGACGGCTGCAATAATTGCTCGCCGTATCAGCCAAGGGTCGAATTTGAATACAGCCCGACAAATACAGCCTCAATTAGTTTTAAATTGTGGAATAAAATGCCCGAAAGCAAATACAAAAACGCCGATATTAACTATAACATTTTAATATACAACCAATAAAGCTGCAAAAGAATGCGGCTTTTATTTTAAACAAAATATGAAAATTCATCCGATACAACAACAATTTAATACCGTAAAACAAATTACAAAAACCGTTTTTTGCGGAAAAGCAAAAAATAAAAAGCCTGTGTGCGATTCCTTTGAAAGAAGTTCGGTAATAAACTCAAAAAATGCCGCCTCTGAGAAACCTGACATTATTTTTTCAACTCTTGAAAAAATGGGAGAAGATAGAAGCAGGTTCAGAAGCTTTGATTTTGAAAAAGAAGGGCTTGTTTTATCTTTAAATTATCCAAGAGAAGCTTTTATTGAAGATGTTGCAAGCATTTTAGAAGGATTAAGCGAAGAAGAAAAAAGGAGGTTATATTCTGAATTTCATTTTCAATTAATTAAAAATGAAGACAAGAAATTGCTTGAAGGATATCCGCAAAAAAGCACAATGCGCCTTAATGACGGCTTAAACGGCACAAGACAAAGATTAAATCAAACAATTCAAAAATTTAGTGAAAATAACCCCGTTCAAATTGAAGGCGAAGAAGAATTATCGGAACAATTGACCTTATTATTTGGCGCAATGCCCGAACTTTATACAACTGTTGGCAAAAAACAAAACAAAACTCACGATTTTACTTTAGATATTCATACCCTGAATGTCCTTCAAAAAACAATGAACAACCCGAAATATCAAGCCTTGAGCGACGAAGACAAAAAAACAATGCAAATGGCAGCTCTTTTGCACGATATATCAAAAAAAGAAGGCATAAATGATGAACTTCACGCCGAAACAGGCGCTATTGCAGCTTGTTCGATACTTGAAAGGCTAAATATGCCAAAAGAAAAAAGAAGAGATGTTCCAAAATTAATTTTTGAACACGAGTGGCTTAAAAACTATAATTCCCCAAACAAAAACAAAGCGGAAAGATTGGACTATGCAAAAAGTTTGGCCAAAAGGCTGAAAAAAGGAAATTTGGCCAAAATGGAAGCAATTTTAACGGAATCTGACATGAAATCGGTTAAAAGAGACGGGGCATTTTTTAAACATTATAAAGAAGCATTTATTCAAGGTACAACGGAATTAGCGGAATTTACCGAACAAATTAAAAACTCTGTTTTGATATTTCCGAATATAAAATTGCTAAACAGAAAAAAGGGTGATGTTGCACAAAATGGCGGTTTGGCCGCAGCGGCGCCCGAAAAAAAGGCAGCCGCCAGCAATGCGGCTTTATAAATTAAATGCGCCCTTAATATCTGTGGGCGCATTATATTAGAGCTTAGTTTAAAGGGGGAAGCCCTTATTTTTGAAGGGCTTCATTTGCGGGTGCTTTTTCCGTTTTGGGTTCGGGGTTTGGGTTGTCATTAGGCACCATTAAAAATGGCGGTTTAAATTCGTTTTTTTGCCTTTTCATATTTTTTTCAAATTTTTTGCGGCCGTCTTGTTTCATTTTTTCTAATTCTTTTAATTGTTTTTTAGTCAGAATGCCTTCAAATTCTTTCATGTTTTGAACTCTCATCTGATGTGCCTTTTTGTTTAATTCGCGAACTTCGTTTCTCAACGGTTCAATTAAAGCCTTTTTGTCTTCTGCGGTATTAAAAGAATTTTCAATTTTTCTGATTTCTTCTCTTTTTAATCTTATCTGCTGCATAACAGGTTTAATTTCTTCCCTGCCTTTTTCTTGAATTTCTTTAGCTTTTAATTTTTGCTCATCAGATAAATTAAGCCTTTTTTCAAATTCTTGTTTCCTTTTTTCCATATACTGTTTTTGCATAGGCGACTTTTTAAAATCCGGCCTTGGTTTTACATTTTCTGTTTGAATTGGAACATTTTGAGTAGGCATTGTTTGAATTTCCGTTTCATTTGCAAAAACAGAAGATGGAACAGTTATGGCAAGTGCTAAAACTGCCAATGTCAAAAATGCTTTTTTCATAAAATTTCTCCTTTTATAATAAATCTTTCAGTTTTTCGGCAAGTTCTTTTTTTGCGTTATATATTCTTGATTTTATTGTGCCAATCGGGCATTTTAATTTGTCCGCACATTCTTCATAGGTATAATCTTCAATTTCAGAGAGCATTATAACTTCTTTTAATTTAGGTTTTAGTTCATCGATTGCCTTAATTATTTTCTCTTGTCTTTCTTTCTTTAAAAGAAGATTTTCAGGTGTTTTTCTTTCTTTAATGTTTTCAAAAATTGTTTCATCTTCGGCAGCTGTTTCATATCTGTTTTTAGCGGATTTCAGATAATCTCTTGAAACATTTGCCGCTATTAAATTTATCCAAGATTTAAAACTTCCTTTTTCTTCATATTTTTTTGCAGTTAAAACCCTGATATAGACCTCTTGTTCCAAATCCTCGTTTTCCCTGCCCATAAATTTTTTGATTACGTTTTTTACGTTTTGTTTGTTTTCTTCTATTAAGTTTTTAAAATCCATTATTCCACCGTTATCAAACCGTATGAATCAACAGGAAAGCCATAGTCATAAGCACTTAAAACTTCCCCGTAGAAATTGGCGTCTGAGCTTGTATTATAGCCGACAAGAAAAAGTGCGCTTGAAGCCAAGAAAACGGTTAAAAAGGCGCAAGCAATTTTTATGGCCGCTCTCTTTTTTGTTTTTCTTTTGAGAATTTCAAAACGAACTTCTTTTAAAAGGCCTGAAACCTTGTCCATTTCTTCTTGTTCCTTTTTGCAATCAGGACAAGTTTCAACGTGCCTTTTTAGCTCTTCCTCACTTCTAAAAATAAATAGTTTTTGATATTTGCTGCAATTAGTTTCCATTTTTATTTTAACCTCTGTTATTCAGTATAACGATTCAAAATAAAAATTGTTCATTTTTTAAAAAAATTTTTAAAAACCACCCTTTTTACTTATTATAAACCATTTAGAGTAAATTCGCACTAAAAAGGTTGAAATTTATTTTTCAGCGTTTAATAATGAATTGTAAACGATAACATCGCGGGGTGGAGCAGCCCCGTTGGCTTCGACAGAAGCCAAATAAAATCATCGAGTCGGGCGAGCCTGATGAGATACCTGCTCAAAAGAAAAATTGAATAATATCGCGGGGTGGAGCAGCCTGGTAGCTCGTCGGGCTCATAACCCGAAGGTCGTAGGTTCAAATCCTGCCCCCGCAACCATTTAAAAACCCTTAGAAATTTCTAAGGGTTTTTTCATGCCTGAATTTAAGGCTTATTAATTGCAGCCTTTATGCAGTAAGTTTTTTCATAGGTTACTTAATATATCCCCATTTTTTAACTCTTTTTTCTCAACGAATTAGAAATATCATATTTGGATAATCTGAGAAATGCGAAAAATACCAGATTAAACAGCTCAAATGTATATTGTTCCGGAATTAAAAGGCTGTGCGCAATATTGTTTCTTAAATTCTGCCCTTCTTTAGCTACAAAAAGGTATCTGAAATAAAGTAAATCTTCAAATGTTAATTTGCTAATTATAAACTTGTCATATAACAACAAATTTATATCTTTTTCCCTAACTATATCTTGCTCATTGCTTGTTGATATGGAAGGTTGTTTATAATTTTCTAAAAACAGTCTTAAAAAAGCTTCAAAACGCAAAACTAAGCTGTCTGTTATTTCAATTAAATGCGGATAATGCATTTTGGGGTTTTTTATAAATAATTCGGCTTCTTTAAAATACGTTTCAAAAATTCTTATTATGGATGAACTCCAATTATATTTTATTTTTTTTCCGCCAATTTTTTTTGTTTGTAAATCAACCATTTGGCTATGTTTATGTAAATATGCAATTGTATTTTGCAAATTCAGTTTTTTTGTTTCAATTCCTTTAAAAAAAATTCTATGAATTGTTTTTTCGCACAGCTGCCAAACACTTCTGTAATTTGACAAATATCTGTCGTTTAATAGTTCATTATTTGAAATTTTTGCAGGGTGGCTGTTATAATCCAGATAAACTGATGTAAATAAACTTGAAAGAAAACCTTCGTTCTTTTCTAATATACTTTTGGCAGGAAAAAGCTGCTTTGAAGTTGCCAAATATCTGTATATTTCGAGTGGGGTTAATTTTAAAATGTCATCTGCATATTCTATAAAACCGCTAATTTCAGTTTTATGATGAAGTGTTGGCAATATAATTTTATCTTTTAATGAAGAATACAATATTTCAATGTTTTGTTTTCTTTTGCTTATTACATCCATTGAATTGTAAGCTTGAATGGCATTAATGCAATGGCCGCATGCAATAATCGGGTTTTTCTCTTGTTTTATTAATTTTTCATAGCACTTGCATTTTTCTTCAACCCAAGGATATGACAATTTACCTGTTTTTTCGTCTATCTTTTTCCCTAAATCAATTACATTTATTACATATTGATATTCTTTATTTTTAATTTTCTTTTTTATGCATTCCCAAAATATATCATCAATGCCTTTATAATCAGCCTTTTTAAATATTTTTTTATACTTTAGCATTAATTCAATTATTAAAGGTATAATAAAAATATATTCTTGCCCCGATTTTTTGCAGGTGGCAATTATTTGTTTAACTTCTTTCTTGATAGGGTGCGTATCTTTATTGGCGCATAAAAACAAATGCAAAGTTTTATCAATCAAATTATTTAATTGATACAAGTCATTTGATAAATTTTTTAAATCATCATGAAAAATTTTAACTGCTTCCAAATAAAAATCTGCAGCCATATTCACATATTTTTTATATTTTTTATTGGCAGAATAAAATAAAATTTCAGAATAAACTGCTTTTAATAAAGAATTTTTGGAATTTTCCGCACGGTTTGCGACATAATCTAAATGTTTATCAATTATTTTGTACGCTTTGTCCATCCATTTTTCACGTTCGGGGTTAAAGTTATCCGCTATACCAAATATTGCAAATTCAACATCTATTAATTCTTGTTCTTTGTTTGAAACAGAATAATTTTTACATATTTTCGTTATTTCAGAATGCAAACCGTAAAATTTGTATAAAGATACATTTTTTTCCAGAAAATCGTATATTTCATCAAAAAGCATATAAACTTTATCCAACAAACTATTAGAAGGATAATATCACAGATTTTATTCGACTTGAATTCTTTTTATGAAATAGCTATTTATTCTTGAAATTTCTTTTATGTTTGTTTGCCTCACTTATATCGTTATTGCCGGCGCATTTATGTTAAATTTTAAGCTATAAATGGTCAGGCATTTCTGCCAAAAGTTATTTATAAGTGCTAAAATAAAAAAGGGGTGTTTTTATGAAAAAGAAATGGCTTGGCGCAATATTAATTTTGCCTTTTAACGTTACTGTTGTTATTCCCTGCTTAATTTTTTATTTTTCCGGTGAAAAATTTATTTTCCCAAACGTTTACTTTTTAATTTTGAGTTTAATTTTGTTTATTTTCGGGCTTTATATGGCAATAAGCACAATGATTTTATTACATAAAATCGGCAAAGGAACTCTTGCCCCTTGGACTGCAACCAAACATTTAATTGTTGAAGGGCCTTATAAATATACAAGAAACCCCATGATAACAGGTGTTTTGAGCATTCTTGCAGCAGAAGCCCTGTTTTTAAGCTCCCTTTATATTTTTTATTGGATGATTCTATTTTTCATAATCAATTGCATTTATTTCAAACTTTTTGAAGAAAAACAACTTGAAAACAATTTCAAAGAAGAATATTTTGAATACAGAAAAAACACCCCGATGTGGTTTCCGAAAATCCGTATTGGCAAAAAATAAGCCTTTTTGCATCCTTTACAAAACCTTTTTGTACAACGGTGCTTTTATATGACGATAAATGCTCAAATTCATATTGAATAAACTTATTAACGCTGGATTTTATATGTACAAAATCAATCATACAGCCGCAACAAAAGTAACAACAACGCCGGATAGCAATAATGCCGCTTAACATGTTTATACAACGGGCGCATTTCAATATGCAAGAGTGTTTGGCACTGTTGATTACGTATTTGCCGGCACAATTATACTTATTGTTATTATAGGAATTATCGGCTTTATAAAGTCTGTGCGCTCAAGAAAATATTATAAATGCCCTGTTTGCAAGGAATCTTTCCGTTCGGAAAACATGCACCCTGAAACCTGTAAAATTTGCGGAGCCGATTTAGAAGAAACAAATGACACAAATGTTACGGACAAAACTAAGTAAGTCCCTGCTTTATTATTACGCTTTTTACAAACATTTTTATAAACTTATTTTTGCACAAACCGCTGTGCAAAAAACATGAATCAAACACATTAAAAATTTTCGGCTTATACGTATGCAGAAGCTGCCTTTTATTGTATACAGGCTTTGTGGTTTCACTTGTATGCGCCTTTTTAATGTATGAAAAAATATGCTAAGAAATTTTTACATCTGAAAAATAGCTGAAAATATTTGCAAAATCATTCCACGAAATTACTTGTTTTTTTCTTGTATTGTAAGGGTTTGCAATGGTTACAAGTTGATTTTTAACATCTATATCGCAAATTGTATAAGCATGACCTGTTATAAATCTTCTTTCCGCATCCATATAATTGCCGTATTTGCCGATATGGGGCGTTGAACAAGTAACAATATGATTGTTCATTCCTTCATTTTTTATCTTTGAAAAAATATAGGGTGTGTCTTGTGCGGATGCTTTATGGCTGCTGCCAAATAAACCCGTCATTTTATACATTGCATTTGTTGTATAGCCGCCGTTATCTATATCTGCAAACATTGTTTTTCTGTAACAGTCGGATTTCATATCTCTGGCATAAGCTCTTTCAATTGCTTTCACACCCAATTCACCGGAAACGCTTCTTTTATCCCTGTTTCCTTTTGTAGATTTTTGCCCGTCTAATTCTTCGGGCTTTATAACGTAAGATGAGCCGTCAACAAAAGTAACTATATAATTTCCGTTGTCATCAACTTCAATCATATCTTCCAATATCTTTGCTCCTTTGTCTGTTTTTGACATGGAATATATTGTTGATAACAAAAAACAATCGCCGACATTAGATTGGGAAAGTTCTATGTTTTTTGCGCCGCGATAAAAAGGCCTTACTTTATTTTTCGGAACAACAAAAGTTCCGTTTGTGGAATCATAATCAATTGCATATAATGTTCCGGCTTGTCTGGTTAAAATCAAATGTTCTCTTGAGGTTTGAGAATGAAAATCATCAACAACGATGTCTGAATATTTGCTTCTTCCGATTTTTACAATACCGTTTTCATCAACAAGCCCCCTTATATTCGGGTTTCTCATATCAATTACCATGTCGGTTCCTAATATCAACTGACAATCAATCGGTATTGGGGTTTTCCTTAAAGGCTGCAATCTTTCAAATTGAGTATTTTCAGGTTTTGCGGCTGCTTTTCCCTTAATGGTGGTGCCGTTTAAAGAGTTAAGGTCTGTTGCTATAAGTTGGCCTCTCAAGTTTTTGGATATTTCAAGGTGTCTTCTTGAAACTTGCTTATCCATTCCTTTTACAAAATACCCTTCTCTTCCGAAAACAATTTTTTTGCCGATACCCAAATTTCTTATTTGCTCGCTTATATCATTGCTTTTTAAATTAAGAATGCAATGGCCTCCCAAATTAAATTGGGCATCATCATTAACCAAATATTTCTTTTCTGGAATCATTTTTATTTCATCATCATTAAATCTTGCATCAATGGGCTTTTCCCCGAATAAACCGCAAAAAGCTACATTATAATTGCCTTTTGCAAAAAGACAATTTTGGCCGGAATTATTATTTTTAATGCCTGCGCTTGCTTCTTTTTTGGAAAAATTTTGACACACCGCACTGTTGCCAAAACTTATACAATGAGGATATATTTGCATTTTAACACCTTGATTATTCAGACATTATAAAACATATAAACAGCAAAAAATGTTTTATTTATCCGTATTATTAAAATTTATGAACAATAACAAAATGCAAGGGTGAAAACCCTTGCATTTGCCGCTTTATATATCCTTTGAACTACCTTAACTTTTTTATTGCCCGTAAGCATTTACAGTTACTTTTTTATAACCCAAAATATTTCTTGTTGTAGTGTCATAATATGAAAGACTTCTTATATTGCCGTTTTTCATTGCATCTTTAATGCCGCATTGCCCCACGCCGACCAGCGCAAGAAAACTTGTACAGGTTGCGGTTCCTTTTTTTATGGGCGCAACATTGCTTGAACCTGACCCCGGTTCGGTTGCATTTTTATAAATTATCCCGTAAACCCCTTCTGCCATTACAGGAGTCATAAACATTGTAAAAATACATAAAATTGAAAACACACCAAACATCTTTTTCATACATTTCTCCTTACTTTTTAAGGATATAAACAAGCGTTTTTAAATTATACTATACGTTTTTTCTTTTGTATATTAAATTTATTGGTTTTTATTTTGCTTTGTAGTAAACTCGGTTAATAATTGTTTGGAATTGGAAGTTATGAAAGAATACAAAGGTAAGTTTACAACAAAATTATTTTGGACGGTTTGCGGTTTTTGTGCGGGCTGGTTTGTTTGCGGGGTTTTAAACGGCATTATCCATAACATTTTTATATCTTTTATTGTCGGCGTTTTGGTTATTTTATTTATGCTCTATAAAATTTATTTTCTCGATAATTTTTCAATTCTTTTATCGGAAAACGAATTATCCCTAAAAAGATTCAACAAAAAAATTAAAACTTTGGATATTCAAAAATATTTTTGGTCTGAATATTCAAAATATTCAAATACCAAAAACGCTGAAGACCAAGACATTTATTATATTAATAAAGAAACAAACGAAGAAGAAAGCATTGATTTAACCAATTTTTCAGATGATGATTATAATGAAATTTTAACCAAATTAGGTGCAAAAAATAAAAATGTTGAGCCCGCTAAAGTTGCAACGATAAAAAAATAAGGAGAGATGAAAATGGATTTAATGAAGTACATTTTAATTGTAGGCGGCTTTATTATTTTAAGCCTTGCTTATCAAATGTTTATAATTTATTTGCATAACGGCCATAAAAAAAGATATGAAAAAGAAAACCCCGACGCTTCTCTTATGGTGTTAAATGACAGGCCCTTTCACCCGTTTGGTTTTATAAACACTCTAACTTGCCTTTCCGTTAACGGCGAAGCAAAAGAAGAAGTTATGGCAGGGTATGGCAAAAGAGGGCACTATTTGCTGCCGGGGAAAAATGTTCTTGAAATTCAATATGAAACTCAAAGACCGGGGATTTTGCACAAATGGGTAAGAACCACATATGACCCTCAAAAAATCGAAGTTAATGTTGAAGCAAATAAAAAATATTCTCTAAGCTACGACAAAAACCAAAACCAATTCTTGTTTGAAGAAATTACAAAATAAAATTAAAAAAGCCAAAGGAAAAACCTTTGGCTTTAATTTTTTAATGGTGGCAGTGATGATGTTCACCGTGGCAATTGTGGCGTTCATCGTGGTTACAAGAATTTTCCGTTAATTCAAGAGACCCGTCTAAATAATTTTGAACAAGTTCTCTGACATCAATTTCGGGGCAGCCGCAAATTACATCTACACCGTATTGTTCCAAAATGCTCTGCGGTCTTAAACCCATTCCGCCTGCTAAAACAAGGTTTGCACCGTTATTGGCAAGCCAATTTGTACACTGGCAGGAAACCCCGCCTTCAGGGGTTTTTTCTTCCATATTTTTTATTTCTTTTTTTTCTAAATCAACATCAGCAAAGATAAAATAATCGCATTTTCCAAAATGCGGGCAAAGTTTGCCTTCACTTGCGGGAACAACAATTTTCATATTTTTTCTCCTTTTATAAACAAATTCATCTTACCATAAATTGATAATTTGTTAATTTTGCCCAAAGGAATTATAGAAAATCGGGTAATTTAAAAAATTTTTTAAAATGAAAAATTATAATTATGAAAAAATTAATTATTTTATCGGCTTTTTTATTTTTAACATCTGCAGCCTATGCGGATGAAACCGTTTATCCGAAATACGAACATCTTTTTGAAGAAGAAAAATGTTCTTGCAATCAAGTTATTATTGACTGCGATAAAAACATTTTGTGCAAAGGAAACATTTTAAAAATTGAATTTGAATGCCCTTATAAATCAGAATGCTCAAATGCAGGTGATAAAATCACCTTTTTAATAAAAGATGCCGTTTATACAAAAGAAGGAACATTGTTAATTCCGGCTAATTCAAAAATAACAGGAACGGTTATTAAAATTAAAAAACAAAGAATCCCAAACAAAAATGCGAGGGTTTATTTTTCTTTTAACTGTTTAGAAACACCTGACGGCACTTTGTATGATATGAAAGCTGTTCCAAACACAAAAGATGCTTCCTTAAAAGAAGGCCCTTGGATGACGGCAGGAAAATTAGCATCATATACTCTTGGTTTTGGTGCTATCGGTGCAGGGGCAGGCACAGGGTTTGCTTTCATTCCAAACCCCGCAAAACTTGGCGCAGGCTTTGCAATAGGCATTCCTGTGGGAGCGGGTGTAGGCTTAATAACGGGGCTTATAACACCCGGGTTAAAATACCACGCCAAAGCGGGTGAAGAAGTCAAAATAATTTTGTGCGACAATTTAGAGCTTGAAAAGCAGGATGATGAGTGCGAATGTACTGAAGAATAGACTTTGACCCTTTTTCATAAAATTGCTAAAATGCAAAAAGGCAATTTATGATAATAAAAAACATTCCCAAAAAATATAGCATATACAGTATGCAATTTGCGGTATTCTTTTGCATTTTTTGTATTATCGCAAGTGTAATTATATACCATGATCCCTCTTTAATAAAAATTGAACTCAGCCAAACACTTTTAATTTCAATTTTTATTTTTGTCATACCTTTTATTTGCATATATTTGCTGATTAACTTCTTAATCGGCTGGCGCCAAGGAAGAAACGATTTAAAACAACCAAACAATATAGAATACATTAATTTGGGAGAAACAAAAACTTCGTTTCATTTTTATAATTCGGATTATGATTTTGAAATAAATAACAGCGAAATACAAGAGCTTAAATTGGACGCTTTTCTATACGATTTAAGAAATAAATTTCGAAAAACGTTTCAAATATGTAATGAACATCTTGGGCTTGTTATTTATGAAATCAATATGCATTTTGAACTTGCAAACGGCAGCAGCTATAAAATAATTTGCTCGTCTTTATCATATATAAGCGTTCTTCAATACATTTTAAACGATGTAAAAAACATCAAAAAATTGTCCTGCGGCTTTGAAGACAAAGAACAAAAACAAAAGTTTGATATGAATTTAAAAGATTATATTCTTGAAGATAAAAAATCGGAATTTTCAAACGCCTTCAGAATCATAATGTATTCAGGCTTGTTTATAGGGTTTATATTAATAGTTATTTTATACATTAAAACCGGCACATAATTAATTTATAGGTCAAATTGCCCATTTATTTTGACCCCCCGAAAAAAGATTGCTACAATAAAATATATTTAAAAAGGGGGCGCAATATGCTTATCAACAATGTTCCGAAAAAGTATTCATATCAAAATATACTTTCCGGTTTTATTGTTACTTTGTTGTTGGCCGATTTATGTATAGCAGGACATGCCCAAGCGGATGTTTTAAACTTTTTTAACAATAACGCCGAATTATCAAAACTTGTTATGGCCGTATGTATACCTGCGGTTCTTTTTGTTATTTTTATCATTTTTTCAATTTTGATAATCAAAAAAAGAAATGATATGAAAAAACCGAATAATATTAAAGCTATTCAACTGGAAAATAATGAAATTTGCTTTAAATTCTATGATCCGTCTAATGATTTTTGCAAAGAAACATCCGAAATAGAAAACCTTGAGATGATTATTAATACAAAAGTTCAAAGAAAAAGGCGGGGAAACGAACCTTCGTATTCAAGAAGGTATGGATATAAAGTAACCGTTATTAACGAAATCACCCTTATATTTACATTGCCGGACGGAAGAATATACGAAATAACCAACGGGCCTTTATCACCGATGGATTTTATTTATAAAATTTTGGAAAACTTTAAAACAGCAGATAAAATTAAGTATACCTACACCGGATATGGTGATACCAAGGAAATTGAAGAAGATATCAAACAATTCTGCCAAAACGGAACAAGAAGAATGCTTGTCAATGAAGCATTGCCGCCGTTAGCATTTGCTGCGGTTTTAATTTTTCTTGTAATTTGGTTTTTGTATATTAACTTCTTTGGTTAAAGAATTTAATTGTCAAAAGAAAGGTTTCGCCTGATGAAAATACAAAATCACAATCCTATATACAAAATATTAGCGGGTATATTTTTTATACTTTTATTCTTGGCGGTCTTAGCAAGCGGCATATTAAGCATAATAAAATTCATACAAAAGGCATATCTAATAAGTATTGATACAGATACAAGCTTTATACAAGCATTTACATCAAACTTTACTTCTTCGTTATATCCGATAGTTAAAGGTACGCTTGAATATATTTTTATATTGTTTGTAATTTCGTGTTTTTTAGTCATGTACTTTTTATCGTTTAGTAAAAAAATAAATCCGGATATTGACAATATTAAATCTATTGAGTTCTTGGACAATGCCATTAAATTTTATTACAAAGACGAAAGCCTTAATCGTAAATATGAATACGAAAAATTTGACAGTATAAACTCATTCATTTTCACAAATGCACCCAAGCATAATATGTTTGTTACATCGGAAATTAAAAGTATCTCAACGATTTTTTCGGTAGACGGAACTGAAAGACATATTGAGTTTAGCATAGACAACAACATGGAACGTTTTTTTGCCCTAATCGAATATTTTAATAAATCAAAAAATGCCCAATTTTTTTATCTTGGAAGCGGAAACTGCGAGTGTGCCGAAGAGATAGTTAACTGCTTTATTAAACATGGAGTCAAAAAACATTATTCAGCTTTGACAAGACGCATGGGAAAATTTAAATTATTCTTGGCATATACCTTCCTTGCAATTGCCATAGGCGTATTAGAATCAACAAACAAACTGTCCAACTCTTATCATGTAGCAATGCCTGCAATAGCAATAGGTGCGGCTATTTTCTTTTTTTTGGATCTCAAAATTATCCTTGAAGAGAAAGACCTAAAAAATTATCCCGAAATAATGCGTGAAGAAAAAGAGGTTTTTCAAAAAGAAAAAGAAAAGCACGAAAGCCTTATGAACACTGCAATTGATATATCTTTTACAAATATTCCGGCAACCGTGCTGTTTACTATAAAATTGGCAATAGCGGCTATTGTAAGCACGGTTTTCATATGGTGATTCATTCGCACCGGTTTTAAGAAAACTCTTTTTTAATTTTAATTGTCAAATATACACTATTAAAACAAGTGCTCTGTGCATTTTAATGAGATTAAGGCTGAAACCCAACAATATCAAGGATATTAAAAAAATATAAAGAAGGGTTGACAAATATAAATTTTAGGTAGATAATAAAAACATAAAGATAAAGTGTTTGGCATACACTAAAAGAAATGAAGAAAATGCCGAGAGAGATAGAGAAATGTTAAGCGTAAATCCTATAACAAATGTAAATAATACACCAAATAATGTAAGCTTTGGCAGAGGAGTTCAAACAAATTATGGTATATCAGCTCCTTCCCCGAAGAAAAATATGGTTGAAGGCGGCTTATTAACAGGTTTTGTTGGTACAGTAAGCCCGATGCTAAACAAAATTCAATCAAGGGCAAGAAGAATTGAAGCAGGCCTTGATGAAGCAAAAATTAATTATTTCGCTTAACCCCGAAGCTAACAACAACACATAATAAACAACACAAATTATTTATCGACACCTAACAACACAATCCCGAAGCTAACAACAATAGCTGACACCGCACAAGACGGTGTCTTTTAATATGCGGATATTTTCAAGGGGGCAAATATATTTATTTTCGAACCTTAATGAATTATGAAAATTTACCCTTGCTGTTCATATAAAGTAAGCAATTATTCTTCCTTTGACCGAAATAAACCGCACAATAAAAGCGGCGAATGTTATAGTGCTGCAAAACAAACGGAAAGCCATAGCCCTTATTATGAATATTTGAAAAATTCCGTTTTGTTTAAAGGGAAAGGGTACAAAAAACCGAGAATTTATCTGAGTTCAAAATATCTTTTTATTCCGAAAAGCGATTCAATTTTGCGCAGAGGAGAAAAATTGAGACCGGATAAAACAGATTATACAAGAGAAGAAATTAAAAATATTTTATCCGAAAAAACCGCGGATGAATGTACGGCAGAATATTTAACCAATTATGTATCAGAACTTATTTCCGAAAACAATCCCGATTCTCAATATATAAAAAAGCTTTTAGAGCTTGTATATGCAAACAAATTGCCTGCAGGCGTTCTTCTTAACTTAGAAAAGGGTTTGGAAGTAAATGAAAACATAAAAAGAGATATTGATAAACTTTTTGAATGTTACAGAGAAGATAAAAGCGTTGAAGACGCCTTTGTTCCTGTCTTTAAAAGTGATGAAGAAGCAATGGCGGCATTAAATATCGGTGATGTTTGCCAAATTGAAGGTAATGACAGAATTTCAATCAAAAAAAATGAAAATGAAATTGAAAAACTGTTTATCGGCAAAAAAACTTGTTTGGAACTTTTCCCGCCCGTTGAAAGATTTCTGTACACACAATCAAAACAACAGGATTGCTACTTCATTTCCGTTTTTGATTCAATATATTCAAACCCATCATCCAGATACAAAATATTGGGCTTGTTTAATGAAAGAAAAAACGGCAAAGTAGATGCAACATTCGGCGGTTATAAATATGTAGGTTCAAATGTTTCAAACAAAGATTTCAGCAGATTTGTTTTAAAAGATATTTCAAAAGCACTGAACGCAGCAAGAAGGCTGCATCCGTGGTATATGTCATATACAACTGAAGGATTGAGGGCATTAGAGCTTTTAAACAGCGAAGAAGCAAGAAAAAATGCGGAAAGCAAAATAAACAAAAAATATCACCTGTACAAAAAATTATTGGCACAAAGCGAAGATGATCCTATATTATTGAACGATTTTCAATATTCAAGAAAAGAAATGAGCGATTATATAGCACTTTATGAAGCATCAAGAAACCCAAGAAAAATTATCTCAACGGAAGATATGAATATTCCCGTTTTTAATATAGATTACGGTTCGGTTTTATACGGATTAAAACAATTAGACCAAGATTCAAACCCAAAAACCGATACAAAATGGGAAAGATACATTCTTGAAAGATACAAAGAATATTTGGAAAGAACCGGCAAAAAAACCGTTCCTTTTAAAGAAATTGTTCCCATTGAAACATATCAGGATATTTTCCAATGGGAAATAAGCAAGGATACACCAAGCCCTTACACATACGGCGGCAACTCATTCTCTGTTTTCGGAATATTTAAGCTGCCCTCAATACTTTTACCCCTAAAAGGCAGCGAAATGGCAGACCGGCTTTTAGATATGCCCGATATAAATAAAAAACTTGTGCTCACTTGTTCAACTTCATACGAAAACCAAACAAAATTTAATATAAAACCGTTTCACTCATATTCCGTTACCCCCGTTCAAAGAGGAAAAGAAAGGCATTTTGTGGTTAAAAACCCCATAAACACTGCACAGCAACTTGAAATGACCAAAGACGACCTAAAAAATTGCTTCAACGTTGTTGAATTCGGGTTAATTGAACCATTATCTTTTAATTTGCCATAAATCTTTATTTAAAATTGCAAGAAAGGGAATAATTTCAAGCCTGCCTGCAAACATATTTAAGGTAAAAATTAATTTTGTTAAAGTGTGCATTTCTGAATATCCGCCCATAGGCCCGATTACAGCACCCATGCCGGGGCCTGTATTTGAAAGCATTGTTATACTTCCCGTTATTGCAATTGCGGCATCTTGTTCTATAAAAGCCACAATAATTGCGCTTATTGCATAAAATGCCATAAAAAACATTATAAAAATAACTATCTGCCCGCCTATATCCTGCGGAACTACTCTGTTATCAAGCTTAACCGGCAAAATTAAATTCGGATGGGCAATTTTTTTTAATTCTCTTTTTAAAAATTTTATAATATAAATCCACCTTGCAACTTTAATGCCGCCGCCTGTTGAAAGAGCCGAAGCGCCGATAAACATTAAAATAAAAATTAAAACCTGGGCGCTAAGGGGCCATTTTGTATAATCCGCACAGGCAGAACCCGTTGATGTCATGGTTGATGCCGTTTCATAAAATGCATTTCTTAATGCATCAAGAATATTTGCATTTTGTTCAAAAACAAGAATAGTGGCTATTGAAAGGCTTATTATTGCAATTATTGCCGTGTATACTTTAAATTCTTCGTTTTTAAAAAGCTCGCCAATTTTGCCGTTGATAAGCACTCTATACAACAAAAGAAAATTAGAACCTGCAAGAAAGGCAAAGAAACCTATCACCCACACAAATTTAGGCGCATAATAAAGGTGCCCTTCGGCCGTATTGGTAAAGCCGCCTGCCGAAATTGTCGCAAAAACGGTGCAAAGCGCATTGTATAAATCAAGCCCCATAAATTTTAAAATAAGAATTTGAATAACCGTTAAAATAATATAAATTGTCCACAATCTGCTTGCTGTGTGCCGAATTCTGGGCGTGATTTTTTCTTCTCTCGGGTTGGCGGCTTCCGCAAAAAACATTTGCCTGCCTGCAACCGCAAACTTTGGAAGAATTGCAATAAAAAGAACAATTATGCCCATGCCGCCAAACCAGTGCAAAAGCGAACGGTAAATAAAAAATGTTTTAGGGTATAGCGAATAATCTGCCAAAATGCTTGCGCCCGTAGTTGAAATTCCCGATACCGATTCAAAAAGAGAATCAACAAAAGACAGGTTAAAAAACATAAAAGGCATTGCGCAAACAAGCGCAAACATTCCCCACACCGAAAGCACAATTAATAAAGCTTCCGTTCTTGTAATGTTATCTATATCTTTTTCGCTTGCATCGTTTAAGCAAAACAAAACGCCGAAAATAAAGGTAATTATTCCGGAAATTATAAAAGCTGGAATTGAAGAATATTCTTTATAAAAAAGGGCAAAAATAACCGGAAAAATAAAAATTACACTAATATGTTTTAAGGTTAACCCCGTGCTGTTTAGAATAACTTTTAATTTCATAAAATACCTTTGTTATGCAAAAAATTCCTTTATTTTTTGTGCATCGTTTGCCATTGTAAATACAAGAAGAGAATCATTTGCTCTTATAAGGGTTTTGCCTTTCGGAATTATTATTCTTGTTCCCCTTTGTATAATTGCAACAACCGCTCTGCAAGGAAGTTTTAATTCCATTAAAGTAATATCTTTAAAATCGCACCTCACTTGAATTTCTTGAACTTTGCCAAGGCCCCTTTCAACCGTTGCCAAAATTCCCATTTTTGAATCTATAATTTGGTTTTTAATTTCATTTAAAGCAGCCTGTTTTGGTGAAACGGCAACATCCACCCCTACATTTTCAAACAGGGGAACGGTTGCCAGCTGTTCAACCCTTGTAATAACCCTTGTTGCGCCCATTTGTTTTGATAAAAGAGAACATAAAAGGTTTTTTTCGTCACTGTCTGTTACTGCAATAACAACATCCATCTGCCCAATACCTTCATGGGTTAAAAATTCGGAATTTGTGCCATCTGCATTTAAAATAAGTGTTTTATTCAAATTTTCTGATAAAAATTCACACCTTTTATAATTTTTTTCAATTAATTTTACTTTTATTTTTGTTTTCTCTAAAAGCGAAGCCAATTCAAAGCCAACAGTGCCGCCGCCTATAATTGCAACATTTTTAATTCTTGATTTTTCATCCACAAAGAATTTTAAAGCAGTTAAATCAAGCCCGTCAGGCGTTCCCATTAAAATGCACTTATCGTTTAATTGAATTTCATCATCCCCGTTTGGAATAAATAAATTTTCATTTCTTGCAATGCCCACAACCAAAGTTTCATTTTCAAAATCTATATCTTTTAATTTTTTACCTAAAACAGGAGTGTCTTCTTTAACCCTATATTCAAGAAGTTTGGCTCTTCCCTGATGAAAACTTTCAACATCCAGAGCATCCGGCACGGTTAAAATGCTGAAAATTTCCCTTGTTAATAATTCTTCGGGCCAAACAACAAAATTTATGTTTATGTCATCTTCATTTAAGGCATTATCTCTTATAATTTTCAGGGAATTTTTACATTCTTTCCTTGAAACAAGGCAAACCGTTTGCGCACAGCTTAAATATTTTGCCATAATGCAGCCTACTATGTTTGCTTCATCTGTTTCGCTTGAAGCTATAAAAACATCTGCATTTTTAATATCCGCTTTTGTTAAAACGTTTATATTTGAAGCATCACCCACAATTGTGGATAAATCAAGCTGGGAAAACTGATTAAGTTTTTCAACGTCAGGGTCAATAACAATTATATCGTGATCTTCAAAGAATTCCGTTGCAACAATTGAAGCTATATCGCCTGCACCATAGATTACTATCTTCATAAGTTAGATTATATACTATAAAGTATTTAGTTCAAGTTTATAAAGCCTTATTAAAATGCGAGAGACAAAATCTGTCTGAAAAATTGCAAAAGTTTAACCTTGCATTTTTTTGTCAATATATTCATTAACATCCAAAGAAGGTTTAAAACTGCCGTCTTCACCAATTGAAAGAGCAAAATATTCGGTTATTGCATTTTTTCCGATTGTTAAATATGCGGGATAATCGGCAAAATCTTCCATTTCGCTGTCTATATATTCATTAATTGCATCAGTCAGCCCGATTAAATATTGAGCCCTTTCTTGCGAAAAATTGCCTTCCTTATCAAAACAAAAACTCATAATTGTATCAAAATCATTGTCGTCATCCGAAAGAGGATAGTCGCTCTTTTGCAGTTTTATCATTGTTTCCAAAATTGCATCATGGTTTTTTGAGCTGTCTGAGCAATATTTTCCGACGGTTTCTGCAACTTTACTTACAGGCACATATACTTGAAACGAAGACATTAAATCAAGCATATCTTCAATATAGTCTATATCATATGAACCGGAAGTTGTTTTGGCATAATGTTTTATTAAATCCAATACATCTGATTTGCCGTATTCTTCACCTACATAGTCAGCCTTTTTGACAATATTGGTTTTTCTGGCTATTTCCGAAAAATCATATCCGTCATCGGTTTTTGAAAGCCCAAAAACTTCTTCCGCAAAATGGCACGCCTTAGAAGACAGCCTCATTCTGTCTTCACAAGAAAATGTATAAAGCGCCCTTGCAAGCCCTTGCTTAAATTTACCGTCAAGCCTGCTTACGACATTTCTTGCAAAATCACCGTCAGGGCTCATATTTGCAAGTTCTTCCAAACAAACCGCTTTGGGATCAAAGGTTATAGTATTTGATTCTTCATGCATTTTAGAATCGTAAAATTCCAAGTCGGCTTCATTTTGTCTTGCTAAGTTTTCTGCCGTTTGCTTAAATATTGAAATAAATTTTTTAACATACCCGTCGTTTATTTTGCCGTCTTTTCCTCTTAAAAGCTCATTAATTGTATCCTCATCAATTTTCAAAACAAGTAAATCTCCGGCTTGCAGCTTTACTATTGATTGAATTGCCAGAGAATCGTCTCTTTTATCTTTTATAATCTGATATTTAATGTCAGCGGGGGAATTTACACCGAAATGAGCTCTGAGCATTTCTGAATCCGAAATAATTATGTTGTCTTTTGAATTGTCGCCCGTAAAATTAATTTGATTTGAAGGTTTATTGTCTTTTGTGGAATAATTTTCGATATTGCCGACAAAATTATTGGTTATTTTCATTAAAATTTCCTTTTGCTTGTAAAATAATAAAAAATACCGGTAATTAAAAATTGCTTTTTTAAAATTCATTCATTTAAAAGATGAAACAAAAAACGGTTTATAAAATAATTAAATTATGCTGATACAATCCATAAGCGAATATTTAACATATCTTGAAGTTGAAAGAGGATTAAGTCAAAACACAATTTTGGCTTATGAGAATGACATTTTGGGCTTTTTTGATTATTTTAAAAATATAGAAGACCCAAACGAAATTAAAAGAATTCATTTTAGCGAATATACTGCCCACTTAGCCGAAAGCGGACTTTTAAGTTCTTCCGTTACAAGAAAAATAGCTTCAATTAAAGGATTTTTCAGGTATTTATCGGCAAACAAAGAAATAAAATCAAATCCGTCATTATCTTTGTCAGCCCCAAAAATTCCGAAAAGATTGCCAAAAGTAATAAGCTATGAAGAAATTGAAAAGCTTTTAAAAAACCGCCTTACAACAAAAGAAAAAGCTGTTTTTGAACTTTTGTACGCAACCGGCTTAAGGGTGTCTGAGCTTGTTAATTTAACGGTTAAAAATGTTGATTTTAAAAGCAATTTAATAAAAACAACAGGTAAAGGTTCAAAAGACAGAATTGTTCCCATGGGGAAAAAAGCAAAAGAAGCCTTGAACCACTACATGAAAGAAAGAGGACTCCTTTTAAAAACAAAGCTTGGGTCTGAAGCAGAATCAGACTTTGTTTTCCTTAATGAAAAATCTGAAAAAATTTCAAGGCAATGGGTTTATAATTTCATCAAAAAACAGGGTGAAACCATAAATAAAACAATTTCACCCCACACAATAAGGCATTCTTTTGCAACACACCTTTTGGAAAACGGGGCAGACCTAAGAGCCGTACAAGAACTTTTGGGCCACAGAAGCGTTGTTACAACACAACTTTACACCCATATAAGCAAAAAGCGTTTAAGGGAAGTTTATTTTAATATTAACGGCTAAATTAATTTTTTAATTTATGCTTTAATATTTAATATGAAGGAATATCTTGACTATTTAAGACAAAAATACGAAACGGCCGATTTTATAAAAGATGACCCCGTTAAATTTATTCATTCCTTTAAAAATGATGTTAAAAATTTGGAGCTTTGGGGTTTTATTGTTTCTTTGTTTGCATTCGGAAAAAGAGAAGCCTTTATTCAAAAATTAAATATTTTATTTGAAATAATGAACCATAACCCCTATGAATTTATTTTGAATTTTGAAAAAAACGAAAACAAATTAAGCGGGTTTATTTACCGTTTTTATAAAGATAGTGATATTAAGGCATTATTTTTTCTTCTGTCTGAAAAATTAAAATCGGGAATGACATTAGGCGATATTTTTTATGAAAAAAGAAACAATTCTACATTAGAGCTTTTAAAAAATGTCTACAATGAATTTGAAAAATCAAAATATTTTAAAAATTCACAAGGCTTTTCTTTTATGCTCTCAAACCCGAATAAAAACGGAGCAAACAAAAGGTTAAATATGTTTTTAAGATGGATGGCAAGAAAAGGTCCTGTCGACCTGAATGTTTGGCATTTTATAGAGCCAAAAAATTTAATAATTCCTCTTGATATTCATGTGGGAAATGTTTCAAGAAAATTAAATTTATTAAAAAGAAAACAAAATGATATAAAAGCAGCCCTTGAATTAACGGAAAAATTAAAAGAATATGACCCGATTGACCCTGTGGGATACGATTTTGCGCTTTTTGGGGCAGGCGTTAATAACGAAAAAATTAAAGGTTCCGATATTTTATCTAAAATATAAAACTTTTATTAAAAAAGATAAAACCTGATTTTATTTGTAATAAAATTATATAAGATGAAAACTAACAAGGTATAAAATGAAGTATTCAAAATATTCTGCTGTCATAATCGGTTCGGGTATATCAGGGCTGTATTTAGCACACAAATTATCAAAAAGCAAAAACAACAAAGACGGTATTTTGGTAATTACAAAAGCAAAAATTAACGAATGCAACTCAAAATTAGCTCAGGGCGGCATTGTTGCCGTTATGCCCGATGTCAATAAAGCAGATTCAATAAGTTCTCATGTATTTGACACGGTTAAAGCCGGCGCCGGCTTGAATGATTTTAATGCGGTTAAATACGTTTCTGAATATTCCGCCCTTGCAATAAGAGGTCTTATAAATGCAGGCGTTAAATTTGACAAAAAAGAAGACGGCTCTTTTGATTTTGCGCTTGAAGCCGCACACAGTCTGCCAAGAATACTTCACACAAAAGATAAAACCGGCGAATCAATTGAAAACGCACTTATAGACAAAGTAAACAAAGCCAAAGAAGTTGAAATTTATGAAAACACAATGGCGGTTGAGCTTTTGGTTGATAAATATAATGCCGCTAAAGGTGTTATCACATTTAACGAAAAAATCGGCGAATTTGAAGCCGTGTTAACAAATGCTGTTATTATTGCAACCGGCGGTATCGGACAACTTTATAAATATTCTACAAGCAGGCCTGTTTCAACGGGGGACGGCATCTGCCTTGCAAAAAAAGCAGGGGCTAAAATAGAAGATATGGAATTTGTTCAATTCCACCCCACAGCTTTAAGTGTTAAAAATAGAGCAACTATGCCTTTGGTATCAGAAGCAGTCAGAGGCGAAGGCGCAAAGCTTGTAAACAAAAAAGGCGAAAGATTTATTTTAAAATATGACAAAATGGGCGAACTTGCACCAAGAGACGTTGTTGCAAGAGCAATCTATGATGAACTTAAAAATTCCGGTGAAGATTTTGTCTATCTTGATATAACAGATATCGGACCTGAAAAATTCAGAGAAAGATTTCCTGCAATAACAAGCTATTGCGAAGAATTCGGCGTTGATTTAAACCAAAAATTAATTCCCGTATCGCCCGCAGCTCATTATTTAATGGGCGGAATTAAAGTTAACCTTGATTTTGAAACAAATATCAAAAATTTATATGCAATCGGCGAATGTGCAAGAACAGGGCTTCACGGCGCAAACAGGCTGGCTTCAAATTCGCTTTTGGAATGCGTGGTTTCTGCCATGGGGCTATATGATAACTTAAGTTATCAAGATTTAACAGCTCCCAAAAACTATGATGAAAAAATTAAAAATATTATTTCAATGTATCAAGAACAAGACCCCTGCTATATTGAAGATTCTGATTTAATTAAAAATAAAATCAAAGATTTAATGTGGAAATATGCAGGCATTTTAAGAAATGAAGCCCTTTTAAGAAAAGGTTTGTATGAACTTGAAGAAATCAAAAAATCAATCGGCGATAAAAAAGTCTTTTCCGATTTCAATTCCTATGAAATAAGAAATATGGTCTGTGTTGCGGAAATTATTTTGAATTCTGCACTTGAAAGAAGAACATCAGTCGGTGCTCATTTTAGATCGGATACATATACAAACAATGAAGAAGAAACCAAAAACGAAAGTATGGTAAACAATGAAATTTCTGTTAAATGATTTTATAGTGAGAGATTACGTTAAAGAAGCCTTAAAAGAAGATATAGGCTATGGCGATATTTCAACCGATTACGTTTGTGCACATCTAAAAGGTGATGAAATATTTGAAGTTAATTTAAGAACAAGACAAGACGGCATTTTTTGCGGAAAAGAAGTTTTTGAAATAGTTTTCGATATTTTATCAAACGGAAAAGTTGAAATTGAATTTTTTATAAATGACGGCGATGAAATTAAAAAAGACGACATTTTGGCAAAAATTAAAGGTTTTCCAAGATACGTTTTAACAGGCGAAAGGCTTGCTCTTAATTTTGTTCAAAGAATGTCGGGCATTGCAACTTATACCAAAAAATTTGTTGATATTTTAGCCCCTTATGGTGTTAAAATGGCAGATACAAGAAAAAATACCCCGAATTTCAGAATGTTTGAAAAATATTCCGCAGCAATAGGGGGTGCTACATTGCACAGATTCAATTTATGCGATTGTATTATGCTAAAAGATAACCATATAGCACTTCTTGGCGGAAACATTAAAGAAGCGGTTGAAAAGGTTAGGGAATTTAATTCTCATGCTCATAAAATTGAAGTTGAATGCGATAAATTTGAACAAGTTAAAGAAGCCGTTAATGCTAAAGTTGATATTATTATGCTTGATAATATGACATTAGACGAAATTAAAAAGTGCACGGAATTTATAAACAAACGTGCAATTGTTGAAATTTCAGGCAATGTTAAACTGGAAACTCTGCCCGAGCTTGCAAAAACAGGGGTAGATGTTATAAGCTCAAGCGCAATTATAACAAAAGCGGGCACTTTGGACTTAGGGTTTGATTACCTTTAAATTATTGAATGTTTAAAAATTTATGAGTTTGAGGAATCAACCTTACATCTTTAAATTTTGAATAAAATTTATTATAGATTTCAAGATAGTTCAAATTGTTATCCAAAGGCATTTTTGGCTGCAGAACAATCGGAATGTTGTATTTGTTGGCTAAAATTGTGCAAATTTCAATTTCATCATCATCAATTTTAGAATCAAAAACAACCTTTATAAATGTTGCGGCCTTAGATGCCGCATTTAAAAATTTTTCATTTTCTTCAAAATGTCCCAAATCACCTGTTGAAGAAGGCAGCTTAATATCCATTGCAACAACATCAACCAAATCTATAATCTGTTCAAGCTCATTATATAAAGTGCCGTTTGTTTCCAAATAAATTTCTTTATTCAAAAATTTCTTATACTTTGTTAAAAAAGATTTAATAAATTCTGAATGCAATAAGGGCTCGCCCCCCGTTAAACTGACGGATTCCGAATCATATCTTCTTATTTTGTCAAAAAGTTCTTCTTCTTTTAAAACCAACGTATTGTCATCACGGCAAAAATCCGTATCACAATAACCGCATTTAAGATTGCAGCCGACAAACCTTACAAAAACTTGTTTGTAACCCGCTAAAATTCCTTCGCCTTGAATTGATTCAAAAATCTCTTTTATGGGTGCTTGCATCTTGCCCTCACATATAACCTTTATGATACAGCATTTTGGGCAAATCATTAAAAGAATTTCAAAAATTACACTAAATGTATCAATTATGGCGGTAAAATTTTACCGCCATAAACAAACCTTTTTATAAATTTTCATCTTCAAACCCGGGGGAACGGGATGGAAGTGTTTGATATCCTGCGTTTGACATAACCGATTTTCTAATGTATTTATCCGTATAATCACCTTTTATAAAAAGCCTTTTTATTGTGTTTTCGCGGACAACAAGCGGATGGTTTATATTTTCAAGTTCGGGGTTTTTTTCCGTAAAATCAGTCCAAACAGCAGCTTCCAGTGTCCAGCAATAAGTTTCTTCATTAATCGAATTTAATTCATCCTGATGAATTGCTTCATGCGATAAAACGGCGGCAAGTGCTTCTTTTGGAGCGTCATAGTGCTTTTGATTTATAAAAATATAGAGTTGATTTTTTTGTTTCCACCCTAAAGCGTCAAAATCTCTGTAAGCTTCATTTAAAAGGCTTAAGTCTCTGAATTCAACCTTAACGGGGCGCCCCGTTAAATTTTCCCCTAAAATGGCACGCCTTGAATAATCGCCCAAACTGCCTTTCATTGTTTCTATGGCTTGAATTATTTTGTCATCCTTGCTTATTTTTTTATATTTTTTATATGTATCATTATCAATATAAATGTCTTCTTTTTGAGGTGCTTCCTGAATGCCGCCCTTTGGAAGTTCTCTGTTATATGGGGGTTCTTCTATGGCAAATGATGGCGCCAGTGCGCCAAATAAAACTAATGAGGCTAAAAATAAAATCTTTTTCATTATTACAACTTGTCCTTTTCTCATCTTAAACTCTTCATTTTAAGGACATTATGGCACACCGTATAAAAAAGTCAAAAATCAACTCATAAGAGAAATGGCATTTTCAAGAAGGTCTTTATAGCTTGACATAATGTTTTTCGCTAAATCCATCTGCAGTTTTGCTTCCTGATAATAAGTGATATTTGCCTTAAAGTCTACGTTTGAAAGCTCTATAAGCCCGCTTCTTACTTCCCCTCTGCCTATCACGGGTCTTCCTGAGGCATCTGTTTCAACAAACATGCCGTCTTTATATTGAAATAATTCCTGAGGGTTGTGGAAATTCATAATGGCAAGTTTAAACAAGGGGGAAGATTCTTGTCCGTTATTTGCTTTGCCGTATAAAATGCCGTCTCCTTTTATTTCAAATTCATCATATTTTCCTAAGTATTTTCCGTTATCAGGGTCTACCCAAAGTTTAATTTCGGTTGTAGGAATGTTTAAAGAACCGCCTTCGGATAAAATTCTATTGTATTCTTCTTTATCCAAAGACTTTGTCCCTGACATAATTTCGCCTTTTTCATTCATTATGTAGCCTTGAACGGTTGAACCGTCCGCTGCTTTATAAACACCGTTTTCATCAAACTTAAATTCGCCAAGCCTTGTATATGCAATTCTTCCTTCATCGTTTCTCACAACAAAATAGCCTTGACCTTCAAGAAAAACATTTTCATTTGAAGTGCCGGGGATTGCTTTACCCTGATCGGTATTTTTCAAAAACCCGTCGCAGGAAATGCTGTCTAAGAATGTTTTAAAAGTAACCTTGTTTTCTCTGTACCCGGGGGTGTATATGTTTGCAAGGTTTTCTGTTATTGAATCCATCCAATTTATGCTTGCTTTTTGGGTGTTCATAGCATTTACATAAGCGTCATTCATTGTTTACCCCCTTGTTTGTTGTTTCTTTGCTGTCTGTAAGGCTTGTAGCTTATATTTGAATAAGCTATATTTTGTTCATCAAACCTCACTTTTAAGTAATCTATGTTATTTTTTAAATATTGTTCAACTTGTTTATCTTGAGGAATAAATGTTGTATCAATTCTGCCGTCTTTTGCAACTTTTAAAATTACTGTAACATGATCATCAAAATCAAGCCTTACGGATTTATTTGTTTCCATTGATTTTGTAATTAAATCACCTAAGGTTTTTGAAACTTCCATTGTTTTATAGTTTGTTGCATCTATAACACTTGTTTCATCGTTCATTTTAATGTTTATTGTGCCGTTGTTGCTTGCAGCATTTAAGAAAAACATTGCATCGACATTTTCAATTTTTTTAGTGTCATATTTATATGTTTCACCGACATTTAAGGTTTCATTAATTAAGCCGTCAGTCATATTGGGGCTGTATTGAAAACTTGAAAAACTTGTCTGCCCTAATGCTATAAATTGGGAAATGTCAACCATTCCAAGTTCAGAGTTTTTTTCCGTCAATTTATTTAATTCATCCTGAAATGTTGCCCCTTCAATCGGTGTTATTTGAGGGGTTAGAGTTGAATTTGCTTCAACATTTCCTTTTAATTTTTCAGTTTCATTGATGTTCATTTTTTTCTTCGATTTCTTCTTGTTCTTTATTTTCTCTTTGGCGGATAAAATGTTTTTGCGAGCCTACTTCGTTCAACATTTTTAACTCTGCCATTTTTTCTTCGTATAAATATTCTTCTTTTTTGTGTTCTTTATGTTTTTCTAAAACGTTTACCTTTTGTTCTTTTTCTTTCAGAATTTCAAGCTCTTCTTGAAGTTTTTTTTCGGCTTCCGCCTTTTCTTGTTCAAGTTTTTCGCCCTCTTCATATAAGTGTTTTAAGAATTTATCAAACCCGTCATACATTCTTGGGTCCGATTTTCTCATATTTATTCTTGTATCGCTTATATTTTTGTTGTTTTCCTGTATCTTTTTTTCAACAACAATAACGGCATTTTGTGCTTCCTGAACAACCTTTAATTGGGCTTCCTTTTCTTTTATCCTTATTTCAAGGAATTTTTGGAGTCTGTATCTAAATGGCATAATAACCGTTTTTTATATGGGTACACTATTATTTTACGGGATTATTCCGTTTTTTGTTTAATGAAAACGGAGGAAAAGTCAAAAAAATCGTATAAAAAGTGTATAAAATTTTATTTATTCAAACTGGCTGAGATTACTTCCGTTATTTCTTGCGTTATGGCATTTTGTCTTGCTTTGTTATATTGAATTGTAAGCGCATTGATAATATCATTTGCATTATTTGTTGCAGCAGACATTGCTGTCATTCTTGATGCAAGTTCAGATGCTTGAGCCTCTAATATAGCTTGAAAAATTGTATTTGTAATATACATAGGAACTATTTTTTGCAATAAAACTTTTTGGCTTGGTTCAAAAATTTGAGCGGAAAAGTTTTTATTTTCATCATCAAAAAATGCTTTGTAATCAATTTTATTTTCTTTATTAAACTCTTCTTTCGAAAAAGTTCTGACTTCATCGGAATTTGAAGTTATTACAGGTAAAAGCGTCCAAGCCTCTACCTTATATTTCATCATATTGATATATCTTGTTGTTATAAGTTCAATTTTATCAATTCTGTTATTGACATATTCTTCCGCTAAATCAGATGCTACAATTTTAGCCGAACTTGCGTTTATATCATCCAAAACCCCTGTATAAACTTCTTTTATTTCAAATTTATATTGATTTAAAAGAGTTTTTAAGCCGGCTTCCGCTTTTTGACCCACAAGAAAAACTTCAACATTTATATTTTCTTTGTTTGCCTTTTTGATTTCTTCTTCTGCAAACCTTATGAGGTTTGCAGTATAGGCGCCGGCCAAGCCCTTATTTGATGAAATTATAACAAGCCCTAAAGTTTTAATCGGACGGGGTTTTAATAAAACGGGGTAATTATCCAGAGGGTTTGCCGACTTTATTGCATCAAATTCCTTATCTTCAATGGCAGAATAAATTTCAATAAATGTTTTAACAAGTTCAATTGAAAAGGGGCGGGAAAGTTTAACGGCATTTTCCGCTTTTTTAACTTTGGCTGCTGCCACCATTTTCATTGCACGTGTTATTTTTTGAGTATTTTTAACGCTTTTTATTCTGTCTTTTGTTTCTCTTAAAGAAGGCATTTAACTATCCTTTATTAAAAATATTTTCATTGAAGTTTTTAAGAGCTGAAGATAAGTTTTCTTTGTCTTCATCAGATAATTTATCGCCCTTATTTAATTTTTCTTCTAATTCATGCATATTGTTTGAAAAATATTCAAACCATTGTTTTTTATATTCCTGAATATTTTCGTTTTTAATTTCATCTAAGAAACCGTTGTTGCCTGCATATAAAATTGTAACCTGACAAGCAACGGATAGGGGTGAATATTGAGGCTGAATTAAAATTTGAGTTAATTTTTCGCCTTTTAAAAGTTGCGCTTTTGTAGCAGGGTCAAGGTCTGAAGCAAATTGAGCAAAAGCCTCTAATTCCCTGTATTGGGCTAAATCAAGCCTTAATTGGCCTGCAACCTGTTTGATACCTTTAGTCTGCGCTGCGCCCCCCACTCTTGAAACAGAGATACCCGCATTAATTGCCGGCCTTTGACCTGCGTTAAAGAGGTTTGTTTCTAAGAATATTTGTCCGTCTGTAATTGAAATAACGTTTGTCGGAATGTAGGCTGAAACATCCCCTGCCTGTGTTTCAATAATAGGCAGTGCCGTTATTGAGCCGCCGCCAAGCTCATCTGACAGTTTGCAGGCTCTTTCCAATAACCTTGAATGAAGATAAAATACATCCCCGGGGTATGCTTCTCTTCCTGAAGGGCGCTTTAAAAGTAAGCTCATTGAACGGTATGCTTGAGCGTGCTTTGTTAAATCGTCATAAATTATAAGACAGTGCTTGCCTTGCTCCAAAAATTCTTCCGCAATGGCGCAGCCTGCATAAGGTGCTATATATTGCAGGGGTGCCGAAGCATCGGCTGCGGCCGATACTATTATTGAATAGTTCATAGCGCCTTTTTCTTCCAAGGTTTTTGCAAGTTGTGCAACAGTTGATTTTTTCTGCCCGATTGCAACATAAATGCAAATAACGTTTTCGTTTTTTTGGTTAATTATGGTATCAATTGCAATTGCGGTTTTGCCCGTTTGTCTGTCGCCAATGATTAATTCCCTTTGGCCTCTGCCAATGGGTGTAAGCGCATCTATTGCGGTAATTCCCGTTTGCAGGGGCTCACAAACCGATTTTCTTGTAATAATGCCTGGGGCAATTCTTTCAACGGGGCGGGTTTTTGTTGTGTGAAGCTCTCCTTTACCGTCAATAGGAACACCCGTTGGGTCAATAATTCTTCCTATAAGTTCATTCCCAACAGGAATTGAAGCAATTTTGCCCGTTGTTTTTACGGTCATTCCTTCTTTAATTTCGGTGTAATCTCCTAAAATTACAACACCAACGTTGTCTTCTTCCAAGTTAAGGGCAATGCCAAGTGTATTTTTGCCGTCTTCAAAAGAGACAAGCTCATTAGACATAACGTTTTTAAGCCCGTAAACCCTTGAAATGCCGTCGCCTATTTCAATAACAGTGCCGACATCAACCGCATCAAGCTCATTTTTGTAGTTTTCTATTTTTGATTTTATAATTGCCGAAATTTCACTTGCATCTATTGTTTGGTTCATAATTAACCTCATCTATATTTTCTTAAAATTTTCTATTTTTTTCTTAATGCTTAAATCAATAACCGTGTCTTCAACCTGAATTTTTAAACCTCCGATAATATCGGGAGATATTTTAAATTCCGCATTAACATCAGCTTGAAGTTTATTTTTCAACCTTTGAATTATTTGATTTTTAATTTCATCATTTGCTTCGAATGCTAATGTAACATTAACATTCACCAAATTATTTTTGCCGTTTATTTTGTCATCTAAAAACGCTTTTATTTCGGAAAGACAGTTTATTCTTTTTTCATCAATCAAAATGAATAAAAAGTTTTTTATCGTATCTGAAAAATCTTTAAAACATTCACTTACAATTTGTTTTTTCTCATCGTTTGAAATAACGGGGTGAGATAAAAACGTTTTAAATTCGTTATCTTTATTTATTATTTCAACAACATTGTTAAATTCAAATAAAATTTCATCAAAATTGCTTTCTTGCATGGCTTCAAAAAGGGCTTGAGCATACCTTTTTGAAGGTTTAACATTTTTTAGGGTTAATTCTTTCATCTTATAACCCCTTCCATTTTGTCAAATTCATCAAGCGCCAAGTAAACGGATTTAACCTGCATTTCTTCTGTCATCATATTTTGAATTGTATCTTTTGCAAGTGTATAAACGGCCCCCTGAATATCGCCCGCTGTTTTTTGAACCGTTCTTGAATAAATTGAATCTTGCATTTTTTCGCAATTTTTATCAAGTTCAATTTCTTTTTTTATAATTTCTTCCCTGTTTTTATCTTCCAATTTTTTTGCAATTAATTTTGCATTATTTAAGATTTTTTCTTTTTTATTCGGAATTTCTCTTTGTTCTTTTCTGGTTTCTTTATATTCCTTCAGGGCATTTTGAACGGCATCAAAACTTGTTGTAACTTTGTTTTGAATATCGTTTGCAAAATTATCTATAATTGTTCCCAACCTAAATTTTTTGAAGATAAAAGTTAAAATTGAGACCATTATAATAAAATTTATGATATTTGATTCAAGTATTTTCAGGTATATTTCTTGCAAATTCATTATTTTACAATTTCTTCTATTTTGTTTTTGTCAACATTTACCATATTTTTGTCTATATCAAGAATTTTTGAAACAGCCATTTTCACATATTCTTCAACTTCCGTTTTCAAAATGTTTTTTGCTTCAATTGAAGATGTTGAAACATTGTGTTCAAAATCTTGTATGTTGTTAATAATTTCTTCTTTTTTATTTGAAATTGCTTCTTCTTTTTCTTGTTTATTTTTGTTCGAAGTTTCTTTTAAAATGTTAGAGCCTTCAAATTCGGCTTCCGACAATTCTTTTTTCATATTTTCAATAATTTGGGCTTTTTTGTTGTTTGTTTCATCAACCGCTTCTTTATTTTTATATAAAAGCCCTTCTCTTTTTTTAATAAGCAAAGTTAGGGGCTTATAGCAAATGAGATTCATTAAAAACACAAATACTAAAAAGCTTGCAAATACAAAAATAAATGTTGCATCAATTTGAAGAAGCATTTTTAAATTCCTTATTTAACAACAAATGCCATCAAAATTACAACCAATAACGCATAAATTGCACATGCTTCAATTAAGCCGGCACCGATGTAAAAATATGTTGAAACTTGTTTTTCGGCTTCGGGTTGTCTTGCAATTGATTCAATAATTGTTTTTGTAACCATCCCTAAACCTAAAGCCGGCCCTGCAACACCAATGCCGATTGCAATACCCATTGAAAGATATTTAAAGCAGCTGATTAAAATTGATAAATCCATTTTTATTTCTCCTTATTTTTTTAATGACTTTTCTTAACCGCACCTTGTATATATGAGTTTGCAAGCAAGGTAAATACAAGGGCTTGAATGAATGCTACAAATAATTCAAAAAACATAATAGGTAAAGGCATAAAAGAGCCCAAAAGCACCGTTATGTCGTATGAAAGAATGGGGGGTAAAGTTAACCCCAATGTTAATTTTTGAATTAAGGCTTGTGCTGTTTGAGGGTTTAAAACGGTAATTGCCAAAGCCCCTAAAACCATAATCAAAATTTCCCCTGCCAAAATGTTGGCAAAAAGTCGGACAGATAAAGTTAAGGGTCTTATAAAATCTTCCATAATATTAAAAGGTGTCATAAACCAAACAGGCTTATAATAATGTTCAAAATATTTTATCCCTTTTGCTTTAATCCCTTTGTAAAAATAATAAACAACAACAAATAAGGCTAAAGCCAAGGTTGTGTTCAAATCGTTTGTTGGGGCTGCCAATTCACCTTCGGGGAGATGTATTAATTTAAAAGGCATCTGCCCTATTAAATTTGATGTTATTATAAGCAAAAATAAACACATTAAAATTAATGCGCTGCTTCCTTGTTCTTTTCCCATCGGGCTTGTTAAACGGACAAAAACACCCAAAATATTTTCAAAAACAGCCTGAACTTTGGTCGGCAAAATATTGATTTTTGAAACCGAAAGAATTGCAAAAAAGAGAATTATTCCCATTGCAATCCACAATGTAATTAATGTATCCATATGGACATCCATTCCGAAGAGTTTAACTATATAGTGTTCCCCTACACTTAAATTCATAAAAGATGCCCCATAACCTAATAAACCAATTATACAACAAAAAAATTAATTCAATCAGCCTAATATATATTTAATGCTCAATTTTTATCTTGACGGCGAAAAACCCCTTGAGTAAAGAGTTTTAAAATTTTCTAAACCTAAAGATTTAGATATATTTATTATCCTTATTTTAAAATTTTTCAACCCCTATATTGATGTTTGGCTAATATAAACGGGCTATTATTCAATTGTAATCAGCCGATTACATTACATTATCAGGATGAAAAAACAGATAAGGGTTTTGGAGGAAATATAAAAAATGAGAAGACTTGATTTTCAAAGAAAAACGAGAGTTATCGTGGTTGATGACAATTATGACCACGCATCAGGTATCAGAGAATTAATTAACCTTGAAAACGAATACGAAGTAATTGCAAATGCAGGAAACGCAAATGTTGCAATTTCATTAATTAAAAAATATCAACCGGACATTGTTTTAATGGATATGAACATGCCGGATGTTGACGGCATTACCGCTATTTCAAAAATCAGCGAATTAAATTTAGATACAAGAATCATTGTTTTAACAGCGTATGATGATCCTGATTTAATTTTCAGAGCAATGAAATTAGGTGCTAAAGGCTACATTTTAAAAACAATGGCATCACACCAGTTAATCCATGCACTTGATGAAGTTTCACAAGGCAAAATTTATCTTCCCAACGTTTTGTGCTCAAGATTTTTTGAATATTTCCAAAATTTTGAAAAGAATCAACAAAACGCAAGCTATGAAGATGAAAACAATTTATTAAACGACCTTACAAACAGAGAAGAAGAAGTTTTATCTCTTTTAACACAAGGCGTTACATATAAAGGCGTTGCACAAAAATTATTTATCTCTGAAACAACCGTTAAAACCCACGTAAACAACATTTTCCAAAAATTACAGGTAAATGACAGAACACAAGCGGTTTTATATGCAATTAACAAAGGCTTTTTGAACAGACAAAAAATCAAAATTGCAGTATAGTTTAAAAGATAACTAATTTTTGGTAGTAAAGATGTATAAAAAACAAAAGAAACAACTGAAATCGTTTTTAAATCTCGGAAGTTATTCCGATGAGTTATTTTCAAGAAATTCAATGACAACAATAATAAGGGCGCTTTTAGAGCCTGTCATAAGTCAAAATGCCGTATCTTTGGTATTTACAAGGCTAAAAAACAAAGAAGGTTTAGAAGGCTTAATAAAAAGGCTTGAATATTGCAACAATGTTGAAATTATTGATGTTACAGCTCCCGGCATTTTAATTAAAGACGATTACGTTGAACTTGAATTTATCATCTTTACATCTGCCAGATACAATTTTGCTCTTATTTGGGATTATTCAAACGATTCAAATAAAAACTATACAAACTGTTATTTCTTAGCAAATTCAAGGGCAGTAAATGATGTTTATGAAATAGTTCAATCTAATTTAACGGCGGATTACAGAGAAAAATTCTACCTCCACAAACCCGAACGCCGTGAGAATGAACTTTTAAACGAAGCCTTGTTTAATGTTTTAAGAAAACTGAATACAAGTATAGAAGAAAACAATTTCGGCCAAAACGATAATTTTATTGTTGATTTATCGGAAGAAGAAGATAACGAAAATAAAATAAAAGAAATTACCCACGAAATTAAAAATCAGCTTTCCGTATTTGATGTTTATCTGAAATTAATTGAAAAACAAACGGGTAAAAACAAAGCTGTGGATATCCTAAAAAAGACAGGCTCAATTATCTTGGCACAATTAAACGAACTCAGAAACTACGGCGAAACAAACATAAAAGAAATTATTCTCCAAGATGTTGTTGAAGAAGCCGTCAGCATTATGGATGAAGTTTTAAAAGAAAAAAATAATAAAATTAAATACAACAGCTACCACAAATATGACATTTCAATTTTTGCGGATGAAAACAAGTTGTTGTCCGTTTTAAACAATATTATTAAAAATGCAAACGAAAGCAGCAAAAACGATGAATTTTTAATTGAAATAAAACCTGATAAAAATTCTGTTTTCATCGACATTACAAACCATGGCGAAGAAATAAAAGAAGAAAACAAAAAACTTCTTTTTGAAAAAGGTTTTACAACCAAACAAAAAGGTTGGGGAATAGGTTTGTATACTTGCAAACAATACATTAAAGAATTAAGAGGCAATTTAGAGCTTCTTGAATCCAATAAAGAAAAAACAACATTTAGAATAACTCTTCCATTAGATTAAAATAAAACATCATCAGTTAGATTTTTTTATAATATAATTATTTTATCGATTTTGCGGGTGTAATTCAGTGGTAGAATGCAACCTTCCCAAGGTTGACGTCGCGAGTTCGAGTCTCGTCGCCCGCTTTTAATTTTTGTTAAAGTATGTCGGGTTAATTGCAAGCCAAGTGTAAGAATCTTCTCTTTGAGGCATTTCAACTATAAATAAACCCCCGTATTTGCCTTTTTGTGCAAATAAAACACCTTGCAAAATCAGCTCATGAACAGCTTTTTTAATTGTTGAAACGGAAAAGTTTAATTTTTGTGCAAATTCTTTCATGGAAGGAATTTTATCCCCCGCTTCATGGTTTTTTAGAATATAATTTTTTATGTTATTCAAAGCAATTTCCCATTTATAATCATAATTCGGCTTTATTTCGTTTTCGCCTTTTACTTTTGACATAAACATGGATTTTTCGGATTTGACATCTCTTAAATTTGAATTTATATATATAGAACCGTATGAACCCCTTCTTGATAAAAGAAATTTTTCCTTATTAAGCTCTTTATTGGCGCTGTTCACGGTTCTTACGGAAACATTGAGCATTTTTGCAAAAAAACTGTTCGGGGGAATTTTATCTCCTGTTTTATAGTTTTTTTGAATATATTTTTTCATATTTTCTTTTGTTATCTTCACCAAATTTTTATTTTTAATTTCGCTGTTTTGGCTCTTTTCTTTTTCGGTTAGTTTAATCGGCTTATTTATAACCATAACGGAATTATTTTTATATATCTCTCTTCTTAAAAACCCCGTTTCAATAAGTTCATTTATTGCAAGCCTGACAGTATTTGTCGAAGTTTTAATTTCATTAGACAATTCCGAAACAGACGGAATAAATTCATTTTCATCATATTTTTGATTTGACAAATATCTTTTAATTTCAATAACGGCCTTATCTTTTTTTGAAATCATTTTAACGGGCGCTTTTTCATTTTCATCTTTAATTAAAGTTCCTATACATTGTTTTGATGTAAAAAAGCCCTTGTCTTCGGCATATTTAAAAGCATTTTGAACCGTGCCCGTGCTGACTTTTAAAAATTTTGAAATATCTTTTTTGTTTGGCATAATATCGCCAAAATTTGCAATTTTATTTTTTAAAAGATGCTCTCTAAAGGCGATAAGCCAAGATAAAACCAAAAATTCTTTTCTTTTGGATTCACTAAAATCAAAACTGAAATTATACGCTTCTCTGATTGAGATTTTTGCCATAATTAATTTTTAATAACTATTCTTTGAAGATATTCGCCGTAACCGTTTTTGAAATTTTTTGCAAGGTCTGATAAATCTTGTTTTGAAATATAGCCCATTCTATATGCCACTTCTTCGATACAGGATATTTTCATCCCTGTATTAATTTCCATTGCAGATACAAAGTTGCTTGCCTGAAGAAGACTTTCCGTTGTTCCCGTGTCAAGCCAAGCAAATCCCCTGCCTAAAATTTCAACCTTTAGTTTATTTTCTTTCAAATAAATTTTATTAATATCGGTTATCTCTAATTCGCCCCTATCGGACGGTTTTAGGTTTTTAGCATATTCAACAACCTTGTTGTCGTAAAAATATAATCCCGTAACCGCAAAATCCGATTTTGGATTTTTCGGCTTTTCTTCAATTGAAATTGCTTGGCCTTTATCATCAAATTCAACAACACCGAATCTTTCAGGGTCTTTTACTCTGTAACCGAATATGGTTGCCCCTTTATTTTTCATACCAACCATTTTTAGCATTGTTGAAAATCCGAACCCATGGAAAATGTTATCTCCCAATATAAGGGCAACGCTTTCTTTTCCTATAAATTTTTCACCTATTATAAAGCTTTCGGCTATTCCTTTCGGTTCGTTTTGAATTTCATAAGAAAATTTAACGCCTAATTTTGAACCGTCCCCTAAAACCCTTTTAAAATTTTCTATATCATAAGGATTCGTAATAATTAAAATATCCTTAATGCCCGCAAGCATTAGGGTTGTTATCGGGTAGTATATCATCGGTTTATCATAAACCGGAAGCAAAATCTTTGATATAGGCAAGCTTGCAGGATATAATCTTGTTCCTGAACCTGCCGCAAGGATAATTCCCTTCATTTTATTTTCCTTATTCAATATTTAAAAATTATAGAAAAAAAATGAAGTGTTGTATAGTTTTTTAAATTTAATAAAACAATTTTATATTTTATTATCAACAACCTTTTTTAAAAGGCTGAATATTTTATCCAAACTTTCTTCTTTTATGCAATATGGGGGCATGACATAAATGGTATTGCCCAAGGGCCTTAATAAAACATTATTATCTAAAAAGAATTTATAAAGTTTTGGAGCAATGTTTGAAATGTAGTTATTTTCGCCCCCATCAACTTCAAAAGCAAAAATATCCCCCTTAATTCTTGCCCCTTTAAAGTTTCCAAGCTGTTTTTTATAATATGAATTAATTCTTTTAACATCATCCAACGGTTTTTTATTTTCCCATAAATCAAGGTTAGCAGAAGCTGCTGCCATACAAACAGGGTTTGCGGTGTAGCTTGATGAGTGGAAAAACATTTTGGATTTATCTTTGCTGTAATACGCATCATAAATTTCTTTTGTGCAAATAGTGGCTGCCATAGGAACAGTGCCGCCCGTTAAACCTTTAGATAAGCAAATAATATCAGGAACAATATTTGATTGTTCATAAGCAAACATTGTGCCGCACCTTCCAAAACCTGTCATAACTTCATCTAAAACAAACATAACATCATATTCTTTAGACAATTTATAAAGTTCATCTAAAACAAATGGTTCATAAAAAAGCATTCCTCCGGAACCTAAAACCAAAGGTTCCAGAATAATTGCGCCAATTTCATTTCCTTTTTCTTTTAAAAGTTTTTTATAAGCTTCAATTGTTTTTTCTTCTTCATTTTTTTTAGGGTATGGAATTCTTAAAACATCAAAAAGCATTTTTTTATACGGTGCATTAAAAACAGATTCAGCCCCTGATGACATTCCCCCAAAAGTGTCGCCGTGGTAAGAATGTTCAAAGGCAACAATTTTGGATTTATTTTTGTTAAATTTGTTGTAATAATAACCGACTGCCATTTTTAGGGCAACTTCCACACAAATTGAACCTGAATCTGAAAAGAAAATGTGGGTAAATTTATCTGGCAAAAATTTTGAAAGTTTTTCACTAACCTCAATGGCGGGCTTATGAACAAAACCTGCAAATATAATTTGCTGCATCATATCAGCCTGTTTTTTAATGGCAGATGCAATATAGGGGTTATTGTGCCCCAATGTGTTTGCCCACCATGAAGAAATGCCGTCTATAATTTTTGTTCCGTCTTTTGTAATTAAAAATTCATCTTTTGTTTCTTTAATTTCATAAATGGGTTCACCTAACCCATGCTGCCAAAAGGGGTGCCAAATATCTAACATAATTAAACACACTTTCTATAATTTTATGTTAATATTACATACTATAAACACAGTTTGTTTAAAAGAAGGAGTATTTATTATGTCAAGAAGACCAATTATTGCGGGCAACTGGAAAATGCACAATAATTCAGCTCAAAGTGCTGAACTTGCAATCGGCATTATGCAGGAATTAAAAAACGAAGATAAAAACAACCTTCCTGAAGTTGTTATTGCGCCTGTATTTACATCTCTTTATGCAGTTGATAAAGAATTAAAAAACTGCGGCTGCGGTAAAGTTACTTTAGCTGCTCAAAACTGCTATTATGAACCAAAAGGCGCTTTCACGGGTGAAATTTCAATTGAAATGTTAAAAGATTTCGACCTTAAATATATTATTATCGGCCACTCTGAAAGAAGACAATATTTCAATGAATCAGATGAATTAATCAATAAAAAAGCAATTGCTATTTTAGAAAACGGCTTTTTGCCAATTGTTTGCTGCGGTGAAACTTTAGAACAAAGAGAAGAAGGCATCACAGATAAGCACATTTCATCTCAAATTACAAAAGCTTTTGAAAATATTTCAGCTGAAGATACTGCAAAATCAGTTATTGCATATGAACCGATTTGGGCAATCGGCACAGGCAAAACTTGCGATTCAGTGGAAGCAAACAGAGTAATCAAAATGATTAGAGAAACAATCAGAAGCTTAAAAGGCGATATGGCCGCAAATTCAATCAGAATTTTATACGGCGGTTCAGTTAAACCCGAAACAATCGAAGAACAAATGGCGCAATCCGATATTGATGGTGCTTTAGTCGGCGGTGCAAGCTTAAAAGCAGACAGCTTTGCAAAAATCGTAAGAGGTGCAATGGCTAAAGCTTCCGTTTAATAAACGTTTTTCACAAAATAAAATCGGGGTTAGATTAACCCCGATTTTTTTATTTTTTATTTTTTTAATTTGCTTTTTCTTTTACAAAACAAGTTGTAAGGGCTGCTAAAATAAGCATTATAGCACCCGCTAAAAAGGCATATTCCCAATGGTTGTTAAATAACCCGTCATCAAGCGTAATTTTAGCAGAATCAATCACTTTTGCTAAAACCGTGCAAACAAGAACCTGCGGTGCTGCTATAAAAATGTTGAATACACCCATAATAGAGCCTTCCGTTCCTTGTTTTATATATTTTGAAAGCATTGCAAAAGGCAAAGCTAATGTGCTTGACCAGCCGATACCCGCCAAACCCATTGCAGCCATAACCAAAGTTTTATCGGTTGTTTTCCACATAATTAAATAAGCAATCGCCATTGAAATTAAAGAAACTATATGAACAATTTTATTTCCGTATTTAACGGCTAATTTACCTATCGGAAGCGCCACAATGAAGCAGATTAAATTAAAAATTGCAAAACAAACGGAAGAATAATTTGCTCCTTCCATACTTGCCGCATCATATAAAGTTTTAACCGTATCATCCACCCCTGCTAAATCGGGAACACTAAAAATTGTATGAATTGAATATTGAGTGAAAAATATCATCATGCTCATTAAGCCAATCCATGCAAAAAACTGCATAAGGCAAATTTTTGGAACTTCAGGGGAAATTTTAAAAAATTCCTTAACATTTTCCATAAAAGTAGGTGTTTTAACATCTTCTTTTGTTACAACTTTTTCAATTTTTCTTTCTTTTATGGTGATACATGTCCAAATCATCGCCAAAAGAAAAGCTAAACCCGCCATATAAAATTGCGCATTAACAGACATTTGATACCCTAGCGCCCATTTTAAAAACGGTGCTGTTCCTGCAGCTATAACAGAACCCAAACCGATTGCAAAGCTAAGGTATGAATTTGCAACAGAATGTTGTTCTTTTGGCATATTATCGGGAATTAAAGCTCTGTATGGCCCTTGAGCAGCGTTTACACAGGCATCTATTATCCATATCATAATAGCGGCAATTAAAAGCCCAAGCCAAGCAGGAGCGCTTGTTCCCAAAGATTCTGCAATTGTGCCGCTGTTTGGCAATATAAAAAGACCTATTGCAGCAAGCAAGGCGCCCCCCAATAAATAAGGAACTCTTCTTCCGATTGGCGTTTGTGTGTGGTCGGATAATGCTCCGATTATAGGCTGCACAACAATGCCTGTTACGGGGCCCGCAAGCCAAATTAAACCGAATAAAAAAGGGCTTGCGCCGAGAGATTCAGTTACAGGGCCGGATAAAATAATTCTCATCTGCCATGCAAATTGAAGCCCAAAAAACCCCAAACAAAAATTTAACAACTGAATTGTGCTGAATTTTTTCAAATCTTCCTGCATTAATTTACTCCTTAAGATATACGCACAATTATAACCTGATTTTTAGCATAAAGTCCATTAATTAAAAAAATGATTTTTCATTTAATTTAATTAAAAAAATATTGTTATAGTGCTTAATAATTTTGCCCCGGTTTGAAATAAAATATATAATTTTTAAACGGATTATAGTGCTTAAAAAATATAAAATCAGATGGAAGATAAAAAATTCAGCTTAAATACAACTTATGAATGGTTTGAACAAACCGTCGGAAAAAGCGTTAGTAACGCGGTTTCTACGTTTTGGGAAAACGATTTTGACATTTTTTTAACCTCTGTTAATGAATTTGAAAATATTAAAGACGACCCAATATTAAAAGGGGAATTATTCTACACATGCCAGATTTCAATTAAAAATAAACAACACATCACTTTAAGAGTTTCATCCGATTTTATAAGAATTATTTTTCATGATGTTTTTAATTCAAACTCTCCGCTTTTTAATTTGGAACAGTTAACAGAGTTAGAAAGAAAAATTTTAAACGACTTTTTTGAATTTATTGTAAAAAACCTTGATAATGAAATTATCAAAGAAACAGAAATTTCAAAAATTGATCCTTTAAATAAAACCGAATTGAACTTTGTATTTTTAATAAAAACAAAAAAAATGAACGCCGGTAAATTAAGTTTAAAAATTCCTTTAAACAGACTGAAGTTTAAGTCTATACCGAAAATTCAAAATTTTGAATTTGAAGATTTTCTGAACAATTTTGCCTACGTTGATATAATAACAGGTTACACAAAACTTTCTTTGGATGACCTTAAAAACTTGGAAAAAGATGACATTCTTCTTCTTGAAGAAAGCAATATAAGACAAATGACCTTAAAAACGGAAACCGTTGAATGTGAATTTAAGGTTAACCCTGAGCCTTCCATTATGATTGATATGGATATGGACGAAGAAGAAGACAATAACGAAATTCAATATAAGGGAAATATAAATATGCCAAACGACAAAACCATGTGGGATGACATTCAAATTGAAGTTGCCGCTGAATTTAAAAAAGTAAAAATGACATTAGGCGAACTGAAACAAATTTCAAAAGGCCTTGTAATAGACCTTGGCCCCGTTATGAATAATGAAATTTCGCTTCTTGTTGAAAATAAAGCGGTTGCAAAAGGGGAGCTTGTCATTATAAATGATAAATACGGGGTTAAAATAACCGAAGTTTTTGCATCCAAAAAACCTGAAGCAAAAGAAGAAATTAAACCAAATCAAAAAGAAGGAATGCCAACTCCGCCGCAAGGGGCACCGCACCCAATGCCTCAAGGAGCACACCCAATGCCGCCTCAAGGTGCAAGGCCGCCGCAAGCTGGGGCACCGCAGGGGGCACCGCCGCAAAGGCCAATGCCTGCAAGACCTCAAGGGGCAAGACCGCCGCAAGCTGGGGCACCGCAGGGGGCACCGCCGCAAAGGTCAATGCCTGCAAGACCTCAAGGGGCAAGACCGCCGCAAGCAGGAGCTGCCGCACAGGATAAAAACTTTGATTACTCAAACTTTGAGGAATAAATAAGAAAAAATGATTCAATATATAGCACAATTTATAGTCTATACTCTTGCTATGACAGGGCTTCTTGTCATAGGATATGTTGTTTATAAAAAAACATCTTCAATAAATGTACTGAAAAGAAATTCTCTTATAAAAATTGAAGATATGTTGAGACTGCCTGACAGAAAAACTTTATATGTAATAAATTGCAAGGGTGAAGAATTTCTGATAGCTTCATCAAACGATAAAATGTCTTTAATTTCAAAATTAGGCGATAATTCTTCTCAAAAGAAAAAGTTAAACAGTGAAATGATAGAAAAATATTTAATTGAAAAACAAAATGAAGATTTTATCGTTGATGAAAATCCATATTTAAAAGAACAAGAAGCCCAAAATAAAAAATACTTTATAAAAAGCCTTTTAAAAGAATTAAGTGATAAAAACCAAACAAAAAGGGGTAATTATTAATGGATGTACTTTTAAAAGATATGAACCCTGTCTTACAGCTGTTATTAACAATGGCAATGTTTACTTTATTGCCCTTTGTTTTTATGTGTATGACAAGTTTTTTAAGGTTTGTAATCGTCTTTTCAATGCTCAAAACCGCAATGGGCACAAACTCTGTCCCCCCTGCAATGGTTTTAATCGGACTTTGCATTATTATGACATTTTACACAATGAGCCCTGTTTTTCAAAAAATGTATGAAGCAGGTTCAATTCCATATAAAGAAAACGGGAATATTGTTATGGCGGTTCAGGCAGGGTCTGAACCATTGAAAGAATTTATGCTGAAACAAACAAGGCAGGAAGACATTGCCTTTTTTATAGAAAAAACAAGAACAACTCGCCCTGAAACCCCTGAAGATTTAACCTTGTGGGAAGTGGCACCCGCTTATATTTTATCAGAATTAAGAACCGCATTTGAAATCGGCTTTATAATTTATGTTCCTTTTACGGTGTTAGATTTGGTCGTAGCTAACATTTTGCTTGCATTAGGTATGTTTATGTTATCGCCTACAATTGTTTCTCTTCCTTTTAAACTGCTAATTTTCGTTGCGGTTGACGGATGGAGTTTGATTGTTAAAGGTTTAGTAGAAAGTTTTAATTAATGGAATTACTTGTAGAATATATGGCCAAAGGCTTTATGGTAATGCTTACAATTTCAATGCCCTGCGTTTTGGTGGCGGCGGCAGTAGGGCTTGTAGTTGGTATTTTACAAGCCGTTACTCAGGTTCAAGAACAAACAATTGCAGCAGCACCAAAAATTATAGGCGTGTTTTTAACCATTATAATTTTAGGCATGTTTTATATAAAAATTTTAACGGAATATATTAAAGAAGGGGGCTATATCGCATTTAACCTTATTCCAAAAATGGAAACATACGTTCTGCCTGCTGATTATTACCGCCATACAAGCCCTTTTGCAGCTGAAATGAAAGATACTATTTCGCCATCCACAGGTAAAACAAAAGACTTAATGCAAAACCCCGGCAAAATTCCTTGGGTTGAAAGGCAAGAAAAAAATAAATATACTCCTGCAATTCAAGGGGCAAACCCAAGGCCTAATTTAATTGAAACAAATAAAATTTTAGGAAGATAAAAATTGAAATATTTTTTATTGGTACTTTTATTTTTAATACAAGGATGTGTTTTTGCAAGGGAAGTTTTAGCGCCTGCAATTCAATTTGATTTAGAAAATTATAAAGATTATTTTAAAAAATCAACAGATTACAAGGTGAACCTAAAAAGCAGATATGATTATAAAATAACTTGCGATGCTGACATTATAGGAATTTCTTGGGGCGATACCGATAATATTAAAGTTTTTGATATGAAAGATGAAAACGGCGATATTATAGATATGAAAAGCACGGTTTTAAAAGTTAAATATGAAACATACACTTATATAAGGCTTTATAAATCTACAAGAGAAATAGTGAACATTTTAGTGAATGTAAACCCAATTTATGACAACAACATAAATAAAAGCCTTGGGTTATGCACAATTCAACCGTACAGGTAAAGGGGAATAAATGGAATCAAGCTTATTTTTTATGCAATTTGCAAAATTATTCCCTGAATTGAATTTGGCACTTGGCGCAGGGATTATGATTTTTGCACGGTTAATTGGAATAATGCAATTTGCACCGCCTTTTAACAGAAGCGAAATGCCTGCAATGGTAAGAATTTCATTTGCACTTATTATAACAATTATTTTATGCATTATTATGAAACCAACACCCATACCCGATAATACTTCACTTTTGCTTGGAATTATTTTGAATTTTTCATTCGGGTTTATTATTGGTTTTATTGTAAATTGCATTATAGCTGCAATTTCAGCTGCAGGAGATATTATAAACAGCCAGCTTGGCGTGTCATCTGCCATGATTTTAGACCCCTCAACAGGAACTCAAGCATCTTTAATGGGGAACTATTTTACAATTTTAGCTGTTATAATTTTTATGCAAATAGGTGGAATTTATTGGGTATTAGACGCATTTATAAGAAGCTTCGATGTTTATCCGATGTTTTCGGCTTCCATACCGCTGACCAAAGTCATAAATATGGATTATTTGGTTAAAATCACCTCTAACACTTTTATTGTAGGTATGCAAATAGCAGCACCGGTTTTACTTGCAACATTGGGGCAAGATATTATATTGGGTACAATCAGCAAAACCGCACCTCAGGTTAACGTTTTTCAGATGAGCTTTCTTTTTAAACCCGTTATGGGAGCATTACTTTTAATTTGGGTTATGCCGATGTTAATTAATGTTATAAGTGATTATTTAACATCATTTTCAAGCTTGTTTTAATACTAAAAATGCCCGATTTAATCGGACACTTCTTTTTTATTATATACAAAAATATTATTTAATTTTGACCCTTAAAAGATTCGTTTGTTAAAAACAAAACTTCTGTGTTTGTTCCCAAACCTTCCAAAAGAACATCCGCCATAGTTAACGGTCCTTGTTCTTTAGGTGCTTCTTTTTCTTCGGGCATGCAAGATTTAAACGCATTAACCAAAACTTGCCCGCTCATTGCAATTAAAGCACCTGCAAGCGCAAAGTATGCTAAAGGTCTTGCGGATTTTGCAGCACTTTTAATATTTGAAATCTCAATATGTTCTTTAGCTGCACCGATTGCATCAACCCTTCTTGCTAAACCGGTAACGCCTTCTTTAATTTCATCTGATGAATTTTTAACGTAACCTAAAACGCTTCTTGGTTCATCCGCAATTAAATCTTTGTGTTTTTCAAAAGTATCAAAAGCATCTCTTGCAACATTCAATTTGCCTGCTTTAAATTCTTTTGAAATTTTTTCAATTTCATTAACTCTGACTTTTTTAACTTTTTGTTCAATTCCCGCAACTGCAGAAGAATTAAAGAAGAAATCATGTTCTTCCGTTGTGAGAGGTGCAAAACTTCTGACCAAAGCACCGCCAACAGCGCCCAAACCGCCTGCTTTGAGCACGCTTGAAGTTTTTGTGTTATTCTCTTGTCCTACACTGTTTACTCTCATTTTTTACCCATTTCACACAATTAAACATGTCCCAAATTCTTAAAAGAGAAAAAAGACATGAGTTATGCATTTCTTAGTTCAATAGTCAAATATTGGACTTTTTCTTAAATTTTTAATAGTTTACCATGCAAAAAAATCTTTGTCAATAGTCATGAAAAAAAAAATTAATTTATTTTTATTCCTGAAATTATATAGCTTCCTATCGGCATATGGCTTTCTGTATAAACTATATGATCAAAATATCTTTTATCAAGCCACTTTAATTTATATAATATTTCAAGAGTTAAAATTTCTCTTTCGGGATTATTGTTTTGTGCCATTTTAACTATTAAAACTTGTTTTGTTTTTATATTGAAAACATAAATAAAGCCGCCTGCGCCAACCTTTGATAAAAGATAAGGATTAAGACGCATAATCTTTGTATCCGTTCTTTCGCCAAACTTGTCGTAACCGCCGATAATTTCGGGGTATTTTTTATATGCGCCTATTAATTTTAGGTTTTTTCTGTCCAAATAATAATTTATAACAGCCTTGCCTATATCCGGCAATTTTAGGCCGTAAACAGGAACCCCGCAGCCGTCTGTTGTTTGAATAATATCAGTTGTCTTTGCGTATTCAATCAATTTTTCTTTTATTTTTAATTGCAGGGGATGTGAAAAATCTGTATATTTTGAAATCTCTAAACCTTTAAATACACAATAAGCAAGCATCATGGCGTGTTTGCCCGAGCAATTATTGTGGGTTTGGTTAAATTTTGCTCCCGCTTTATATGAAGTTAAATCTAAAGGCGGTATAGCAGGGCACAAAAGAAAATCTTTTGTAAGACCTATTTTTTTCAAAACGGATTCAATAAGTTTTATATGTTGAGGTGAACCTGAATGCGACCCTTGCATGATTGCAATTTCTTCGTTTGAAAAACCGAAATAATCGTAGATTTTTTCATCGGCCAAAATAGAAGCCTGAATCGGTTTCATCATGCTTCTTAAAAAAAACTTGGCATCATTATGATTTCCTGCCTCCATAACGGTGCCGTTTACATCATAAAGGCCTGCAATAGCATAAAAACGTGAATCTATATAATCTGATCTGTATATGTTTAATAAGGGAAGGTATTCGGGGTTTTCCATGGCTATTCTTTAATGTTCAATATCTTTCTTAATCTGCTTTTTAAAATTCTGTTTTCTTCATCCAGACGTTTAATTTCTTTTTGCATACCGCGAACAAGAGTTTGGGTTTCTTGCTCATCTCTCGGTTTTACAAGTGAAAAACCAATGCCCATAACAAAACGTTTTTTAGCATCATCTTTAAATGCAAGTAATATTTTAACATCTTTTTCTGTTATATAGCCGAGTTCTATCATAAGTTCGGCCATTTTAACAGGTTTATTTTGTTCGTTTCTGTCTTTTTGAATTCTGATTGCTTTTTCTAATTGCATAACATCAATTTTGCCCAAGCGTTTAAGCATTTCGCCGGTTCTGATTTTGCCTGCCATAAATTGCGCAATTGAAACAATTGAATCATTTTCGGGAATGCTTATGTATTGAAGCTCTAACGAACGCGACAACAAAGAACAAGTTTGAGCAAATGTCCAATAGTTGGCTAAAGTTATTTCAAATAAATCGTTCCCGTTTTGAACACATTTATAAAACGTATAAAATTCTTCAGGAAGCCTTTTTTCTCTTGTTTCAAGTTCGGTTCTGCCGGCAAAAGTTAATTTCGGCACATAATATTGCATTAAGTTATCAGTAACCAAAACATCCAAAAATTCTGCCAATTCTTCTCTTAATTTGTCTCTTGTTTTTAAATACAAAACCTGCTTTACCCAAAGCGGCAAAACATCAATGTTATGTAAAAATAATTCTGAAATTGGCTGAGAAGTCAAAACAGGCTCCTAATTCTATCCTACATTTTGCATTATAACAACAAAGCGCTTAATTAACAAATATATTAATACCCAAATACTCTATTTATGTGATAATATTCTTGAAAAATGTTTTGGTCGGCTTAAATTATGGATGAAAATAAAAAAATTATAATAATCTCCGTATTATCTAACGGATTTTTAACGGGATTAAAACTTATCTCGGGAATTTATACGGGCTCTATGGGCATGTTATCGGAAGCGCTTCATTCATTCGGAGATTTTATAGCCTCTTTTATAGCATTTTTTTCGGTTGTGGAATCATCTAAACCCGCTGATATAAAGCACCAATTCGGCCATGGCAAATATGAAGATATGGCAGGATTCATTGAAGCAATTTTAATTATAATAAGCGCACTTTTTATTTTATGGGCAGGGTTTGAAAAAATTATTTCCAACGGTCAATCTGCAGAAATTAAGGCCGATTTGGCAATTTTAATTATGGTTTTATCCGTTGTAATAAATTTTGTTGTAGGAAAAATTCTCCTTCAAAAAGGTAAAGAGGCTGATTCTAACGCAATTTTGGGAGACGGGCACCATTTGATGGCAGATGTATACTCATCTTTAGCTGTCATTTTAGGGCTTGTGGCCGTCAAAATAACTGGGCTTACCATTTTAGACCCGATTATCGCAATTGTTGTTGCAGCAATGATTTTAAAAACGGGAATTACCTTAATGGGCCAAACGGCAGATTCCCTTTTGGATTCAAGTTTGCCAAAAGAAAATCTTAAAATAATTGACGAAATTTTAGACGGCTATAAAGCCCATGGAATAAAAGGGGTAAAATCAATTAAAACTTCTAAATCAGGAAGCATTAAAAACATTGTCCTTGTAATATATTTCCCCTGTTTAATGACCTTAAAAGACACCCACGCTTTATGCGACAAAATAGAAGTTGAACTTGAACACAAATTAAAAAACACAAATGTAATAATTCACCCCGAACCGGATTCCGCCTGCATCAACAAAGAAACTTGCAAATGGTTGAAAAATTCCAATTAAGCGGGATTTATGGTTGCTTTTTTCTTTTCATAAAGTTTGTCCATAGTCTGCCCGTTAATTTCTCCGCCTATCAGCATAATAACGGATGTATAATAAAGCCAAACCATTAAAATCGCAAAAGCACCTATTGTTCCGTAAACTTTGTTATATGTACCAAGTTCGTTTACATAAAGCGAAAATAACCAAGACCCTAATAACCAAAAAATACAGAAAAATAAAGACCCCGGGATAACGCTTCTTTTAATTGAAAATTGCTTACAGGGAAGAACGTAATAATTAACGGTTGCAAGCAAAAACAGCATTAAAAACGCAAGCGGCCACCTTGTAATTAACATCATTTGCGCTATTACATCATTCAAGTGAATATAAAACTGCAAAAAGTTAATGATAACCTTACCGAAAATTACAAGGTTGACACTTATAAAAAGCAAAAATGCGTTTAAAATAACCATTGCAAAAGATAAAAGTCTGGTTTGTATAAATGTTCTTGTTTCCTTAACTTTATTTGCTCTGTTTAAACCTTTTATAATTACCGCAATTGCGTTTGATGCCATAAACCAAGTAACCAAAAACCCGAATATTGCCATAACACCGCCGTTTTGAAACAAGGTTACTTCCCTTAAAACACCCTGAATAAGGTCAATTACCCCGCTTGGAGCAACGGTTGACAATGCGGCTATAATTTTTGTTACAAAAACTTTTTTACCGAGCCACCCAAAAACCGCAGTTAAAAAAAGCATAAAAGGGAAAATGCCTATCGCAAGCATATATGCCATTTCTCCCGCAGCGTTTGCAAAATCTTCCGAGATAATGCTGTCTATTAAATTTGTTATATATTCCTTTAAAAGATTATACATATTTTGCAAATTCATCTAATAAAAGCTCTATTGCCTCTTTGGCAGGTTTTCTTATTGTGCAGCCCGCCGCCATTTTATGCCCGCCTCCGTTAAATTTTTCAACAACGGGGGTTAAATCTATGGTTTTGCTTCTTAAAGATACTTTTGTTATTTTTTCTTCATTTTCTTTAAGAAGGATTGAAATATCAACCGATTTTATACTCCTCAGAGTTTCCGCTATTCCTTCCGTGTGTTCATTTTTAACATTATATTTTTTCATATCAGACGGCGTTATTATTGCATATGCCACTTTGTCATTAAAAACGAATTTCGCATTTGTAATAATTTCCGCCTGAAATGTTATCATGGACTTGGGTTTATTGTCATAACATTTTTTTGCAATCAAGGATGTGTCTATTCCTTTTTGCATTAAATTTGAAGCAGCTAAAAACGTGTCTTTAGTAACTGTTTCATACTTAAAACAGCCGGTGTCGGTTAATATTGCAACATAAAGACATTCCGCCATTTCTTTTGTAATTTCGATTTTTGCATCATTAAAGAAATCGTATAAAACTTCGCCCGTGCTTGAATATCCGCCTTTTATAAGGTTAATTTTTGCATAACCCTTGTTTGTTTTGTGGTGGTCAATATTAATTGTATTTGCGCATTTATTAAATATTTCTCTCGGAAATTCAACAATTCTGTCTATCGATGCAACATCCAATGCAATTAAAAGGTCATATTCATCTTTTACTGTGTCTAAATATTTAACATCATCAAGGGCAGGCAAAAACTTGTACATTTCAGGCACCTGAACTTCTTTTTTCACCTGAACCAAAATATCGGCTTTATCACCTATAAAAAGTTTCATCGCGGCGGCCGAACCTAAAGTATCACCATCGGGGTTAACATGGGTTATAAGCAAAACCTTATTTGCCTGTTTGATTTTTTCTAAAATTTCATCTATCATAAACCCTATTATCGCACAATCAAAAGTTTTTTCAAAATATGGAAATATTAACCGATTTATTTTTTGTTTTAATTTATCTTTTTGCAATTGTTTTAACCTGCAATATTTTTACAAACTCAATTGAAAATTTGGGCAAAAAATTAAATTTGGATGAGAGTACAACAGGCTCAATTTTAGCTGCAATAGGAACCGCACTGCCTGAAACAATTCTTCCCTTAATTGCAATTTTTCAAGCTAAAGGCAATGGTTTGGATGGCATTGAAATCGGAACGGGTGCAATTTTAGGGTCGTCTTTTTTGCTTTCCACTTTTGCACTTTTTATAAGCGCCTCGGCTTTTATGCTTTTTCAAAAAAGAAAATTGACAAGCCCCTTGAATATTGATTTTAAAAACTTCTCAAGGGATTATAAATTTTTTATTTTCGGCTATTTCATTGCAATATCGTCAACTTTTATAAATGAAAAAAATTTAAAAATCGCAATCGGAATATTTTTAATTAGCTTTTGGATTTTTTATGCAATAAAAACGCTTTCAAAATCAAATGAAAATGAAATTGAAGAAAATTGTCCCTTTTTGTATTTTGCTTTCTTTAACAAAAAATTAAGCGGGAATTTCTTTTTAATTTTAATTCAAACCGTTGTTTCGCTTTTCTTGCTTTTTGTTTTTTCAAAACTTTTTGTGGATGAAATTCAAGCTTTCTCAATTTTAACAGGAATAAGCCCGCTTGTAACAAGCCTTATCTTATCTCCTTTGGCAACCGAATTACCTGAAATTACAAACAGCATTATATGGATTAAAAACAAAAAGGATTCTCTTGCAATTTCTAATATAACGGGCGCTATGGTGTATCAGGCTTCAATATGCACATCATTGGGGTTAATTTTTACCGATTGGAAATTTTCGCACCATGCAGCTATAAATATTTTTTGCACAATTTTTGCGGTCTTAACGGTATTTACACTTTCAAGAATTTTGAAAAAAGTTCCCGCAGCCCTTCTTTTAAGCTGTTTTATCTGGTATTTGGGTTTCTTTATTTCTCTTATTTTTCACTTTTCATTAAGATAACTTAACGATTTTTCTTGATTTGGAAAATATAGTACAATACCTGTGGGTAGTTGTACCGAAAAAGTGTAATTAAAAAAGAGTTTATTGGATTTAAAAATTATATGAGTTTAATGAACAACAGAAAATCTTTAATAGCCGCAACAATTGCAGCCATTTTTGTGCTCGCTTTGTTTGGTACCATTACCTTTAAAAACGAAAATAAAAAAACCGAAACTAAACAAAGTACCCCCCAATATCAATATGTCAGCGCAAAAAATGCAATTAAGAAAAATGCTGTAATTAAAGAAGAAGATGTTGAAATTAAAATGTCTCCCGCTTCTTTGGTCGGATCCTACAAAGCAACAGGCGAGGTTGTGGGCAGAAAGGCAAAACAGGATATTGAAGTCGGGAAACCTATTATGAAAGTCTTTGTTCAGGAAATCAAAATTGACGACGGCGCAAGTGTCGGAATAAAGCCGACGGAAGGTTTCAGGGCAATCCCCATATTGGTAAGAAAAAGTTCTCTGCCGCCTTATATATCGTTATCAGACAGGTTTGATCTTGCAACAAAAGAAAACTCAATGACAATTGAAAATTTAAGAATACTGAACATGCTTGATCCGACCAAAGACGATTCAAACAAAATGTTGATACTTGAAATTAAATCGGAAGATATTCCGTCATTTATTAAATATCAAGTTGCAACAAAAGGTTTTATCTTTCTGCAAAAAAACAAGGAAGACATTGGCGAATATAAATTCATGGATATACAAAAATTAGAAGAAGAACGAAAAAAAGCGGAGGAAAAAAAGCTTTTTGACGAATTATTAAAACAGGCAAACGAGCCCGCAAGCCTTCCTCCGATAGAAAATATCAAAAACAATGAACCAATACCGAACCTTCAACCGAGCGGATTTATTGAAGCAAAAAATACAAAAGAGGTTGAAGTTATTATCGGAAATTCAAAAACAAAAATGGAATTTGAAGATTAATGAATAAATCAATAATTAAAAAATTAATAATCTGTTTAATGCTGGTTTCAGGGCTTCCGGCTCTGTGTGCCAAATTCAGAGAAATTAATTCAACGGGATATGAAAATGAAATTCCTGTTGTTCAAACAGAAGACCTGCAAGAAAACAAAGCCGGACTTCCTGCTTTTGAAACCGTAAATGCGGTTAAAGACGGCAATGAAAAACTATACGGCGTTGTGGGCAAATCACAAGTGTTAAGCTTTGACAAGGATATTCAAAGAGTTTCTTTAACCAACAACAAAATTGCAGAAATAGTTGTTTTATCGCCAAGACAAATTTTAATCAACGGCAAAGCTCCCGGCAACACAAGCATAGTTTTTTGGAGTGAAGATTCAACCGTTCCGGTTTTTTATAATTTGGTAATTCAGCAAAATGCGGATGCATTTATTCAGGCTGTTGAATATGTTGCGCCAAACGAAAATGTTTCACTTGTTTTTAATGATAACGGCGCTGTTTTAACCGGACATTTGAGCTCAACAACCGTAAAAGAAAGAATTGCCAACATTGCAAAAGCATATAACATTAATTTAACCGATGTAACCGAAAGCCCTGCAAAACAAGTGCTTTTAGAAGTTAAGATAACGGAAGCAAGCAAAAACTTTACAAGAAGATTGGGCCTGAATCTGGTTCAGGGCAAAAATCTTGATTTGTCAGGATTCGGTGCAGGCCAATGGGGCCCATCATCAGGGTTTTCAGGCAAAGCTCACGTTATTCAAACAGGTCAAGACGGGCTTGTTTTGGGATATTGGAAGGGCGGCAAATTCGGAATTGACTTTGAAGCAAGTGAAGCCAAGGGTGATATTAAAATCTTAGCCGAACCAAAACTTTTATCGGTTAACGGCGAAGAAGGAAGCTTTTCTGTCGGCAACCAAGTGCCCGTGCCGTCTGAAATGGGACAATACGGTAATGTTTCTTATGAATACAAAGACACGGGTGTTATTTTGAAGTTCACCCCTACAATTATGGAAGATTCAGGCAGAATAAGACTTGTTTTAAGTCCTGAAGTATCCGAGGTTGACCAATCGGTTTCTGTTACTTCAACCTCAGGCGCTGCAGTATACGGATTTAAAACAAGAAAAGTTTCAACAACAGTTGAACTAATGGATGGTGAAACTTTAATAATTGCAGGATTATTAAGAAATTCATCTTCAAAGAGCAGGACACAAGTTCCGATTCTTGGTAATATACCTATATTGGGAAATTTCTTCTCAATAACAAATGACGATAGAGACGACGAAGAATTGGTAATATTTATTACACCAAAAATTGTTGATAATTCAATAAACGTAGATAATCTGTAAAAACTATGGCTATAAAAATCGATACAGTAATAATAGATCCGGAAGAAACTTCAAGAGAGCTTATTGCAACCTATCTTGAAACAATTGACGATATTAATATTATTCAACAATTTAAAGATATTTTATCGGCACAAGATTACATAATAGAAAACAGGCCGCCCCTTGTTATTGTTGATATAACCAAAAAAACAAATATATCGCTTGATATTATTTCAAAACTTACAACGGTTGTAAAAAACATTAAAATCATAGTTTTATCATATGAAACGGAATCTGACGTTGTAATTAAGGCACTTCGTGCGGGCGCCAGAGAATTTTTGGTAAAACCGTTAATTGAAAAAGATTTTGTTGCATCCGTTCAAAAAATGAAAGACCTTGTTCTGGGAAATATAAACGACACAACAAAATGCAAGGTAATAACAACTTTTTCAAATAAAGGCGGCATCGGAAAGACATCAATTGCCGTTAACTTGGCCATGGAAATTGCAAATATCACAAAAGAAAAAGTAGCTCTTGTGGATTTAAACATGCAAATGGGCGACATTACAACATTTTTGAACTTAGACCCTTCGTTTGATACATCATATGTAATAAACAACTTGGACAGGATTGACGAAACCTTCCTTTTAACAACTTTGGAACAATACAATAAAACAAGTTTATACGTTTTGGCAGACCCGCCCGATATTGAACAAGCGGAAATTATTACAAGCGAAGACATTACAACCTTAATTAATATTTTAAGGAATGTTTTTTCATACATCGTAATAGACACAACCTCAAGCTTTGACGCCAAAACCATAACAGCGCTTGATAACTCTGATTTAATTCTTTTGGTATCAATTATTAACTTGCCTTCAATCAGAAATTGTCAAAGGTGCTTTGACTTGTTCAAAAAACTGGGATATGCAAAAGATAAAATTAAACTTGTCATAAACCGTTATATGGATGCGGATGATATTAAAATTGAAGATGTTGAAGAAGTTTTAGACCATAAAGTTTTCTTTAAAATCCCAAACAATTACTATACCATCATAAATTCAATAAACAAGGGTATTCCGATTTGTGATGCCGCGCCAAATTCAAACATCTGTAAAAGCTTTAAACAACTGGGAGCATTACTGTCGGATAATTACAACTACACAAACAAAAACCAAAAACCGCAAAACCAGAGAGAACAAGGGTTTAAGTTTTTAAACTTATTCAGCAAAAACAAAGGAGATATTTAGTTGTCTCTAAAAGACAGATTAAATGCCAATCACAACAACAATAACGATCGCATCCACAAGGAAGATGCGAACGCTTACTTGAACTACTCCGTTACCCCGCTGAATGATGAACTAAGAGGCCTAAAAGACCAGTTACATGTTCTTTTGATTGAAAAAGTAAATACAACCCCAAACTGGTCAAATTTTTCTGATGACGAACAAAAAAACTTAATCAGACAATTTATCGAATTTCAAATTGCAAGCAACTTTAGGCAAGTTCCTATTAATAAATCCGAAAAAGAACGCCTGATAAAAGAAATTATACAAGATACAAAAGGTTTTGGCCCGCTGGACCCGTTGCTTGAGGACCCCGGAATAAGCGATATTTTGGTAAACGGCGCAAAGAATGTTTATATAGAAAAAAACGGCAAACTTTATAAAACATCGGTTACTTTTAAAGATAACGACCACTTAAAAAATATCATTGAGCGTATTGTTTCAAAAGTGGGAAGAAGAATAGACGAAAAATCTCCGATGGTGGATGCCAGATTAGCTGATGGCAGCCGTGTGAACGCAATTATTCCGCCGCTTGCAATAGACGGGCCTTCATTATCAATCAGGCGTTTTAAAAAGGATGCGGGAACAATTGAGGCCCTTTTGAGATGGGGTTCAATGTCAACGGAAATTGCAGATGTTCTACAAGCTGCAGTCAGAGCGAGATGCAACATTATTATTTCAGGCGGAACGGGCGCCGGTAAAACAACATTATTAAACAGTTTATCGGCAAGAATACCATCCGGAGAAAGAATTATTACAATAGAAGATTCAGCCGAACTTTGTTTGCAGCAAGAGCATGTTGTAAGGCTTGAAACAAGACCCAAAAACATCGAGGGCGAAGGTGAAATTTCAACAAGGGACTTGGTTATAAACTCCCTCCGTATGAGACCCGACAGGATAGTAATCGGTGAATGCCGTGGCGCGGAAACACTTGATATGCTTCAAGCCATGAACACAGGCCACGACGGCTCTTTAACCACACTTCACGCCAACTCTCCAAGAGATGCGCTCTCAAGGTTAGAAACAATGGTTTTATACGCAGGTGTTGACCTTCCGAGTAAAAACATAAAGCAGCAAATATCATCAGCCATCAATATAATTGTTCAAACATCAAGACTTCAAGACGGTTCAAGAAAAGTAACAAGGGTATCTGAAATCACAGGTATGGAAGAATCCGTTATTACAATGCAGGATATTTTTGTTTGGAAACAAACCGGCATGAGCGACAGCGCCGTTATAGGAACCCATGTTTCAACCGGTGTCCGTCCCGAATTTATGAAAAAAATTGAGCGAATCGGCATTGAAATAAATTCAAGAATTTTTGATGCAAACTACAAACATACATACATAATAAAATCCGCGCCGAGCGAAAATGTTGTTGTAAAACAAAAATCGCCAATGGTTGACAAAAAAGACACACAAAATATTGAATCAGTTAGAAAAACAATGGTTTCAAGAAGCGAACAGGAAGCCGATATTTTAAGAAGGCTGCACAACAAAAATGGACATAGAATTGACACTTAAAATCGGTATCTGCATTTTTAGCAGCATCTTGACGTATATATGCGTTATCAATTTGTGCGATTATTTTCACGTTGATGAAAAAGAAGTTGTTAAAAGGCTTATTGCTGTTAAAAACCACGATTTTAAAGGCAATATGCCAAGCAACAACAATTTTGCAACTGCAAAGTCCAACTTCCAGTTTAAAGTTTTTTCAAAAATATTTAAAAACATAAAAATTGTTGAAAAAATAAAAGCACTGTTAGAGCAGGCCGACATCCCCTGGCAGGTTGATACTTTTGTCATTGTAAGTATAGTTTTAGGGTTAATTCCGCTTGTCCTTGCTTTAATTTTTACGCCTCTTTTAATCATTGTTTGCGTTGCAGGGCTTTTTGGACCGTATTTATATGCAAAATATAAAATTAAAAAAAGAACGGCGCTTTTCACTCAGCAATTGCCGGATGCGCTTGATTTATTGTGTAACGCATTGAGGGCAGGGCACTCTTTGTTTTCCGCTTTTGAAGTTATTGTAAATGAAATGCCAAACCCCATAAGCAAGGTTTTTAAAATTTTAACCGATGAAATTGCCTTGGGGATTGACGCAAGAGATGCAATGAGATCATTGCAAAGAATGGTGCCCGGTTCTGTTGACTTAAGATTTTTTACAACGGTTGTAATTCTACAAAGGGAAATCGGCGGTAACTTAATTAAATTGTTGGAAATTTTAGCAGCAACAATCAGAGAAAGATTTAAAATGATAGGCCAATTAAAAGCACAAACAATGCAGGCCAGATTATCAGGGATAATAGTTTCTGTTATACCGCCCATAATCTGCGTTGTGTTGTTTATAATGGCGCCTGAGTATATGGACTATCTCATACATCACCTCTGGGGTAAAATTGCGCTTGGAGTTTCTGCTGTTTTAATGCTTATAGGATATATTGTAATTAATAAGATAACGGATATTGAAATATAATGTTTGATATTATAATGAAAATTTGTATATTACTTGTAATGACCTTTATGACAGGGTTGCTTGTTTATACAATTTTTAACCGAGACAGTAATTATCTTCTTGAAAGATTAAAAAGAGGCCATAGCGTCGTTAAAAGAAAAAGTATCTTAGACGACTTATTGGAAGTAATTAAGCCCTTTACCGTTGTAAACATGAAAAACAGTAAAAATACGGGCTCTACAAAACAAATGTTAATACAGTTAGGTCTTCCCGCCAACGAAAACGATATAATGGATTTTGAGAACAGAAGAATGTTAAAGCTTATTATTGTTTTAATGATAAGTACAATTTTGACATTCGTCATTCTTCCTTTTTTGGAAGCCGGAAAAGATACAGGCTCAATTAAACTTATGGTCGGAACCGTTTTAATTTGTCTGCCTTCCTTTATGGCATACAAAAGCCCGACTTGGAACTTAAATGCTAAAATTAAAAAGAAAGAAAAAGCTTTTGAAAAATTCTTCCCTGATGCAATTGATCTTCTTTGTGTCTGTGTGGAAGCGGGATTAAGCATAGACAGCGCCATTGAAAGGGTAGGAAGAGAATTTACCAATTTCTCGCCAGAAGTCGGCGCGGAATTTAACAGAATTGCAAAAGACATTTTATCGGGCGTTTCCAAACAAGATGCCCTAAGGGGTTTATCAGAAAGGGTTCACAGCAAAGATATTCAATCTTTTGTTGCAATAATCATTCAGGCCGATAAAATGGGTGCCAGCATATCATCTTCCCTTGCAATTTCGGCTGACAGTTTAAGAACAAAAAGAAAACAAAGGTTAGAAGCCCTTGTATCATCTGCCAGCACAAAAATGACGATTCCTTTGGTACTTTTTCTTTTACCTGCAACATTTGCCGTTATTTTAACACCTGCAATTATTCAGGTTGTGGAAAGCTTGGGTAAAATGAATGGCTTCCAATAAAAAAGATGAAAAATATATAAAAAAATGTTTTCAGTTGGCCAAAAAAGGGAGAAATAACGTTCTTCCAAACCCGATGGTGGGATCTGTAATCGTAAAAGACGGCAGGATTATATCAACGGGCTATCATAAAAAATACGGCGAATTCCACGCAGAAAGAAATGCTGTTTTAAATTCAAAAGAAGACCTTGAAGGCGCCACGCTTTACGTTAATTTGGAGCCTTGTTCGCATTTTGGAAAAACACCCCCTTGCACTGATTTAATAATAGAGAAAAAAATTAAAAGGGTTGTTTTTTCATCTTTTGACAAAAACCCAAAAGTAAATGGCGCAAAAAAATTAAAAGAAAAAGGAATTGAAGTTACAGGCGGGGTTTTAGAAGATGAAGGAGATGAATTAAATAAAGTCTTTTTTAAAAACGTAACTGAAAAAATTCCCTATATTGCACTTAAAACCGCAACAACTCTTGATTCTAAAATTGCAACCGAAAATTATAATTCAAAATGGATTACAGGCAACAATTCAAGATTAGAAGTTATGAAACTAAGAAGCAGTTATCAGTCGATTATGACAGGCTCCAACACCGTTCTTTGTGATAATCCGAAATTAACATCAAGAATAAAAAACGGGGTTAATCCAATCAGAATTATTATGGACAGAAACGGCAAAATTCCCCTTGACTATAATGTTTTTCAAGATGACGGAACAAGAATTATTGTAATTGATAACACCGGCAAAAAATACCCGAGCCACATTGAAAAAATCGGTTTTTCTAATATGGATGAGCTTTTAAAAACTTTATTTAATATGGGAATTTATTCCGTTTTAATTGAAAGCGGGCAAGGTTTAAATTCTGCCTTTTTAAAAGAAAAATGTGTTGATGAAATTTACCATTTTATCGCCCCTAAAATTTTAGGCGGGGGAATTGACTTTACAGGCGGCTTTACACCAAAAAGCATAGATGAATCAATTATTGCTTATGATATGAAAATTAAAAAGTTTGAACCGGACATTATGCTTAATTATAAGCTCAAATATTAAAATTTTTTTGCTCAAAATAAGCAACATTTCTGTATTTTTCAACTATATTCTTCATTGCCGATTGAATTTCTTTAATAAAAATCTTTTTATTGATTGTAATATCAAAGCAAACTTCCGCCTCTATAAAAGAATAGCTCAAAATTTGTCCTTCTCTTTCTTTTTTATAAAGTTCATCCGTATTTAAAACGGTAAACCTTATATCCGAACTATCGATTTTTTCGGAATATATTATATATTCAACCCCTTTGTTAAATACATAAAAAATAAGCGGTTTATCTGAACTGTCAATTTCTTCAATAAAATTTATAAACTTATTTAAGGTTAAATCAACCGAAGCAAAGGGAATTGAGATAAATCTTTTGTTTTTGCCCCGTATTAAAAAATCAAAATTTCCGGTCTCAAAATCAATGTTTTTATATCCAAAATTAATTCCGGAAACCCTTATCGGTTTTGAAAGTTTAAGCGCAGAAATTATTTCTTCTTCAAAAGGAGATTTTGCCAATAGAAATTTTAACTCGGTTTTTTCCATATTTAATCCAATTTTGTTTTAAAAAAATACCTTCCCGACAAGGAAGGTATTTCAAACTCGCCTATTCGTCTATACAAGATGAAATTATGTGGTCAATTTTTGCCTGCATATAATCCATCTTATCTTCAATCCCGTCCATTCGGCTAATTAAACTGTCTTGTTTTTTAGTATTGTCATAGAACAAATCAATAAATTCCTTAATGTCAAATGTATCTGTCTGCTTTTGGCTAAGCGCCTCAACCTTGTTTATCATATCTTCAATTTTTGTTTCCTGAACTCTGTATTTTTTGTAAATTGTCATTATGGCTTCTTCTAATTTTTGAGGCATTGCCTGATTTTTCTCGGATTGAATTAATCTGGATTTTAAATCTTCCATTTTAATTTTTTCGGATTTTTCAATTTTTGCAGCCAAAACATCAATTTTTGCGGTTGTGTTTTTCAGCCAAGAATCAAAGCGCATAATATCCGCACCGATTACTCTTGAAATTTTTGCATTTTCAAGGTTGATATTTTTTAATTCAACAAGTCTTGAAGCGAATTCTTTAAAATTGGTCAATTTGTTGTTCTTTTCGATGCCGAGTCTTATTTTTGCAATGTCAGATTCAAGGTCAACCAAAGTATAGCTTTGTTTTTCGCCTTCTTGCTCATTGTCTTCATCTTTTACAAGAACGGATTCTATTTTTGAAATTTTATCCTTAAATTCTTTTGAAATATCCCTCAAAGTTGAATCTGCTCTGAGTTTTAATTCATCTTTAATAATTTCGTTGTTATGATTGATTATTTCATAAATTCTGTTATCAATAAGTTTTTGAATATCCGTCAATTTGTCTTCATAATCCGCCTGAAGCTTTTCAACAATAAAATCAACTCTGTTATCAAGAGCTTTTTTATAGTCTTCGTTTGTTCTGTTTATAGCTTCAATCGTTTTTTCATCCAAGCTTGAAAGTGAATTATCAATAACGCCTTCCAATACGGAAACCTTTTCCTGCATTTTTTCTTCGAATGAATTTAACAGGCTGTCTATAATATTTTCGGCATTATCACTCTTATTTATTTTGGATGTAATTGAAGCTTTAAGTTCTTCCATCTCGCCTTTTAGCTGTTCAACAAGCCCTTGAGCATTGTTGTTTATTTCATTTTTAATGCTTTGAACATCATTTTTTAATTCGGAAACGGAAGACTGTATAAGCCCTTCTTTATCGGCAATTGAAGAAATAATGTTTTCTTTTATTGAACTAATCTGCTTTTTGGTATCATCAATATTTTCATGGATGTTATTGGTATTTTCTTCAATTTTTTCCATGATGCTGCTTTTTCTTGTATCCGCAGAATTATTAAGGGCAAAGACGATTGAATTTTTAATATCTTCAACTTTTTCTTCGCCAAAAAGCGTTTTTAGTTCGTTGTATAAAATTTCATTTTTTGAAGATGAGAGATTTTCAAAAGCCGAAATCAACGCATTTTTTAATTCGTTCAGGTCGTTTATGTTTAATGTTTCTTTTTGAGCCGCATCTTCCGAAATTTTTTCTATAAACTGATGAATTTTATTTTCAACATCGGTTCTTGTTTCAATCGTTTCGGTTCTTATTTCCTGAACAAGGTTTTCAATTTCTTCTTTTTCGTCTTCTGATTTTTGCCTTAAACTTTCAACAAAAGCCTGAATTGAATTAACGCTTCTTTGCGTATCATCAAAATAATCTTTTAAATTCAGGTCTGATCTGCTTATTGAAGCTTCCAAAGTTTCTTTAATTACGTTTATGTCTTCAATTAATTTTGCGCATTTTTCCTTTATATCTACTGTTTCATTCGCTATTGCGCCTTGAAAAGCAGGTATTGTTGAATTTATTTCATCCTTAACCGTTTGAATTGAATTTATAAGCTCTTGTTTATTATTTTCCGCCGTATTTTTAATATCGGATTTTATTTCTTCAAAATTTACATTTATTGCATTTTGAACGACTTCAGCCGAATTATTATTGCCTTCGATTGAATTTTCTACTTTTTCTTTTAAGATTTCAAACGAATCGTTAATTGAATTTAATCTCTCATCAACAGCATTTGCATTTTCCGCAATAAGTGCCGCTAATTTTTCTTCAATCGTTTTGATATTTTCATTTATTGAATTTATTGAAAATTCAATGCTAAGGTCGCTTTTATTTGCCGAATTTGCAAGTTTTGAAGATATTTCATTTGTAAAATCAACAATTGAAGTAAGTTTTTCCATCAAACTTGCATTGTTTTCATCCAAAACCTGCTTAATTTTGGAATCAAGAGAATCAAACTTGTCATCCAAATTAGAACTGATTTTGTCTATATCCAATCCCAATTTATTTGCCAATTCGTCAACCAAACCGCTGACCGATTTTGAAGCCGCGGCAACTTCTTCAAATTGAGAATTGAAACCTTCAAATTCATTTTTGAGATACTGAGAGTTATCCAAAATTGCGGTTATATTACCGGTAACACTTTTAATTAAATTGATTCTCGCTTCTGAATTTTCTTTTGCATTTATAATTTGAGCAAATTTTGAAACAACTTCTTTTGTCTGAAGTTCAAGGTTTTCCGTTATAAATGAAGTTAAAATTTCATTTTCCTGTTTCAGATAATTAACACTGTCTAATTGAATTTCATTAAGCTGTGTTTTAATTAATTCAGCCAAAAGAGTTCTTTGAGCTTCGCTTGCGCCGTCTGTGATAATTTTGGTTTGATTTTGAATTTCAACTTTTGTTTGCCTTATTTCATTTAATAAGGCTTCCTGAATGCCGTTATATCCGGTTTTTCCGGTTTCCTCAATCAAAGTTTCAAGAGAAACAATTTTTTCATTCAGTCTTGTTTCAAATTCGTCAAATAAAGGAATAACCGTTTCATTGAAAGAATTTTGTCTTTCATTTGATACCGTGCTTTCTTTCACTGAATTAATGCTTGCAAGAATTGAAGTTTGAATATCCTGAACAAGTTCTTTTGTAATATTGGCATTATCGATATTTGCAGACAATATGCTCTGTTCAAGAGAATTCAATTGTTCCGTCATCGGGGTTTCGGAAATTTTTCTGATTAAATCCCCGATTGTTGCAATTTGCTCTTTTAATTCATCAACATCGTTTTTGTTTTCATTTTCCGTATTTGAGCTTAAAAATCCCAATCTTTCGGAAATTTCCGCTACCGAATTTGAAAAGGCCTCATCCAAAGAATCAATTTTATTTTGAATATATGTACTAAAAGTGTTCAAGTCTTCTTTAACGCCGTTTTGAACATCTTTTATTTCAGCTTGAAGTTCAATAACAGAGCCCGTGAGTCTTGAATTTTGAGAGCTCATATCATCTCTTATTGAATTTGCAACATCATATAATTCGGAATTAAAATCAAAATTATTTGAATTCTGATTATTTTGTCTTAATAAATCAATATTTTCATTTATTGATTCCAAAATTCTTTGAATTGAAATTGAATTTTCGTTTTTAACTTCTTCAATTTTGTTGTTTATATTGTCTATATTGTCATTAACCGATATAAAAGCTTCCTGAAGTTTTTGAAAATTAACATCGGATGAATTATTTGAATTAATTTCTTCTCTCACCGAACCGATTAAGTCTTTAATTTCGTTCAGTTTGTCATCATTTTGAACCAAATCATAAAGGGTTTTTAAACCTTCTTTTAAATCTGATTCGTTTTGGCCGTCTTTTGCTTGTCTTTCATTATAAAGCCTTACCAATTCTTCAATTGAAGCCTTAACATCCTGAATTGAATCTATATTAGAACTTAAATTTGAAACAGCGGCTTCAATATTTTGAATTTCTGCATCAGAGCCTTGGTTTATGCCGATATTATCTTTAACCGATGTAATCAAGCCTTTAATTTCATCAAGCTTGTGTTCATCCTGAATGGTTTCATAAATCGTTTTGAGCGCTTCTTTAATATCATCTTGCGCATTTTTATCTTCGGTGTGTTTTTGATTATAAAAACTTACCATTTCATCAATGGAAGCTTTCAATTCGCCGAAAGCATAATCAATATTTTTAACGGAAACAAGCTCTTCGCCGATATTTTCTATAAGACTTAACTTTTCGTTTATATTGGCAATTTTATTTTCCAGCCCGTCTCCCGCAAGATAATCTTTGATTAAATTCAATTTATCATCCAACGGGGTAAAGTCAATTTTGTCGTTAATTGAATTTAGCGCAGCATACAAATTATCAGGGTTTAAAACAGCAGAAACTTCCTCCAGCTTGTTTAAAATCCTGTCATTGTTTGAAATTTCTATAAGTCTGTCAATTTTTTGATTAATTAAATTAACGGTCTCATCTTTATTTAAAAGTTCAATTTGTTCTCTAATAGGTGTAAAATCAAGCGCAGATTTAATTTGGTCAATTTGAATTAAAAGAGCGTCAATATCTAAGCCCGATTTCAAACCGTCGATTGCATTAACCAAATTTTGAATGCCGTCATTGTTGTTTAAAGAATAAAGCCCTTCTTTTAAGGTTTCAAGTTCACCCTTCAGAGAATTAACAACTGTTATTGCGTTTTCTCTGTTTTGTTTTTGAATTTCTTCCCTGATGGATAAAAATCTGTCATTCAAGCCTTCCTGCATAATGCTTTGAGCTTTTTGCACTTCGCCCGTTAAATTGTTTATTGCTTCATTGTTGTCTAATGTGGCATTAACAACCGAATTTGAAATTTTATCAAATTGAACATCCATTGAAGCTATAACATCATTTAATTGAGTGTTTATAGCGGAATATACGCCGTCTTTAAATTCGGCAATTGAAGTATAGAGCCTTATGATGTCTTCATTAACGTTTGATGAATTATCAAGCTTAAGGCTTTCCAATTTGCTTATAATGTTGTTTAATTGACCCTGAAAAACGTTTTTAATATCGTTTGAATTGTCATCTGTATATTGACGCTTAAATTCATTAACTAATTCACCCACAGATGCAATTTTATCCGCCAAAATCTCAAGGTCGGCTTTTGTTGTTGTGTCAATAATGGCTTTATTTAACTGGTTAACAGCATTTTGAATATATTCAAATCTTTCGGAATTATACGAAGCGGAAGACTGTTTAACAAGGTTTTTAATTTCTTCCTGTTTGTCATTCACCGCATTCATAGCAGAAACCAAAACATTTTGATTATTTTCAAGAGATTCAAGAAAATATCTTAATCTTTGAAGATCTTCTCTTGAACCTGTTGCTTCAACTCTTCTTAAAAATTCTTGAAAATTGTTGTTTAAAACTTCGACAATACCGTCATATGATTTTGAAATTGAAACAATTTCATCACAAAGTTTTGAAACCTGACCGGCACTTGTAGAATTCTTAACGGAATCAAAAGCTTTGATAAGACTTTCTGTTTGAATTTCCTGAGAATTCATTTTTGAATGAAGCGCTTCAATATCATTTAAAATTCTTGTTATTTCAGAATCGGTCTTTGAGTTTTGAACGGTTTTTTCAACAGAGGCCACAAAATTTTCAAACAAAGATAATCTTTCTTGAATATCTTTGTATTTGTTTTCAAGGGCACCGATTAAAGAAGCCGAAACTTCTTCGGTTAATTTGCTCATCCCTTCTTCGTTTGAATCTTCAACACGTTTAACAAAATTATTCAAAACATTGTTTAAATCGGAAGATGAAACCAAAGGCTTATCCGATAAACCTTTAATAACATCCGTTAATTCACTAACCCTTACTTCTAAATTATTATTCATACTCATAATTTATATCTGACCCAATCTCTTGAAATTTCCCCATTATTAACATATATTTTAGCGTAAAATCTGTATTTTACCAATTTTTGTGTAGTTTCTTTACAACTTAAACCAAAGTTTTCACCATCTCTAAATCCTTCAAAGTCAATGCCCTTGGGGCATCAGGCTCCGTTGAATGTTTTCTTAAAAGATATGAAGGGTGAAAAATGGGAACAAGTTTAATTCCTTCCTTGTAATCAAAAACTTGTCCTCTTATTTTTGTTATTGTAAGTTTTTTGTCCTTTATAAACGTTTCAACTGCCGTTGAACCGCATAAAATTATAACCTTTGGTTTTACCACTTCAATTTGTTTGAATAAATTACCCTCGCAGGCTATTTTTTCATTGGGTAAAGGTTTTCTGTTCTCGGGCGGCCTGCATTTAACGGTATTTGCAATATATAGGTCAGATTTTCTGTCTATTCCCGCTTTATCCAAAAGTTCATTTAAAAATTTGCCTGCACGCCCCACAAAAGGGATTCCCAATTTGTCTTCATCAGCACCGGGGGCTTCACCGATAAGCATAATTTTAGCGTTTTTAGAACCGTCGGAAAAAACAAGCTTGTTTCTGCCCAAATGCAGAGGGCATTTTGTACAATGTTCCAATTCTTTTTTTAATTCATCAAGCATTAATACGTTTTATATTCCTTTTCAAACCCAAAAAGTGAACTTACCGATTGATCGTCGTGAATTCTTGAAATTGCTTCCCCTAATAATGGTGCGACCGACAATTGAGTTATTTTTTCAGGAATATATTCCGATGTATTTAAAGGAATTGTATTTGTAACAATAACTTCTTTAATAGGAGCATCGTTTAATCTTTGAAGAGCAGGTCCGGAAAATACGGGGTGAACCGCACAAACGTATACTTCTTTAGCGCCTTCTCTTATTAAAAGTTTGCTTGCTTCGCAAATGGTGCCTGCGGTATCAATCATATCATCGAACATAACGCAAATTTTACCCTTTACATCGCCTATAACATGGTCTGCAACTGCAACGTTATGCTGTGTTCTTCTTTTATCGATAATTGCAAGAGGGCAAGATAATTGTTTTGCAAATGCTCTTGTTCTTTGAACACCGCCTGTATCGGGGGATACTGCAACAAGTTCATCGTGGTTTAAATTTAGCCTTTTAATATAATCTACGATAATATTTGTTGCATAAATGTGATCAACCAAAATGTTGAAGAAACCTTGAATTTGGCCTGTGTGTAAATCCATTGCAAGAACTCTTGTAGCCCCTGCAGTTGTTAAAAGGTCTGCAACCAATTTAGCCGTAATTGCTTCTCTGCCTGAGGTTTTTCTGTCTTGGCGGGCATAACCGTAATATGGAATAACCGCTGTAATTGTTTTTGCGCTTGCTCTTTTAAAGGCATCAATTATAATTAAAAGCTCAACCAAATTTTCATTAACGGGGTTGCATAAAGGTTGAACGACAAAAACATCATCGCCCCTTATTGAATCTTGAATTTGAACGTAAATTTCGCCGTCAGAAAAGTTTTTAATAATCATCGGGCCAACGCTTGTGCCTAAATATTTGGCAATTTCATCGGCCAAAACTGTATTTGAACGGCCTGAGAAAAGTTTTATATCATGGGTGGGCAGAACGTTTGTTTTTCTTTCTAAAACAGCTTCTACACTTTCTTTCATTAATTTTCTCCTTTTTTATTTAACGTAATTTTCAATTTCTCTTTGTTTTGCTCTTGTGATACCAAGCGAATTTGCTTTTATATCTGATGTAATAACGGAACCTGCACCGATAAGCGCGTTTTCACCAATTTCAACAGGGGCAACAATAACTGAATTTGAACCTATTGAAGCTTTATTTTTAATCACCGTTTTTGACTTAATTTTTGTTCTTGAATCATAATTTGCGGTAATTGTGCCGGCGCCAATATTCACGTTTTCACCAACTTCGCTGTCGCCAACATAAGATAAGTGGCAGATATTTGTATGGCTTTGAACATGAGCTTTTTTAAGTTCAACAAAATTTCCGATTTTAACAAAATCCGCAATTGTACAATCACCCCTTAAATGTGCAAAAGGCCCGATTTTACAATTTTTGCCGATTGTATTTTTGCCTTCAATAACAACAGATGGCAAAATAACGGTTTCAGGTTCAATTACAGTTTCGGGTGAAATATATGTGGTATTGGGGTCAATAATCGTAACGCCCGATTCCATTAATTCGTCTAACTTCCTTTGTCTCATTATGGATATTGCTTCCGCTAAATTTTTTCTTGAATTTATACCGAAAATTTCGTCTGCTGATTCTAAAACGTACGGGCAAACTTTTTTTGAACCTTTTTTAGCTAATTTTATTACATCTGTTAAGTAATATTCTTTTTGATTGTTATCGTTTTTGATTTCATCAATATATTTGCCTGCTGTTTCCCAATTTATGCAATAAATGCCGGCATTCACTTCTTTTATTTTTTTAATTTCAAGGCTTGCATCTTTTTCTTCAACAATTTCAGATACATTGTTTTCATTATCTCTAACAATTCTTCCATACCCAAAAGGTTCATCAAAAAATGCAGATACTACCGTTATATCTGCATTATTTTCGTTATGAAATTTTACTATATTTTGAATTGATTTTGATGTTATTAAAGGTGTATCACCGCACAAAATCAAAATATTTCCCTTAAAATCTTTTATTTTTTCACTTGCGCATTTTATTGCATGGCCTGTTCCCAATTGTTCTTCTTGAAAAACGGAAACGGTTGAGGGGTAATTTTTAGCTAAATATTCATCAACTATTTCTCTTTTGTGGCCTGTTATAACAATATTTTCTTTAGCACCTGCTTCAATAACGGAATCTAAAACTCTTGCAACAAGCGGCTTATTAAAAATCTCATGCATGACTTTAGGAAGTGAAGATTTCATCCTTGTTCCTTTTCCTGCCGCCAAAATAACCGCTTTTAAATCTTTTTCCATTTTGAAACCTTTTTTAAGGCGATTTTCCCATGAAAAATCATGAAAATGAAGTTAAATTTGAGTTTTGTTAAGTTTGTTAAGCATTTCTTTTAAAAGAAGATTATCGGGATAGTTTTTAACACCTTCGCTCAATGTGTTTTTGGCAGCTTCAAAATTTCCTCTGTCTGCATAAAGCGTGCCCAGCTGAATATAATCTTCCGGATACTCGGGCGTTAAATTCAAAATTGTTTCAACCGTTTTTTTGAAATTCTCCTCATCCCTTATGCTTCTGTAACAAATGGCAAGATTATTCAAATAAACATAGCTTTTTTTATTTATATCAACAGCCCTTTGAAAATAATTCAGAGCTTGAGAATAATTCCCCCTCTTATAGTTTGCAAGGCCGATATAATTTGAAGCTTCGGCCTCAAGAAAATCATTGCCCCCCAAAACAAAAGAAAGGGCATTCACCGCTTTTAGGTAATCTTTTTGAAATAAATAAATTTTTCCTAATTCCAAATAGTAATCTTTTTCATCACGGTTTAATTCAATTGCCTGAAGAATATATTCTTTAGCCGAAGTAAAATCTTTATCTAAAATACAAATTTTAGCCAAATAATATAAAATTTCAGGCGAATCATTCAACTGCGGTGCAATTTCAATTGCTTCTTTCAAATAATTTTTGGCATTTTTGGGGTCATTGTTTTGAATTGAAATAATGGTTAAGCCTATATAGGCTTCAAAACAATCAGAGTCATATTTTATGGCATCAAGAAGAGCAATTTTTGCTTCGCTTAATTTATTTGCACGCTTATAAATTTCATATTTTAAAAGGGAAATTTTAGCGTCAAGTTCTCCTTCAAGGTCTATTTTTTTAATTGTTTTTAAAGCACGCTTTATTTCATTATTTTTATACTGCTCTAAAAGCAAGTTATAATTTTCTTCGCTATATGAAAATGAAGGAAGGCAAAACCCAAACAATATAAAAAATATAAAAAGTTTTTTCAGCATTCAATATACCTTGAAATTAAATCAATAACTTTTTTATGGATATTTTGAATTGTATCATTAGCATTTATTACTTTAATTCTATTTGGTTCTTCTTTTGCTAATTCCAAATAACCAAACCTAAGCGCTTTATGAAATTCCAAACCCTCTTTTTCCAAACGGTCTTTTTCACCCTTTAATCTTTCCTGCGCAGCTTCTGATTCTATGTCAAAAACAATTGTTAAATCAGGCTTTAGACCACCTGTTGCAATTTCATTTAATTTTTTAATTTGATTAATATTTTGTTTTCTTGCATACCCTTGATATGAAACGGTGGAATCAATAAACCTGTCGCATAAAACAATGCAGCCGTCATCTAACATTGGTTTTATTTCAAATTCAATATGCTGGGCTCTGTCTGCCAAATAAAGAAAAGTTTCCGCAACATCAGATACAGGCTTTTCATAATGAAGAAGAATTTTTCTTAACGCCGCACCAAGTTCAGTTGCCCCCGGCTCTCTTGTTTGAATATTTTTAATGTTTTTCTCATCCAAATACTTTTTTAAAAGCTCAATCTGCGTTGTTTTGCCGCAGCCATCAGCCCCTTCAAAGGTTATAAAAACGCCCCTTTTCATAAATCATCCTCAAAATAAAATATAATTATATTATCTGAAAAAAAGTTAAAAACATCAAGAAAAAGAGAGGCGAAATTTATATTAATGCGACATCTAAAACCTGTCAAAAGAGTTCTTTTGATTAACTTTAAAGAATTTCCGCCTGTTCGTTTCAATTTGTAAAAATAAAATTACAATTAAAGTTTTTTTAATAGTTTTAAATTATAATGTTATCAAATAAGATTCATTAACAAACATTTTTATTAGATTTTAAGAGGAAGTTTTCAAGTGGAAACAACAAAAACCAATTACCCCGATGAAATAGTAAGCGCTGGACAATTATTAAGAATACTTGATTCCGATGCAAGAGAAATTTCCGCACTTTGCCAAAGGGCTTGTTTAAGACCCAAAAAAGACGGCTTTGGCAACATATATTTTTCTAAAGGCGATGTGGATGTCTTAAGAAAAGTTAAAGAATTATACGAACATACAAAAAAATTACAAGAAGAAAAGAAACTTCAGGGAATAGAAAGCTATTCAGGCGAAACACGCACAAAAGAAAATAAATTAAAAAAATTGAGAGATGAATCAGCTTTGAGAAACAAACCCGAAATGAAAGAAAAAGAAACTTCATTATCACCTGAAGAATTCAGTGTTTCAAAAAGTTTGCCCGCAAGAAGCGATTTTGGCAAAATTGAACCTATGAATCCCAATCTTCAAAGCGCTTTCATCAAAAGGATGGACGCTGTTGAAAACAATGTAATAAATAAAATTACGGATGTTTTATCCGAAAAACTTGACGGACTTGATGAAGTTATTGTTGAACTTATTAAAGCAAAAACGGAAAATGAAACCTTAAGACAAAAGGTAAATGAATTAAACAAAGAAAATTTTGCTCTAAAGACAGAAAATTCAAGCTTCAAGGCTGTCGGCTTAGGCTTTTATGTTAAAAAACCAACGGATGAATTTACATTTTAGATGAGCAGTCTTTTAAGAAGTTTCTATCACAATTTAAAAGAACCAATAATAATTTATGATAAATCTAATGGCACGTTTTACCAAAACAAAGCGTGCCAGAATGTTTTTAATATAAAAACCGATTCTAATGATATTAAGGCTCTAAAAAAAATCAGCTATAAATTTCATTTTGATTTTTGCCTTTTGGATGGCGACATTACAAAAACCCCGTTTGATGAAGCGGTTGAATCAAACCTTTCTTTTGTAACATACGGCATATACCAGCAAACCGAAAACAAATTTTTATACTTTGTTATAAAAGCTTTTTCAATTAAAAAATACAGAATAATTTATTTTTATGACTGCACAAAAGATTTGGAATGCGAGAAAATTTTTGAAGAAAATGAAAAATTAAAAATTCAAAACCAAGAATTTTCAAACATTAATTCAAAAGCGCAAAACCAAGCGGTTAAAATGGCTTTGTTAAACAGAATTATAACAAGCCTCTCTAAAACTCTTGATATAACAACATTAATTAATAATGCCCTAAAAGAGTTAAGTATAATTTTTGGTGCAAATAAGCTGTATTACGCTAAAAGAATTAATGAAAACGAATTTGAAATTGAATTTAACTATCCTGAAAATAAAACCCCTGAAGACAAAGTTTTGTATTACGGAAACAAAATTATAGATTCTCTTAAAAACAATCAGCCAAATATAATGACAAGCCTAAAAGACCATGATAAATCTAAAAAGCCCATGAAAACGAGTTTGAATAGAATTATCATGCCGATTCACAAAAGAAACGAACTGTTTTCGGTTATTGTTATTTTTACATCCAAAAAAAATATAACGGAAGAAGAAAGAGAGTTATTGGTCAGCATTTCAATGCAGGTTTCAAACGCAATTTTAAGTGCTAGCTTGTTTATGGAAGTTAACAAACAAAAAGAAGAACTTCAAAAAACCTTAAATGAACTAAAAGAAACACAATTGCAGCTTATAAATTCGGAAAAAATGGCATCTTTGGGGCAATTAATAGCATCCGTTGCCCATGAAATAAATACACCGTTGGCTTCAATTTCAGCTAATAATGAAATTTTATCAAAACTTACAAATTCAATTAAAGAAAAAATTGAACCCGATTTGCTTGAAACTTTTGAAGATATAAACAATATTGATAAAGAAGCAATCAAAAGAATTACAAATTTGGTTCAATCGCTAAAAAGGTTTGTAAGGCTTGATGAAACGGTTAAACAAACAGCAAATATAAACAAAGAACTTGATCTTACCTTAGAAATTTTAAGACACAAAACAAAAAAAGGAATTCAAATTGTTAAAAAATACGGCAATATAAAAGAAATTGACTGTTACCCGAATATGCTGAATCAGGTTTTTTTGAACATTTTAATGAATTCAATTCAAAGCATTGAAAAAGAAAAAACGGAAAACCCCGAACAAAATGGGGAAATTATTATTTCAACAAAAGAAAAGGATGATTTTCTTGAAATAAAAATAACGGATAACGGCTTTGGTATAAAAGAAGCCGACAAAAAGAAAATTTTTACGGCCGGCTTTACAACAAAAAAAGTGGGTGAAGGAACAGGGCTTGGGCTTGCAATTTGTAAAAAAATAATTGAAAAGCATGAAGGAAAAATCACATTTACATCAAAACAATTGAAAAACAGGGAAAAATCAACAAGTTTTATAATTTTGCTTCCGATTAAAATAAGTTAAATGGGGTACTGTTCAAAAAAATAAAATTGTGATAGAATTAAAACAGAATGTGGGTGAAGATTTTTTGTGTTAAGTGCGCAAATTTTTTTCGTTTCATGTTTTATATAAACGGGGGAAGTTGTTATGATAAGTCCGATTCAGCAGAATGTTGTTTTTAAAGGCGGTAAGGTAGGTAAAGGCGCAGAAGGTTTTACCGGAAATAAGCCTGCTATTCAAACTCAAAGAAGCGTTAGGGGCGATTATATGGCAGCCATTAATAACGTTTTAAAATTACAGCAAGGTGCAAAAGACAAATTTGACTCAACAACGGGCAATAAAATAAATACTATTGCTTAATAAAAGTTTAATTAAAAAAATAACCGGATAAAACTATCCGGTTATTTTTATTGTTTAATAATTACTGCAAGAATTTAATTTAAAATATTTCTTTTCATAAGAACCAAGCCCCAAATATTTGGCGCCATCCCCTCTGCAGCCTTGAAATTCCCTATTCAATTCACTTTCAATTTCAAGAAGCCTGTTATATTTTGCACATCTTTCAGACCTTGTGATTGAACCTGTTTTAATAAGCCCTGAATTAACGCTGACCGCTAAATCAGAAATAAATGTATCTTCTGTTTCGCCGGATCTGTGCGAAATTATTGTTTTATAGCCGTTCATTTTTGCCATTTTAATGCAATCAAGTGTTTCTGTTAGCGTGCCTATCTGATTTGGCTTAATTAAAATTGCATTTGCCAAATTGTTTTTAATGCCGTCTGTTAACAATTTAACATTTGTTGTAAAAAGATCATCTCCCACAAGAAGACATTTGTCGGATAAATTATCCGTTACTATTTTCCATCCTTCAAAATCATCCTGCGCCATAGGATCTTCTATTGAAATTATTGGGTAATCTTCAATTAAATTTTGAAGATATTTTGACATCTCCAAACTGTTTAATTTTAAATTTTCAGATTTTATTTTATAATGTTTTTCACGGTAAAATTCGCTTGATGCAACATCTAAGCAAATTTTAATGTCTTCTGTCGTATATCCGGCTTTATTAATTGCTTCAATTATTAAATCAAGCGCATCTTTTGTTGAATTAAGATTAGGCGCAAAGCCGCCTTCATCACCAACAGATGTTATCATATTTTCTTTTTTTAAAATTTCTTTCAAAGAATGAAATGTTTCAACCGCCATTCTGAGCCCCGAATGAAAACTGTCAGCGCCAACGGGTGTTATCATAAATTCCTGAAATTCAAGGTTATTATCCGCATGAACTCCGCCGTTTATAATGTTTATCATAGGCGTTGGCAAAATGTTTGCATTAATTCCGCCCAAATATTTATATAAAGGAATATTTAAAAATTTTGAAGCTAGTCTTGCACATGCTAAAGATACCCCTAAAATTGCATTTGCACCCAAATTTTTTTTATTTTCGGTACCATCCGTTTCAATTAAGATTTCATCTACTTTTCTCTGCTCTAAAACAGATGTCCCGATTAATGCTTTTGAAATTTTCTCTTTAACGTTTTTAACCGCCCCTAAAACGCCTTTGCCCATATAAACCGTTTTTTCGTTATCTCTTAATTCATAAGCTTCATGAATTCCGGTTGAAGCACCCGACGGAACGGAAGCCGATGCCGTTAACCCTGAATTTAATTCAACTTCAACTGCAATTGTGGGGTTTCCTCTTGAATCCAAAATTTGCCTTGCATTAATGTTTTTAATCTTTTCTTGCATAAAAACCTCCTTTTTAAAAAATATAAAGGGGCGCAAGATAGCTTACAATTAGAGTATCGGGGGTAATCTTTATAAACCTTTACTTTGATATAAAGATTATATTAAAAAAAACGGGTTTTCATTTTTTTTAACTTATAATTCAAAATATCAAATGGTTCACATAAAGGAGAAGAAATGCAGGCAGTATTAACCACAAACGTAATGAGAGAAATTAAAGATACAAAAAATGAACTTTCAATTTTATTTGAACAGTTAAATAGTGCTGATAATGCTTTAAAAAGCAAAATTGAAAATGAAGTTGTAAGTTTTGGTGATAGTGCCATTGAATTTCTTATTGATAAATTAACAGGTTCAAAAGGCGTTCAAAGAGGCGTTGCCGCAATGAGCTTAATTAGAATCGGCGAAAACTCAATCAGACCCTTAAGACAATTGGCAGATGCAAACAAAAACTTTGTTTGGGTTGCAAATTATATTATTAAAGAAATTGAAGGAACTTTCTAACCCTCTTCTCATAATATCCGTAATATCCAACCCCTTAAAGCCTTTTAAGACAAAAATATCGGATGGGACAATAAAACAAAATAAAATAACCCACAAAGATAGTCGATAGAGGCAATGAAGATAATATTTTAAAAGTGCATAATTCAACTAAAGCTAGTTAATTATGCACTTTTTGCATGAAAAAAATATTTTCTTTAAAAGGAGGAAAGATGACCACAAAAAAATTCTTTTTGACAGCTACTTTAGTCGCTACCGTCTTTGCCTTTACGGTACCTGTCAGTTTTGCTGCATGTTCAACGGGAGGTGCTTGCCCTGTTGAATCAGTTCAAAAGGTAACGCCTGATACTGCAACATGTTCTAAATGCAAACAAACAACAGACAAATGCAAATGTAAAAAGGCAAAAAAAAAGAAGAAGTGCGACCCCTGCGAAACGGGGGCAGCAGCACCGTGCGACCCATGCCAAAAGGCAATGGATGATTGCAACAAATGCAAAAAAGATAAGTGTGCAAAACCCTGTTATGATGACACAAAGGTAAACACAAATCTTCAAACTTATACCTACCCTAATTCCATTTATTCGACTGCAAACAACGCGGTTGTGGGCGAAGCAAACAGCTCTGCCATTATTAAAGACTCAAAAATGGGCAAAATTGCGGGTGTTCCTGTTGAAGACAACTGCATAACAGGCGCAGCGGCCCCAATTTTGGATGAAAAAGTTCTTCCGAAAAGCGATTGCTGCCCTGAACCTAACATTCAATCGCCAAACACAATGAAGGCTATTTACAAAGAAATGGAGCCTTGCTGCAACTCAAAATCCGATTGCGGCTGCGCAACAGGCGGTGCTGCCGGTATGTTTGATCAAAAATACCCCGATGTACCGAATAATTATTGGGCATCAGGCGATATTAACCGCTTAACAGACCAATGTGTTGTTGTAGGGTATCCTGATAATATGTTCAAACCAAATAAAAATATCTCACGTGCTGAAATGGCGTCTATGGTTGTAAAGGGCTACAACCTTGAAAATACACCCTTAAGTGCTTCGGGCGATTTTAAAGATGTTCCGAAAAACCACTGGGCATATGAGGCAATTAATAAAGGTGTTTCATCAGATATGCTCGCAGGACATCCTGACGGTAAATTTGCCCCAAACAGCCCGATTACAAGGTGTGAAGCTATGAGCATTTTATCTAAAGGCGTAAATTGCCCGATGGATGCTTGCAAGGCTGATGAAATTTTAAGCAAATACAAAGACGGAAATCAAGTTCCTTCTTGGGCAAAAGAACATGTTGCAAAAGCAATAGATAACGGCGCCCTGAAAGATAACCAAACACCCGATAAAATAAGACCCAAAGACAATGCAACACGTGCTGAAATATCATCAATGCTTCAAAACGTAAGAATTGCAGGGGGCTATGATACTGCTCAAACAAAAACAGCAATAGGTCCTTCTAAAACAACTTACGTTGAAAAAGAAACACCCGTTTGCATTCCTACTTTATCTTTAGAAATGAAAGATATAATTAACGCTAAAAACGCAAACGTTGGTGAAAGATTTGCAGCTGTAACAAAACACGAAATTACAATAGACGGTGTTAATTTCCCTTGCGGAAGCCGAGTAAACGGTAAAGTAACAGAAGTTGTAAGACCTTCTAAATGTGATGACGGCGCACTTAAACTTGCATTCACTGAAATTGTTGATTGCAACGGCTGCAAACACCCTCTGCCAAAACAAGTTTTAACCGCAAGAATTGAAAAACAAAAAGATGTAAACGGAATTATAAGATTTATTGAAATGCCGTTCACTCTTGTTGGTTCAACCTTAGGTAACGTAGGCAGAACCGTTGGCGGTATGCTTGTCGGCCTCGGTAACGCATCTGAAGCATTATTAGACCAAGTAGGCACAGGTACGGGCGAATTGTTCTCGGCTAACTTTAAAGCTGCGGGCAGAAGCTATGGCGACGGTATTAAAACAACCCTTAAAGCTCCTGTTGACTTAACAAGAACCGCACTATCAGGCACAATGGGCTTATTCCAAAACGCAGGTGATGAAATCACATACGTTGTGGACGGTTCAGGCAACAGAATCTCAAGGGTTAACCCAAAAGAAACCGTTACTATTGCCTTTGGTAACAACTAAAAAACAACAATTTTATAAAATAATCAAAAAGGAACGGTTTGTTGTTTTGACCTCCTTTAAGGGCTTCTTTAATAAAAGGGGCCCTTTTTAAATTTTTATTTTAACAATTGCTTTTTTAACCGCTTTGCTTTCATTTTCAAAATTCATGCAGGGGCTGTGAACATCATCAGGGTATAAAACAACAAATTTATTTTTCTCTAAATAAACCGTGTTTAATTTTCTGTTTGGCGTTTCAAAAAATTCAATGTCTTTATCATCATTATATTCAATATTAACTTTTAAATCTTTTCTGTCTGTTATATAAACTTTTTCTTCCCCTTGAATTAAAAATTGAATATCTATATATTTTCTGTGAGCTTCAAGCTTAATTTCGCTATCACCCCTTGTTTTGTATTCGTCAATGTTTATAAATGCCTTACCAGAAATTATGTGGCGCCCTGTTGGAATGTTTGGGTCAATATTTAAAATAAATTCTTTAACTTCAGGGGCTATACCGTATAAATCAATGTTTTTAAAATCATCAAATATCATAATTATTTCCCTTTATAAAATATAACTGCCATAGAACCTTTATCTTGAAACATTTTAACAGGAATATAGTTATTTAAAATAAAAGTGCATATTTTAAAAGCATATGTGTTGCAAATTTCACCTTTATTATAACTTCCTGTCTGCATATTGGTAACAACAAAATAATCGGGTGCATATTTTTTATAATGTTCAACTATCTTATCTTCCCCAAAACCTTCCGTGTATAAGGGAATTAAAGAATTATAAAACCCGTCGGGCGTGTTTTTCTTTGCCGTTAAAAAATTAATAATCAGCCCCTCAGGCAAAATTAAAATATTCGGATTTTCTTCTTTTATATTATCAATATAGTTTATTATATCGCTTGTAATTTTTCCCCATTCGTTAACCGTTGTAATCATTCCCTTTTCGGTTTCAATTTTGCCCTGCATATTAACAGCCCAAGACAAATTGGTTAAAAGAAAACTTGATAACATTACAAGCAAGAATATACCAATTGAATTAACAAAATTTTTATTCAAATTGTTTTTTAACAAAATAAAAAATGAAATTAAAACAGAAGGCGCATAATAAATGCCGTAATTAACGTGCGATAAACCCCATAAAGATTTTAAGCTGATTGAAAGAGAGCTTAAAATAACAATATTTTCCAAAAAATTATTTTTCTTAAATCTGAAAACAAAAAGAACCAAAGTTAAAAAAGTCAAAAAGAGATAATCTGTCTGTCTTATATAATTTGAACCGTAATAAAAACAAACCGAAATAACAATCGCAGATAAAATTTTCAGAAATATATTTTTTTTGTTAAAAAGAAATACGGCAGGGATTATAAAAATTAAATAAATTAAATCCGAAAGCAAAGAATCAAGCCAACCAAGCCAAACATTATTTGTATAATACACCCCTTGAGTTGTATAAAACACTTTCATGGCATCGGTGAAGGTGAAACTTTTAATCACTTTTAGAGTATCAATTAAATTAGATATTGTCAGCCCTTGAATAAATAAAACAATAAAAGAAAAAACAATCGGAGCAAAATAGCTTAAATATGATTTTATAATCAATTTTAAATTTTTTGTCCTTAAAATCACAATGCTTAAAGGAAGAATATAAAGCAAAAAATCATATTTGTTTATAAAAGATAAACCTCCGAAAAATGAGGCCAAAACTAAATTTTTCTCTTTTTTGTTTTCGTCAAACTTTATCAAAAAATAAAGAGAAACTAAAAAACAAACTAAACCGTATAAAACAGCATAAGAATAAGGAAGAGTATAGTTAAAAATTCTTGTAGCCAAACACCCGACTACAATTACAAATAAAGTTATTGCAATTGAAACAAAGTTTGATAAAAATTTCTTTGAAATTAAATAAACAAAAGAAACAATTAAAAGGGCTGAAATTGTCCCTATTCCATATAAAGTATTAAGGTTTTCGCCAAAAATTTTATATAAAAAAGCATTAAACAAATATGAAAAAGGGCCATAGATACAAAATAAATCTTTATATAAAATTTTCCCCTCTAAAATTGCTTTAGGGTAATAAATTTCTCTGCCTACATCAATATAAATGTTTGCAACCGTTCCAACCGATAAAAAAAGGCAAAATAGTGCCAAAATTAAGAGTATTATTAACGTTTTATTTTTTTTTATAAACTCCATTTCTAAAATCTAGCAAACAAAAAATTAAAAAGCAAATTATTATAATTGTAAATTTTTGTAAACATGATATTTGCATGTATTAAAGGTTTTTAGCCTTTTTGTCGACTTATATGAAGTTAAGGAAGGATAAGAAAAGGAAAATTGTATGAGCGAAGACAAAATTTCATCTCTTGCTTCAGTAAAAGTTGATGCATGGGGTACAGGGGAACGTAACGACTGTTATTGGAACATCGCAAAAAACCAATTAGGCGAAGGAGCAAGCGCACAAGAAATTCAAGCATTGTGCGAGCAGTTGCAGGCATATAACCAAGAGAAAAATACCGCTATTCAACAACAGGGCGATATGCTATATACCGGTGATCAAATTTTCATTCCTCTTGAATATGCTATGGATGAAATTCAAACAAACGTAAGCACAAAACAAGAAGAAATTTCAACTGCACAGGGCGAGCTTGAAACCGCACAGGGCGAACTTTCAACAGCAACTGGCAATGTAAATTCGGCTTTAAGCGAATATAACTCAGCAATGGCGGCATATCAAGGTGCTGCGGAAGATGCCGACAATAAAGACAGCCTTAAAAGCGAAATGGAAAGCGCAAAACAAGCATATTTGGATGCTGTTAAACAACAAGAAGAAGCGCAAGCTAAAGTTGAAGAAAAACAGCAAACGGTTGAAGACAAAAAATCCGAACTTGAACAATACAAAACGGAATTAGGCGAACTTCAAGAAGAATATTCGGAAGAAAAAGAAGAATATGAATCGGAATTAAGTCAGCTTCAAGACCAAATAGACAGCATAGATACAAGCATACAAGAAACGGAAACTTCTCTTGAACAAGCTAAAGCACAACAAGAAGCTGCGGCAAGTCAGCAAGAAGATGCTCAGGCTTTAGGTGTTACAAAAAATGAAGACGGCACATATTCTTTGGATGATTCAAACTTAACACCCGAACAACTTGAAGCTGCTGCAATAAACTCAGAAAACACAATGACTGCCTTAGAATATTCCGGAAAAGAAATCAGCGAAGAAAAAATCATTGACGGCGGCAGAACAAAAAGCGTAAAATATGCTGACGGCACAAGTGCCGAATTTCATAGAGACCCTGAAACGGGTGAATGGTCTGCACTTCCGAACATTATGTATGACGGCGAAGGCGGAGCGGTATATACCGCAAAAGTGGACGCCGAAGATGTTGAAGCAGGCACGGCAAGAGTTGCAAGCGAAGAAAATCCCGAAGAAAATCCTGAAGAAGTAACCGAAGAGCTTACAGCCATTGCAAATAACATAAGAAATAACCCTGAAGGCGCAGTTGACTTTATTAATGATTATATTGAAAACGGCGACTATGATAAAGTTCTGGAATTGGCACAAATCTATGCAAGCGATGATGATACAAGTTCATTATTAGGAGCATACAAAGATAATCCTGAAATTTGTTCGCAAGTGGTAAATGCCCTTCAACAAGCATACGATGAGGGCGATGACGCTAAAAAAGAAGAAATTGCAAAAATTCTTGCAAATGATGTAGAAAAAAGTATAAAAGGCGCAAGTTCAACCTATTACGGCGGAACAACTACATATACCGCCGATGAAGTTTTAAAAGCGGTCTTTGGTACTGATGAAAACGGAAATTATAACGTTTCGGAAGAATTAATGACAGATATTAAGCGTATCTACGACCAAGTCGGAACAGAAAATGAAAGAAGCCTTGAAAGCAGTCTTGACAGCAAATACTTCTATACATACGGCAACAGAATAGATCAGGCAGGAATTATGGATGATGCCGATTTGGCTTCAAGCTATATTTCAGACGTTCAACAAGAACAAATGTGGGGCACGGAAACAGAAACCCTTAAAAATTATTTCAATGCATTTGATTACGACAACTCTCAAACAATTAAAGATAAATCAAACGAAGCTTACAGAACAACAAACATCAATGACAATACTGTTGAAAAACTGTTCAACGGCATTGATACTTCCAATATGACAAAAGAAGATGCTCAAAATATTATTGGAAAATTATACTCACACTACAATAACAGCGACGGCATAGTAGATGCAATCCGTGATATGGATTCGGGCACCCAAGAAGAATATATGCCGATTCTGGCAGAGCTGTATGTAATAGCATCTCAGGAAGAATAAATTTAAAGCCCCTTATTAAAGGGGCTTTTTAGTTTTATTTTATTGGTAATGCCAATTAATCATAACATAGCCGTTTTGGCCGTCGCCGCCCTTACCGGGGCCTAATTCACTGTTATATCCGCCTCCGCCGCCGCCTGAGCCTGCAGAACCCAATTTTTCACCGGTTGCTGAAGAATATGAAGGAGCAATAAATTTTGCTGTTTGTCCGTCAGAGCTTTTCATTGTACAGTTGCCGTAATAATTATCAACATAAAAAGGTACAAAACCTCCGCCCGAAGTTGTTGTAACCGTATTTATAATCATAGTGCCTTTAAATGAATCGTTGTGGGACATATCAGCTAAAAGGCCGTCATTATTACCCGCAAAAAGCCCTCCGCAACCGCCTTTTGTACCAAGTCCCGAAAAACCGCCAAGGCCGCCCATATAAGAATGTTGATTATTTACAATGGATTTCGAATAAAAACCTAAATATACTAAATCTGAAGTATTTAAACCATATTGGCTTGATGTAAGTGATTTTGTAATGTCATTAATATTAACGGGCGACATAGTTTCATACGCATTAAAGCCGCCGATTTTATCATCAATGTTATTTGCGGGTACAATTTCACCGGTATTCAGTCCTGCACTGTTTGAATTTAGCTCAAAGTAAGGAGATCTTCTGGGGTTGTTATTATCAAAAAATGCATATCTGCTTACAATCCTTTTGTATTCATAGCTTGAATTAAAAATATCAACATTTTGATTTTGGTCTCTTAATTCAAAAACAATATTGTTATCCAACAGATTTTCTATATTATCAAAAGTACCGTTTTTTCCTGAAATTACAAGAGGATAATTTCTTGCACTGTTTGCAGGAAGAGGCATAGGAGCATAATTTGTAAAATCATTTCCCCCTATGGGCAAAGTCAATTGAGCATTTGTATTTATATTTCCGCCATATCCGCCCGCACCGCCTATAACAAGCAAAACTAATTTATCGGCACCATCATATATTGCGGTACATGCACCGCCTGCACCGTTTTGCCCTTTTGTGGGAGTATAATCATAAGCGCCGCTGTTTGCATCCAGCTGACCGTTCTTGCCTGCTGTACCTCCTGCACCGCCAGCACCTACAACAATTGTGTATCTTGAACCTGGAACCACCGGAAAATTATTTATTTTTATTGCGGTACCGCCCACACCGCCTGAGCCTGTACCTCCTGGGTTATCCAAATATGCGGTCAGTTTGCCGTATTGATTATTCATATCTTTTTCAGCAGGCGTTGATCTTATTTTATCATGAGTGCCTTTGCCGTCGTCAACTTGGTTGTTTAAAGGTATATAACAAGAATCAACCGCATTTTCACAAACAATCATAGCGCCTTCGCCTCTGCCGCCGGCACCGTATTTGCCGAGAATATTAATTTTAGCGCCTTCGCCGCCTTTAACAAGACAGCCGTTTGTTACTTTACCGCTTCTTGGAATAGATGATGTTTTACCTTCAACGGAAGGTATAAATGAAAAATTCGAAAGCTTTGCAAGTGAAGTTACAAGCTTGGAATCATTCGGCAGCACGGTAATATCCGTTGCACCTTCGGCTTCAACTTCCGGACTGACGGATGTTGTCCAAACAAATTTATCATCACTGTCTCCCAAACTTGTTTTAAACGCTTGAATTCTTCTGCCGACCTTAGCATCAGCAAGAAATATTCCGGCTTTGCTTCTTGAATCTTGCGTATTTATATGCGCAGATCCCGCAAAACCTTGTTCAAGAGTTAATTGATGTGAAGATTCAAAAAATACGCCAAAGCCTTCATATTGTTGAATTCCTTCATATAAGCTATGATATGTGGAACCATACCCTGTATTTGCACAGATAATATCCCCGTCGTTGCACATTTGCGCGCCCTGAGCCGTTATTTCGCCCAGTTTTGTTTCATCACCAAAGCTTATTTTTAATGAAGAATCCGAATTGGTTGTTTCCGTTAAAAAGCTTGGTTTATAGTCAAGAAAAATGAAATCGCGCGGCAATTCATGGTTTAAAATTGCATTACCGGAAGAACCGCCTTTTCCTGCATAAACATTGTTATCAGCAGTAACGGTATCTCTCTGATGTCCGTCTTCCCCGCTTGAAACAAGTGCATCAATAACGATTTTTTTAATTCTTGAATGCAGCAATTGAAGCGGTGCTGAAGCTCCGCTCATATATTCTTTTTTTACTACTGTACCGCCTGCGGCTCCGCCTCCGCCTCCGCCGCCTGCAACAAGAGTCAAGTCAATTTTATGAACATCACTGGGAACAACAAATTCATATCTTTGACATTTTCCGCTTGTATCTTTAACAATCGTTCGCGTTCCGTTAATGCTCAAAGATGTAACATAGCAAGGAAAAATTGGGTTTTCCGTACTTTGCTGTTGAAAAAGAAAAACTGCTCCGTTACCCCTTTTTGCAAAATTTGCCATTTTATTCTTTTTTGTAATAGCAGGAAACGCCAACAGCAAAATAATCGACAATATCAAAAGTGAAATTAAAACTTCTGCAAGCGAAAAAGCTTTTTTTCTGTTTATTTTATTTATATTAAAAATCATTTTACCTCTTTGCTATTATTACTTGCGCCATTCAATCATCAAATAACCGTCTTGGCCGTCGCCGCCTCTGCCTGAGCCTGCCAAAATATTATAGCCTCCGCCGCCGCCGCCTGAGCCGGCAGAACCAAACTTGGATGAGTTTGGTGTCGGAGCAACAAATTCAGCTGTTGTGCCGTTTGGAGACATTGAATTGCAATTTTCATAATATGCGGAAATAGGATATAATCTTCTTTCCACAACAAACGTATTTACAAGAAAATCCTTATTTGAAGTAGATGTTCTGCCATCGAAATTGCCCAAGAAATACCCGCCGCAACCTGCCTTTTTGCTTACTCCGGAAAAACCTCCGAGGCCGCCGACATAAGCACCTAAATTATCTTTCAAATTTCTGTAATAAAAACCGTTATAAACATTGTTTATATTTGAACCGTTATAAGAAATTTGCTCATTAACTGCATTATTCAAATCGAAAGCTGAATAACCGCCCGTTCTTGAATCAATATTTATAGAATTGGTATTAACCTTGTAATTTAAAGTATAAAAAGGTTCTACACTCATATATGGATATTGAATGCTCACCATGGACAAATTTGCGTTAGATTCAACATTCGGAAGAGAACTTCCGTCATTTACACTTGATTTCGATGCAACTTTTTGATCCAAAACAATATTTGTCGTTAAATTGTTAATTCCTGAAATAACTTTCGGGAAAAATCTGCCCGAAGCTCCGATTTGTCCGGTATATGCGCTGCCGTTATACACTCTGCCTCCTTGTCCGGGAGCGCCGCCGTTAACCATATAAATTAATTGTCCGTTTTCATTATAGATAGCGGTTGAAACACCGCCTACACCATTTTCGCCTTGTTTTGGATTTTGCGAAGCAAATGCTCCGGAACCGCCTTTACCGCCTTTACCTACTCTTATTATATATTTTTGTCCGGGCAATACATCAAGACCCATAATTTTTACGCCTGTTCCGCCGCCTCCGCCGCCGCCGGTGCCGCCCGGATATTCAATGGTATATTCGGCTTCAGCATGAGCACTTTCACCCTCTGTTGCCGCCTTATTTTGCGTTAAGGTCAAATCGCTTATATTGTTACAAACAAATTTTTTGCATTTAAGCTTCATGGATGCACCGACTCCGCCTGACCCGTAAGAGGAAGTTCCGTTAACAATTCCGCCGATTCCGCCGACAAAAACCATGTCTTTTCCGTATGTAAAAAATGAAAGCGATGCATTTTTACTGTCGCTGCGGCCGTTTTCACCTTTGATGCTGTCAATAATAAACTGTGAAGTTATTCCGCATGCTGATACACCCGCAGGGCCCATATCATAATTTATGCCGCCTAAAGCACAATGTCCTTTATATCCGTCATCGGTTTTTCTTATACCGTACTCAATTTTTCTGGAACCGTCAAAAACACCGTTTTTTGAATTTTCAACTTCAAAAGAAGATGTTTCACCGGCAGCAATTCTAATTCTTCCTTGAGGAGCATTGGTTTGGGAAGTGGAGAGATTATTTGAAAAATTAGAGCCTCTGGTATATGCATCAGGCAAGGGAAATTCAACAATTGCCATTGAAGAATTACCGCCTTTTCCGCTGCACACATAATTGCCGCCGCCATTACAATCTTTATTTATAGGAAAACCGTTTTGCCCTTTTGAAACAAGTGATTTTATTTTCACTTCTTTTAAAATGTCAGGTATAAATCCGTCAGCATTAACATGTGCTATTTGAGCATCATTCGTAGACAGTGTTTTTGTTAATGTTTTCCCGCCTGCGGCTCCGCCTCCGCCGCCGCCGCCTGCAACAAGAGTTAAATTAACTTTGTACACGTCCTTCGGAACAACAAATTGATATTCCGAGCATTCGCGTGTGCTTGTGTATTTTTCGGTAAAAGATGAATAATTTGAAATTTCGGTTACAAAACACACATTATCATCTTGCACATTATTTCCTGCGCTGTATGTATACACAACACCGTCTGACACCCTATCAGACACTTTTTTTGTTATAATCGGCGCCAAGGCAACCATTATTAATGATAAAATTACAAGAGAAATTAAAACCTCCACCAATGAAAAGGCATTTGTTTTTTTATTTATTTTATTTATATTAAAAACCATTTTACCTCTTTATTATCTGCGCCATTCAATCATTAAATAACCGTCTTGGCCATCGCCGCCTCTGCCTGAGCCTGCCAGAATATTATAGCCTCCGCCGCCGCCGCCTGAGCCTGCAGAACCAAACTCAGAGTAATGCGGCCTCGGTGCAACAAACTGCACGGTTGCACCGTCAGGAGATTTTGTTGAACAGCCTTCATAAAAATCAGTAATTTTATATGAATTGTTTCCGAGCATAATGGTATTTATTCTGGCTTGCCTTGTATCCGAATCTCCGGGCAATGAACCGTCATCATCATCTCTGCCGTCAAAATTACCCATAAAGTATCCGCCGCAGGCAGCTTTGCCTCCAAGTCCGTTAAAACCTCCAAGGCCTCCGATATAAGCGCCTGTATTATTTACAAGACTTCTGTAATAAAGGCCGTCGTACTGGCCGCCGCTTACTTGAACGGTTTTTATTTCAAAGCCTGAAAAACCGCCTGTTTTATTTGCAACTTCACCGTTAAAATTAGCTATATTATTTGATTCGTTTCTTGTTCTTTTGTTTAAAGTTTTATATGGTTCATCTTGAAATAGGTTATATTGAATTCTGCGTGTTTGCATATTAATTTTATCGCCGCTTATATTTTTAAATTCAGTATTAAAATTACCCTGCTGAAGTTCACTTATTACTTTTCCATCAACGGCAATTTCATTAAACAAAGTATTGCTTGAAGAAATAAGCATTTTATAATTTCTGCCGGATAAACCGGTTTTTCCCGTATATGCACTGCCGTCATACACCTTGCCGCCTTGTCCCGGAGCACCGCCGTTAACCATAAGAAGAAGATTTCCGCCTTGGTCATATATTGCGGTAGATGTACCGCCAATACCGTTCTTACCGTCATCCGGATCATTTGACGCAACACCGGCCGCGCCGCCTGCGCCGCCTTTACCAACCACTATTGTATAAGTTTGTCCCGGAACAACCGTAAAATTGACTATTCTGACCGCAGAACCGCCTGCGCCCCCACCGCCTGCGCCACCCGGACGCTCTGTTTCAATAACTATCGAGCTATTGCCTATTTTGCCGACTTTATCCGAGTTTAGCGCAGCAAACAACATTCCGGAATAATCACAGGTTTCAATGTTTGATGAAAACCATTTCGGATCATCACAATTTGTAACTTGAAATGATTGTCCTTCACCGCCTGAACCGTAATTACCCAAGGCATGAGCGTTTTTACCGCCTGCGCCGCCTTGAAATACCTGATTAAGAGGGAACTCTTGATCTGCATATTTGAAAAAGGTGCCGTATGCTCCGTCAATGCTTTGTATGATGCTGCTTGAGGGAATTCGGCAAATTTGTTCAAAATTGGTTTCTTCAGATTTCACTTGGGTTCCCCCGATATTACACAGCATTTGATATCCGTCGGTCAAGTAATTAATGCCGTATGTAACCGTTTGTTCAGGTCTGTTATCACCCCAAGACATTTTTAAAAAAGCAGCGTCCGCAGCATTTGAAACTTCATATTCCGTATTTACGGGAGTTTGAACCGAAAGTGTATTTACAAAACCGGCACCTCTGATATATTCATCAGGGATATAAAAATCACTTATTGCAGGCGAAGATTTACCGCCTTTTCCTGCGCAGCGGGGTGCATTATTTCCGATGTCAGGCAAATATTGACAAACTTCGGAAGGAATAAAAGAAAAATACGAACCGTTTTTGCCTCTTGCCGTCATATATATCATTTTTACGCTTTTTACAATGTCTGAAATAAAATTTTTCGTATAATTGCTTTCAACAGCGCCGGTTGACAAAGATGAGGTTTCCGTAAACCCGCCGGCAGCACCGCCGCCTCCGCCGCCGCCCGCAACAAGAGTTAAATTAACCCTGTCAACACCTTGGGGCACTTGAAATTTATATTCCGTGCAATCGGGAGAATATGAATATGTTTCAGGATAATCGCTGTCCGCAAAGTCCACACTTGCCAAAAAGCAGCTGTTTTGAATTGACAGCTGGCTTGGGCCGTTATACGTGTATACAATGCCATAATCTTTCCTTGGCATCATTCTTCTTGTAAAAACGGGGGCCAATGCTACAAAAATTAATGAAACAATCAAAATGGACATCAAAATTTCAATTAGAGAAAATGCCATTTTATTGGAGTTTGTTTTTATATTTTTTCTTATCATTCAAACTGTCCGAAAGGAGTAATTCACAAATACCACAGCTGATTTTAGTATAACGTATTTTATAGTGTCTTTCAATAAAGTTAAGAACCAAAAATATCAAAAAAGCCATATGCACACTACAAAAGGATTTCCGCCTTAATTTTTCCTACATATTTCAACACAAAATTTTAATTGTTAAGCTTTGTTAAGCATATAGTATATAAAAAAGCAATATTTTTTAGATAACAAACTTTATATAAGTACAAGAGAGAAATTAAGAGAGAAAAAACAAAAAACTAAATTTACCACAAAAAAGTTACCACCAATACCAAAAGAGGACACGAAAAGATTTAAGCTCTTAAAAAAAGAGCTTTTTTATTGCGAAAAATTTAAACAAGGGACAAGTTTGCCCCTGTTTTTATTCATATAAAAGTTTTTCCGCTAAAGTTGAAATTACTCTGCCATTTAAAGTTTTATTCACTTCTTTTAATTTATTTGCAATAATTTCCATTTCATCTGTCCAAATGAAATTGTCTTGAACGTATTTTTCGGCTTCATTATAACTTCCTGACATTTGAACTTTAATTATTTTTTCAAGCATTTTATAAGCGGCAGGAACCACTTTTTCAATATTAACGTGAATTTTATTATCAGGCGTTAAATTATATGCGCCTTCTTTTAAAAGAAAATAATTTTGCATAACGGTTCTAACCCTGTGGGCTTGAGATAGGGTTGGTTTTGATTTTAAAAAGCAATCACAGACAAATGTTACAATAATTTGAACCCTTTGTTCTTCTTTGTAATAGCCCATTTTATAAAGGTCATCTACAAATGCCAAAGATGCCATATCTGCTTTATTTTCTTCAATTATACTTGTATATTTTCCAAGGTTTTCAGTACCCTTATTTGGCCCTAATGAATGGGCATTTTCATGGCCTATTGTAAACCAGTGGTCTGCTTCATCTAAGTAAAATTGATGTTGAGATTTATCTAAAACATTATCCAGCCTTTTTTGAAGTTTAATCGGGTCTGCAACTCTAATTTGCCTGTGATAGACGTTTCTTCTGCCGCCCCCTATGGTTAAAGATAATTTATCGTTATTTGGAAGATTTTCAGCTAAGGTTATTCCCCCTCTAAATTCGCCGACATCGCCTGTTATAGCAACTAAATCCACATCCACCATGGTTTGTTTTGTTTCGCCTTCGCCGTTTGGGTTTATATTTTGTTCGTATTCATTGTTAAATGGCATCAAAGAAGCTAGTTTCGGAAGATAATTTTTAATTTCAAGTAATGCTTCTGTTCCTTTTTTATTTACAATGCCGACTCTTCCGCCAAGCGCGTCTTTTGAAATTGGGGTTATGTTGAATTTATCTAAAAGAGCCTTCAATTCAGAATTTTCAACAACGGTTTCTGTCATTTCATCATGGTAATTTTCTCTTGTTATTGTAAATTCTAAAGGTGTATCTTGAAGCTCTGCCCATTTTTTATCGGCATAAGCGTCTAACATTGGGTCTGCATTCAAAAGGGCATTTGCTTGAAGTTTTAAAAATTCATTGAAATCAGAATTTGTTGAAACTTTGCTTGCTTTAATTAATTCATCCGCCATTAATTCAAAATCTTTTTTAAAGTAATCAATGTAATCAATAGCAGTTAATTCATCGTCTTTTCTTTCAATTACAGACCTTTGATTTAAAATTTTTCTAACTTCATCAATTTTATTTTCATTCAGCATTTTAATTAAAATTGAATGAAATTCACTTACCTCTAAATCTTCGGGGTAAAAGCCTTTGCCTTTTAATTCAGTTGTATTTTTTTCTAAATTTATTTTGTTTGTTTCAGTATCTATTGCGCACATTCCTTTTTGGGCGTCATACAAAATTTTTGTTAAAATTGCCCTTTCATCGTTTTCTTTAATTTTTTCATTCAGCCAATTTTTAAAAGGAAGATTTTTTCTGTTATCGAGCCTTTCATTTATTGTTTCTAAAATGTAGGCGGCTTTAACTAGGTGCTTTAGGGCAATTTTGTCGTTTTCATCTAAATTTAAGTATTCTTCGCTGTTTTCTGTCAGCATTTTTTTATCTGTAAGATAATCCTTATTTGTTCTTTTTTTTAATTCATCTAAACTTAAACCGTAATCAAAATTTTCCATAAAAAAATTCCTTTTTATTTTTTAAGCCAATTTTTAAAAAAGTTCATGCCTGCAGCTGAACTTTTTTCAGGGTGAAACTGAACTGCAACCACATTATTTTTTTCTACACTTGCGCAATAATCAATGAAATATTTACCGTAAGAACTTATTATATTTTCATCTTTCGGTTTTACATAATAAGAATTTACAAAATAAAAATATTCATTATTCAATAACGTATTATTTTTGGTTGTTTTAATTTCTGCCCAGCCAATTTGGGGGGTTTTACCTTCTCTAAATTTTAAAACTTCCCCTTCAAAAATTTTTAAGCCTTCAACGTTTGGAGCTTCTTCCGATTTTTCAAATAAAACCTGAAGCCCAAGGCAAATACCTAAAAAATCTTTATTTTTAGTGGTTAAATCTTGAATAAAATGAAACATATCTTTCGATTTTAATTTTTTTATTGCCTGCTCAAAATGCCCTTGGCCAGGAAAAATTATTTTATCTGCAGATTTTATTTCATTTTTATCAGATGTTATTATGTGGGAAATATTCAAGTATGACAATGTATTTGCTATACTTTGAACATTTCCCGCTTCATAATCTATAATTGCAACTTTTAATTTAGAACTGATGTCCATCAGCTTTCATTCTTTCAATAACTTCATCCAATGAACTTTCAGACGCTGTAATAGACATTCTTACATATCCTTTGCCTAAATCGCCAAAGGCTTCCCCTGGGACAATTACAATGCCTGATTTTTCAAGAAGGTCATCTGTATATTTTTTAGAATCGCCGTTGTAGCGTGGCGGAATTTTTACCCAAAGGTAAAATGAAGCTTTTGGCATTTTAACACCATAGCCAAGGGAATTTAGCCCGTCTACAAATTTTTGAATTTTATGTTTAAATTTTTTGTTTGCTTCATCAATATATTCATCGCCTTCTTTTGAATCAAGAAGTTTAGCGCCTGTTAATTGTAATGCTTTAAAAATGCCTGTGTCGATTGTAGATTTTAATTTGCCAAGCATAGAAACAATTGTTTCATTACCGCAAACAAAGCCCATTCTCCAGCCTGTCATAGCATAGGGTTTAGAGAAGCTGTGGAATTCAACGGCAATATCTTTAGCATTCTTGCATTCTAAAATGCTTCTTGGCTTGTCGTTTTCATCAAAATAAATTTCAGCGTAAGCATTATCTGAAATTAAGATGATATTGTGTTTTAAACAAAAATCAACGCATTTTTGCATATAATCAAAATCGCAAACAACGCCAAGAGGGTTATTCGGGTAGTTTATGATTAATGCTTTAATTTTTTCTTCTTTATAGCCTGCATTTAAAATTTTAGTTAATTCAGCTTCTAAATCGGGTTGATAGTTGTTATCTTCCGTCAAAGGAACACCCCAAAATAGGCCGCCTGATACTTTTACCATTTCTTTATAGCTTGCATACCCCGGGTCTGGGCACATAATAATGTCGCGTTCTTTTTCATCAACAACGGGGTTAATTAATTCCCTGATTAAATTTGCTATCCCTTCTTTTGAACCTATAAGAGAGAAAACTTCTTTTTTAGGGTCAACATCAACATTGAATCTTTTTTTCATTCTTCTTGAAACCGCTTCTAAGAAATAAGATTCGCCTTTTGGGGTTGAATATGTGTGAATTGAAGGGTCATCCAAAACATTTTTTAAGGTTTCAACCGCAAACATTGGCACCATATCGACAGGAGCGCCCATTGAAAGTGCGATTGGCTTTCTGTTTTTCTTTGTTAATTCTTCAGTCAGCGCCAATTGTTTTGCTTTTATTTGAAACATGATGTATGTTTCAAGCGATTGCACATAATCGTTAAATTTTGCTTTCAAAATCTGCTCATTTCCTGCCATTTTTATATCCTCATTTTTTAAAAATTGTAGTTCGGTATTTTAAATTCTCTTTTATCAATGTCTTTATTTGCGTATTTTGAATAAATTGAATAAGAAATTTCTTTTGATTGTTCAACGTATTCTTTTGTTAAATATTTAAGGTAAGTTTCATTCAAATCGCCTGAATAATTGCCCATTAGTTTTGAATATTGGGCTAAAACTTCTTTATTTTTGCCGCCTGCATAAGCTTTTGTTTTAGCATCTGTTCCGGATGGTCTTATTTCAATGAATTTATCGTCAAAATTGAAATATGTGCCGTCGCCCACAAAATAAACACCTGAAAGGTTTGAAAAATCGAGGGTTTTAAAGGTTGAAGATAAAATTTCTTTAATGTTATCTAATGTTATTTTATTTTCATATAACCCTATTGCAAGCGCCAAATAGAAAATATCGTTTTTGGTTCTTTGTTTTTCGCCTTCGGTTTTTGCAATTTTTAATTTATTGATGTCGGGTTCTGATTCGTTGTAATAAGCTATATCATCTCTCACATCAAATTTTGCAATGATATTATTATTTTTATAAACATTTTCTAAGTGTTTATATAATGGAACATCTAAAGTTGAAATAAGCCCTGAAGCTGCAATAATTGCTTCTGTTGCGCTTTTTTCCCTCATAGAAAGTGCCATTCTGTTATTTAAGGATTTTATTTCATCGTTTGAACCGATTATCATGCCGCCTGATTCTTCGCCGCCAAAAATCATTCTTGGAGAAGAACCTAAGTGAATTTTATTATTGAAAATATCTTCAACAACAATGTCTTGAACCTTATTTTCAATTTGAAATTCAACTTTTTTAACAACGTTTGCAATTTCTTTAAAGCCAACGGGTGTATTTATAACTTTAATATTGTTAAATTTTGCCCATTCATCCCAGCTTTTTGAGCTTGCCGTTGTTTTTACCATAAATCTTTCAAAATCATTGAATTTGCCTGTTTGTTTTAATTCATCTTTAATGAAATCCATAATCATCAAAAATGCTTGGTTAGCTGAAAATATGCAAAGAATTCTGTTTTCATCCAAAATTGTATAATCAACACCAACATTTTTAACTTCATCAATGTTTTTAATATCTTCAATTTGAACAACAGATAACCTGTCATGGTCAGGGTCTGTAATTAAAGAAACAGTGCCAATCGGGTAATCTTTTAATTTTGTTTCATAGTGAAGAGAATCAATTACAGGGAAATACGTTTCCCCTTTTTCATTTTTGCTTGTAACCGTTATATCTAATGACCAATCATAGAAGGAATCGTTTTTAATATCTTTTCCGATACCATGGAAAAACGGGTCTTCTTCAATATTTAACCAGTCAAAAGTTTTTGAGATTTCAAGTTTATCTAGAATTTTGCTTAATGTACGGTAGCTTGCGCCCCCAACGGCATCAATTATTATTTTTTTATCAAAATTCTTAATTTTATCTAAGGTGCTTTTGGTTGCAACCGTTGTTTTTAAGTATTCTACATAAAGGTCAATACCGTTATTTAACCTATCCATTGCACTTTCATCTATTAAAGAATCATTGGATGCTGCAAATGAAATTGTATATTCGCCTTCTTTTTCAACAATGTTTAGAATTTCTTCCATTTTATTCACAAATTCCATACTTTCATCGGGTAAAAATTGTGAACCTTGGTTGTTTAAGTCTTTTGTTGCATTTTTAACTGAAATGCCGTGGGAACTTGTGATGTATTCTGCGCCGACTAAATCTAATTTAAAAGCAAGGAAAGATGCAAGCCAAATAGGAATTGTTTCTCTGTTTTTTGGGGTTAAGGTTTTAATTCCTTGTTTTGCTTGAATTCTTGCAATTAAATCAAGGTAAATTTTTGAATTATACCTGACTTCAGACCCTGCCAATTTAACAAGTTCCAAGTTTGGATATTTTTCTTTTAAAACTAAGGCTTTTGCTAAAGTTGCCAATGTAATTCCAACAGTATTAATAGGAAACCTTGTATCATGGGGATATAAAATGTTTTGAGGCCCTCTTATGCCTGCAGTTGACACAAGTGCTTCTTTTTTATAATTTTCAAACCAGCTTTTTAGGTTTAATTTTTGAACCAATTCCCTTGTTAATTTGAATTGAAATTCGTTTTTATTCAAATAATCAAAAACTCTGTCTTTTTTTATATCGTCGGGGGTGTTTTCTTCAACCCCTTTTTTAAGCATTTCTTCTAAATTGTTCATATTTTGTTGTTAAACTCCATATAGTTTGAAAGAATTATAGCATAAAATCACAATTCTTAATAATTTTTTGTGGTAATATTGTTGAATAATATCGGTCGGAGCATATATGAACCCATCTAAAATTGCAGTTGTAATACCCTGTTTTAATGAAGAAGAAAGCCTGCCAAACAGCCTTAGAAAAATTTGGGATTGTATGGAAGATCTTTCAAATAAGGGAAAAATTTCAAAAGACAGTTTGATTTTTTTAATTGATGACGGCTCATCCGATAAAACTTGGGAAATATTATCTGAAGCCCATAGAAGAGCGCCAGAAAAAGTTAAAGCAATTAAATTTACAAGAAATTTTGGCAACCAAACCGCAATTTTTGCGGGGCTTAAAATGATTAAAATTTTTGATGTGGATGCCGCAATTACAATAGATGCAGACCTTCAACAAGATGAAAACAAAATTGAAGAATTTGTTGAAAAATTTAATGAAGGCTATGATATTGTTGCAGGGGTCAGAGAAAATAATGAAGAATATGATTTTATAAAAAAACAAACTTCAAGCCTTTTCTATAAGTTAATAAACTGGCTTGGGGTGAACATTAAGCCAAACCATTCCGAATTCAGACTTGTCAGCAAAAAAGTTTTATCTTTGCTTGATTTATACAGAGAAAATAACCTTTTTTTAAGGGGCTTATTTTATGAATTGGGCTTAAAAACAGCTTATGTAAATTATTCAATAAAAGAAAGAAAATTCGGAGAATCAAAATTTTCTTTTTCAAAACTCTTGTGTTTGGCAAGTGCCGGTATTGTTTCTTATTCAACAAAACCTTTAAGAATAATTTTCTTTTTAGGGCTTTTTGTTGCAATTATAAGCTTTTTAATTTGGGCATTTACGATTTTTGTTGAAGTTGGCTTAAATCGCGATATAAACGCAATTGAACCGTATGAAATTTGGGAATCTTTTATATCAGGCGTTCAAATTTTATCAATAGGTATAATTGGCGAATACGTTGGGCAAATTTTGCTTGAAGTTAAAGACAGGCCAAGGTTTTTAATAGATAAAGAATTATTGTAAATGTTAGAAAATTATGAAAAATATTTAAATTTAATAACAAGCAAAATTGAAGGGTTTTTTGAAAAACAAAAGCCCTATATTTTCTGCAAAAAAGGGTGTGCAAAATGCTGCGAAAAAGGCGAATACCCTTGGAGCGAAATTGAATTTAAATATATTATGAAAGGTTTTTCACTTCTTGACCCCGAATTGCAAAATAAAATAAAAGAAAAAGTGAGAAAAATTAAGGAAGATAAGAAAAATTTTAAAGAGGACGGCATTTTTTTATATGAATGCCCTTTTTTAATAAACGGTGCCTGCAGCCTTTATAAGTACAGAGGCATAATATGCAGAAGTTTCGGGCTTTTAGTTCAAGTGGAAGGGAAAAAACCGCAAATTCCTTTTTGTTCATCCTTAGGGCTTAATTATTCAAATGTTTATGACCTTGAAAAAAGGTCTATAACAGTTGAAAAATTTAAGCAAACAGGAATTGAGATTGAACCTAAAATTTTTAATGTAAGCTATAAATTTTTAACAAACGAAACCTTTGAAAAGGGGTTTAATTTCACCTTTGGCGACAAAAAACCCCTTATAGATTGGTTTGAATAGTTAAATGTTATAAAATATAACATTATATTAATAAATTAGCGCAATTATTAATTATATCGTTTTTTTATTGTGATATAATATAACAATAAGGGAGATTTTATGTTCAGATATATAAAACTAAAAAATTATAAATCACTTGTTGATTTTGGGGTTGACCTTACAAATAAAAGAGGTACACCTAAAAAATTTATTTTAATTTACGGTGAAAATGGCATTGGTAAATCAAATTTTACTTCTGTTTTTGCAACTTTGCTTGAAACACTTTTGACAAAATCTTCAATAGAAACGATTAATAAGTATTTGGAAAATAACAATAATGTTCAAAGTCCGCAATTTCAAAACATGTTAAGAAGCCTAAAAGATACGGAAAGAATCATAAAAAGCACAAAAACAATCGGGGTTGATGATAATATGGTTCTTGAATTTGGCTTTAGAATAAATAAAAAGAACGGCTTTTACCGCTTAGAATTTGACAATGAAAAAATAGTTTCAGAGGAACTTGAATATAATTTAAGCGAAACAAATAAAATTTCATACAAAATAAAAGAAAATATGAAAAGTTTTGATCTTCAAGATAATTTATTCAAAGATAAAACATACAAAACAGAAATGGAAAATTTGCTTAGCAAATATTGGGGCAAACATTCCTTAATATCGTTAATTGTGTTTGAACAATCAGACAAAAGACAAGATTATATTATAAATAAAATCTCAGATGACTTATATGACGTTATAACAAGCATAATAACAATGAGTGTCAGAATAAGCGGTTCAAGAGGGCCTGTATCAGATCAAATGGGAATAAGCAATATCTTATATTCTCAAATGTTTAAAGGCTCAATACCTACATATTTAGCAAAACAACTGCAAAGGGTTGAGCAATTATTGAATATCTTTTTTACAAACTCATATTCCGATATAAAACAAGTTTATTACCTTTTGCAAGAAAAAGACGGAATGCTTTATTACCATTTAATGTTTAAAAAAATGGTATATGGAAAATTAATTGATATTAAATATGAGCTTGAATCGGCCGGAACAAAATGCTTGGTTGAACTTTTGCCATATTTTATGAGCTCGCTTGAAGGAAAAATAAGCGTAATTGATGAAATAGATTCAAATATCCATGATGTTTTAATTAATTCAATTTTAGAAGAACTTCACGATTCAATTGAAGAACAAATAATCATAACAACTCATAACACAATGCTTTTAGAATCTGAAAAATTAAGAAGTGGAGCATACATTTTTAATATTGATAAAAAAGGCAAAAAAGAACTTGTTCCAATAACAGATTATGAAGATAGAATGCACCCCAACATAAATGTAAGAAAACGTTATTTAAGCGGACTATATGGTGGTGTGCCATTTTCCACATACATTAATTTTGAAGAATTAAAAGATATTGTGGAGCAAAAATAAAATGAAGCGCCAATTATCGTATCTTAAAGCTGTTGTCATCTGCCATGGGAAAAGTGAAAAACAAATAGCAGAGTTTATTAAAAGCAAATTAAGGTTAAGAATTGATATTGATTCAAAAAATAACGGTAAAAATTCAATACAGATAACAAGCTTAATGAAATTTTTAAGCAGCAGAAAATATAAAAGCAAAAAAGATTTTCTAAATTTTTATAAAAACGATTTAGACAAACTTAATGATGACTTTAAAATTTTTACAATAATGGACACGGACGATTGCACAGAAAAACAAAAAAAGGAATATTTAAATAAAGCCATGTTTAAAAATCACCCCTTGAAAAAATATATTGTGCCCATTGCAAATTCGCCCGAGCTTGAATCTGTTCTTGTTCAATCCAAAATAAAATTTAACAAAAAGGGTGACAAAAGAAAGGGCGAATACATTTCAATTTTTCCAACAGACCCAAAATATCAAAAATCTGATATTATTCAATTAGAAGAGTTTTTAGAAAATTTAAAAAAGTGCCCTTCAACCAATATGAATGAATTTATTGAATTTTGCCTAAATCTTTAATTTATTTAAGTATAAAAACGTACCCTTTTATAAATTCTTTAATTGAATTTAATTTTGAAGTTGAATCTGTTTCTATATAAAACCTTAACAAGGGTTCAGTTCCAGACTTTCTTATTAAAATTTTTGTTTTTTCATCTTCAAGGTAGAGTTTAACGCCGTCTATTTCAGATTTTTTTGTTATTTTTTGGTTTGCAAAATTTTCCAAAAATTTAATTTCATTTATGATTTCTTCTTTTTTTCTGTCATCTGATAATTTAACATCAACTCTATCTTGAACAAAATGAACCCCCGCAAATTCAAGAATTTCTTCTTTTAATCGGTATAAGGGCTTATTTAATTTTGAAACCATTTCTAAAATTAACAAGTTGGCATAAATGCCGTCTTTTTCCGAGATATAATCCCCTGTGGATAAGCCGCCTGAATCTTCACCTGCTAAAATGGTTTTATTCATTCTCATGGCTTCCCCTAAATATTTAAAGCCGACAGGCGTTTCAATCACTTTAACATTCAATTTTTCTGCTACTACATCCACCAATTGGCTTACGCCAACCGTTTTTACCATATAGCCGTCATAATTTTTTGTTTCCTTTAAATATTTTAAAAGCATAGAAAGAACAATATTCGGTGAAACATAATCTCCCTTTTCATCTATAACACCGTATCTGTCAGCATCGCCATCGTTTGCAAAAGTTATATAGCCTTCTTTTTTATTTTTCATAAATTCAGGCTTCGGTTCAGGCAAAAAGCCGCCAAAATTAGGGTCATATTTATTATTATAAATTTCAAAATCAATATTGTTTCTTTTTAAAATCTCGTCAAAATAACCGAATGATGCACTGAATAAAGCGTCATAAATAATTTTTGGGGGGTTTGATTTAATTGCATCAAAATCAATTAAATCTTCCAAAATTTCAAAATAATCAACTGAAAAATCTTTTTTAATAACGGAGCCTTCAACTGTCGGGTTCAGTTTTTCAAATTTATGATGTTTTGATTCAATTATATTTTCAATTTCTTTTGTAATTTCATTTGTTGCAGGGCCGCCATAGTTTGGAATAAATTTAATTCCAAGATATTCAGGCGGGTTATGAGAGGCTGTGAACATTAAAGCCCCTGCGCAATTTTTGGTGGTTTTTGCTTTGTATGCAATAACAGGCGTTGGCACCACTTTAGATGATAAAATAACATCAAACCCAAAATCGGCCAAAATGTTTGCTGCTGTTTTTGCGTATTTATCTGCATCACGCCTTGGGTCATAACCGATAATAACCGTTCCTTGCCCTAAATATTCCGCTATTGCATTTACAATTTTTGTAACCGTTTCAATAGTAAATTCTTTTCCTAAAATTCCACGAAATCCATCAGTTCCGAATTTTATTTTTGTATTCATTTTTCCTCTTTTAATTTATAATACGCTATATGAACAATTATATTAAAAAAATATTATATTTAGGACCGGATGGTTCAAATTCACAATTTGCAGCTGCCCTTTTTATGGAAAAATTAGGGATAAAACCTGAAATGGAAGCTGTTTCAACTATTACAAAAGCAATTGAAGTGTTAGATATTGAACCGGATACAACTTCTGCAATTTTACCCGTTGAAAATTCTATTGAAGGAGTTGTGAGAGAAACAATTGATAATTTGGTTCACACAAAATCAGACGTTTTTATTCAAGCGGAAATTACCGTTCCTATTTGCCATTGTTTAATTTCAAAGGGCAAAAATAAAGAAAACATCAAAACAATTGTCTCAATAACTCAAGCCATTGCACAATGTAAAAACTACATTGCAAATAATTTTAGAAAAGATGTTGAAATTTTATTATATACATCCACTTCAGGCTCCGCCAAATTTATAATGGATAAAGATGAAACCTATGCCTGCATTGCAAGCGAACTTTGCGCACACCTTTACGGTTTAAACATTATTGAAAAAGAAATAAACGATGTTAAAGACAATAAAACAAGGTTTATTTTGGTTTCTAAGAAAAACATTTTAAAAGATAAAAAAACAAGAACATCAATCGCTTTTACAACCGAAAATAAACCGGGGGCGCTATTATCAATTTTAGAAATATTTAAAAAATATGACCTAAACCTTTTATATCTTGAATCGCGCCCGTCTAAAAAAGTTTTTGGCGAATATATATTCTATGCTGATATTGATAAAGGCATTGATGATATTCAAAAAGCACTTAATGAAATTAAAGCAAAATGCACATATAATAGAGTCTTAGGTTCTTATTGCGTTTTATAAATTAAACCGTTTTATCCAGCCTTTTTGCGCAATTTTTAAAATCTTTCTTTTCTAAAACTTTAATTGCGCCGTAATAGTAATCCTCAAAACAGGGAACACCGTCCCAGAATCTGTCTTCTGCGTTTTGTAAAATTACAAAATCGCTTTTTTCTTCTTGTGCTTGTTTAATGGCATTGGACACCAATTGAAGCCCAAGGCCCCTATATTTTCTGTCATCAGCCGTATAAGAATTTTCCGAATTAACACACATTAAAGAAACTTCCATTCCCTTTTTATCGGGCACAATATCACTGTATCCGCTCTCAATTCCTGAAGTTGTTTCCATTAAAGCTTGAATTTCACCGTTCTCATCTTCAATTCCCCAGAATTTAAGCCTTGGGTTGCAATATACCATATTATCAACAAAATCTTGATAAATACACCTTGCATAAGCGCCCTCGACCCTTTCAAATTTTGTTGATGTTTCTTGTTTAAGCTTGTTTTTATCTTGAATATCATCTTCATACATAACAAAATCAAGGCTGTCAACCTCATTTGTTTGACAGTTTTTTGCCTTTATGCTTCTTACATATTTTTGGGTAAAAGTGATTGGTGATATTTTCATTTTTAGTATGCTCCGAAATTTAATTATAAAATAAAAACCCCTAAAATATAGGGGTTTTAATTTTTATTTTTTATTAAATGTTATTTCATCATCTTTAACATCTATTAAAATTTTATCGCCGTCAACAAATTCTCCTTTTAAAATTGCCTTTGATAAGGGGTTTTCAATTTTTTGGCGAATAATTCTTTTTAAGGGTCTTGCGCCATACATTGGGTTATACCCTTCAAGCGCCAATTTGTCTTTTGCATCATTTGTGATTTCAAATTCAATTTTTCTTTCCTGTAACAAGTTTCTTAGGTAATTAATTTGAATATCAACAATTTTATTTAAATCAGACAATGTTAAAGCTTCAAAGTAAACCGTTTCATCAATACGATTTAAAAATTCGGGGCGGAAGTGTTCTTTCAGCCTTTCTTTAACTTCTTCTTTTGTTTTTTCTTTTTCTTCTTCACTTAATAAGCCATTGACTGCTCTATCCAAGATAATGTCAGAGCCTATATTTGAAGTTAGAATAATAATCGTATTTTTAAAATCTACCGTTCTTCCTTTTGAATCAGTCAATCTGCCGTCATCAAAAATTTGAAGCATTATGTTAAATACATCATAATGGGCTTTTTCAATTTCATCAAAAAGAATAACGGAATACGGTTTTCTTCTTACTTTTTCTGTTAATTGGCCGCCTTCATCATAGCCGACATACCCAGGCGGTGCGCCTATTAACCTTGCAACAGAATGTTTTTCCATATATTCTGACATATCTATTCTAATTAGGGCGTCTTCATCTTGGAACATAAATTCTGATAATGCTTTTGCAAGTTCAGTTTTACCTACACCCGTTGGCCCTAAGAAAAGAAAAGTTCCAATAGGCCTTTTTGGGTCTTTTAAGCCTGAACGAGCCCTTCTGATAGAATCTGATACAACGCCGACCGCTTCATTTTGACCGATTACTCTTTTGTGCAGAATATCTTCCATTTGAAGAAGTTTTTCATTTTCTGATTCAACAAGTTTGTTAACGGGAACACCTGTCCATTTTGAAACAACTTCTGCTATATCTTCATCCGTTATTTCTTCTTTTAAAAGAGTATTTTTATGGTTTTCATTTTGGTTTTTGGTTGCTTCATCCAATTTTTTCATAAGTTCAGGAAGTTTACCGTATTTTAATTTAGCCGCAAGCTCAAGGTTTGTTGCTCTTTCGGCGTTATCTATTTCAATTTTTGTTCTTTCAATTTCTTGTTTTATTGAAACTTCATCATTCAAATGGGATTTTTCTTTTTTCCATTGTTCTTCTAAAATATTTGCCTTAGCTGAAATTTCATCTATTGCCTTTTTAACTCTTTCAATTTTATCTTGGTCATTATCTTCTTTTAAGCTTTCAAGCTCAATTTGAAGTTGAAGTTTTTGCCTTTCAAGTTTATCAAGTTCTTCAGGCATTGAATCTATTTCAATTCTGACGGATGACGCCGCTTCATCCACCAAATCTATCGCTTTATCAGGCAAAAATCTGTCTGTTATGTACCTATTCGATAAATTAGCGGCAGCAACAAGCGCAGAATCTTTAATTCTTACCCCATGGTGCACTTCATATTTTTCTTTTAAGCCCCTTAAAATAGAAATTGTTGCTTCAACCGACGGTTCATCAACTAAAACAGGCTGGAACCTTCTTTCTAAGGCAGGGTCTTTTTCAATATATTTTCTATATTCATTAATTGTAGTTGCCCCAACAGTTCTTATTTCACCACGAGCTAACATTGGTTTTAGCAGGTTGCCTGCATCTGTTGAACCTTCTGCAGCGCCTAAACCAACAACAGTATGGAGTTCATCAATAAAAAGAATTATTTGCCCTTCTGATTTTTGAATTTCATCTATAACTTTTTTCAACCTTTCTTCAAATTCGCCCCTATATTTTGCCCCTGCAACAAGAGCGCCCATATCAAGCGCAATTAAGGTTGTATCTTTTAAGCTCATAGGCACATCGCCCCTTACAATTCTTTGGGCTAAGCCTTCAACAATTGCGGTTTTACCAACGCCCGCTTCACCAATTAAAACAGGGTTGTTTTTGGTTCTTCTGTTTAAAACTTGAATTATTCTTCGAACTTCTTCATCTCTGCCTATAACAGGGTCAAGCTTTCCTTCACGTGCTTTTTTTGTTAAATCGACAGAAAACTTTTCTAAAACGTTATATTCTTCATCTGCTGTATTATTATCCACTTTTTTATTCCCCCTTAAATTTTTTATTTTATTTAAGATGTTTAATTCATTTATTGAATATTTATTGAATATTTTCTTTAAACCTTCTTCATTTTTTTCTTCTTGTACAAATTTTGACATTGCAAGCATTATATGTTCATATGAAATGTATTTATCTTTCATATTTTTAGCGCATTCAAAGGCTTCATCCATTAATTTTAAAGAATTATTTGAAAAATAAAGTTGAACCGTATTATCTGAAATTTTAGGGTAGGTATTAATTAAATTTTGAATATCATCCTTTACTAAATTCCCAGTCAATTTTAATGAGGTTAAAAAACTGTTCACAGCTTCATTATTACTGGAATTTAAAATTGCAAGAAAAATGTGAGCAGGTTCTAAAAAAGTATTTTTATTAATTTTAACAAGGTTTTGAGCCTCAATTAAAATATTTTGAGTAACTTTTGTTAATTTTTCAAAATCAAACATATAAATAAACCTTTCCTTTTATTTATATTTTAATAATGATTTTATTTCATTTTACAAAAATTAATCTTATTTTAATTTTTTACACCCGAAACTTGAATATAAAAACTATCCCCCTCTTTTTTGCTTATAGACCACCTTATGGGGTTAATTCCTTCACCTAAAATAAAATTTTCAATTTCATTAGTTTCAAAAGGGAGTTTTTTTGGTTTATAAATTAGGGTTTGTTCAATAATCACATTAAAATCCCCGCCATACAGGCTGAAATGTATGAAGCAAATGTGCCTGCGATTAAAGCTTTTATGCCAAGTTTTGCAATATCGCCTCTTCTTGTTGGTGCAAGTTCACCAATTCCCCCTATTTGAATTGCGATTGAACCGAAATTTGCAAAACCGCAAAGGGCAAAGCTTGCAATTGTAATTGCTTTTGGGGTTAGAATGTCTTTCATATTAATTAAATCGGTATAAGCTATAAATTCATTTAAAACAAGTTTTTCACCCATTAAAGCACCCACTTGAGAAACATTTTCAAAAGGAACTCCCATAATAAGAGCAAAAAATGAAAATACGGCGCCTAAAAGAGATTTAATGCTAAGGTTTGATAAATCTATAAAAGAAAGATGAATGTTACATACATCATATAAAAATAAACCGAATTTTGCTAAAACCCAATCTGCCATTGCAATTAAAGATAATAATGCAATTAACATTGCAATAACGTTCAATGAAACCTTCATACCGTCTGATGCTGCATTTGCAATAGAATCTATTAAATTAACGTGGCATCTTTCAACACTTACTTTAACTTCGTTTTTTGTTTTGCTTTCTTCAACTTCAGGGTAAATTATTTTAGAAACTGCAAGTGCCCCAGGGGCTGCCATAACGGATGCTGCAAGCAAAAATTTTGCATCAACCCCCATTGCAATATAAATTGCCATAACGCCCCCTGCAATGCATGCCATAGAACCTGTCATAGAGGCTAAAATTTCAGATTTTGTAGCCGTTTTTAAATAAGGGCGAATCATAATTTGCGCTTCAACTTGCCCGACAAAAACAGAAGCTATGTTTGATAGGGCTTCTGCGCCTGAAACATTCATCACTTTATACATTAATTTGGCAAAAAATGCCACAATTCTTTGCATTATGCCAAAATAATATAAAATATTCACGATAGTCAAAACAAAAATAATTGTTGCAATTAATTTGATTGAAAATACAAAAGAAGCACCTTCATAAAAAATATGGTCTATCACTTTTGGGGAATTATTTAAAAAGCCGAATACAAAATCTGCGCCCGAATTTGAAAAATAAAGAATTTTTTCAATACATTTTGCAATAATGGCTAAAATTTGCTGTCCCAAAGGAACTTTTAAAACAAAAACGGCAAGAAGAAATTGAAGGCAAAACCCTGTAATTACCGTTTTTAAACTGATTTTTTTCTTATTGTTCGACATTAAATAGCAAATGCCGATTATAATAATAATGCCTAAAAGCCCTGTAAATCTTTCCAAAATCCGCTTCCTTTAACTTTTTAGTTAATTATAAACCAAATATTTTAAAAAGGCATTTTGATTGCAAAAAGCTTTTCCAATTGTTAAAATGTGAATATACCGAGATTTTGAAAGGCAGTTTACAAAGTATGAGAAAAAAAGCATTCACGCTTGCGGAAACGTTGGCAACTTTGGGAGTCATAGGCATTGTTGCGGCACTTATGATTCCTTCTGTTGTAGCTAACTATAACAATCACATTTTTAAAACATCAAAAGAAACTTTCAGGGCAACATTATCGGATTCGGTCAGAATTATAGCTGCAACGGAATCAAAATTAAATAAAGCCAAAAATTATACGGATGAAGATAATGAAGAAAATAACAGAAGCGCAAATGAAGTTTTTGTAGAGGATCATTTTTCAAATTATATAAAATTTGCAAAAATTTGCGACCCTGAACAAGCAGGAGGAATTTACAACTGCGGCTGGATAAATGACAAAGTTTACAAAAGCATGAATTCCGACGATAAATTAAACATCCCGACTAAAAACTCGGATGTGGGTTTTGACAGTGATGAAAAACTGTGGAGTGCAATTACTGTGAACGGTATGTCTCTTTTAATTGCATACAATCCTGACTGCAAAAGCTTTAATAATGCCGAAAATGACGCAGAAGAAAACAAACAGGATGAAACAGACAAAGGTTTTCATCCCAAAGAAACAGCCTGTATAAACATTATTTACGATATAAACGGCGTTGCAAAACCAAATACTTTTGGCAAAGATGTAGGTATTGCAACAGTTTATTACCCGAGAACGGCAAGGGTTGGGGTTCCGATATTTACAAATAATGCTGAATACGTAACCGGAATATCATCATTTGAATCGGCTGAAGAATATTGCAACAACCTATCTTACAAAAAGAAGGCAACTCTTCCCACTCTTGAAGAAGCAGGCTCAATTTACCTTAATTCAAAACCGCTTTTAAATTCGGATTCGCATGAAAAAGTTTGGTTTTCAAGCGCTAAAGAAGAAAAATCTGCGGGTTATACGGCAGGCAGCGTGATTTGCGTTAACAGATAATTAAAAATTATTTCTCAAATAATTTTTAACGCCTATGACAATTGCCTTTGCAAGTTTATTTTGAAATTTTGAATCGGAAAGTTTTTCCGATTCTTTTTTATTTGCAATGTAGCCGCATTCAACAAGAACGGAAACAGGCTCTGTTGCACGAACAACCGCAAGAGAAGCAAGGTTGGTGCCGTCGTCTTTAAGGCTTGTTCTTCTTAAAACGGAGTTTTTAATCTCGTCTGCCAGCTTAAAGCTTTCTTTATTGTAATAAAATACGCTTGTTCCTTCTTTTTTATTTTTATTCTTTACATCCGAATATGAGTTCTGATGAATTGAAATAAATATATCCGCATTTTTATCTTTTGCAAAATCAACTCTTTCATATAAACCTTTATATTCGTCTTTTTCTCTTGTTAAATAAACTTTTGCGCCTAATTTTTTTAATCTTGATTTGATTTTTTTTGAAATATCAAGGTTTATATCTTTTTCTTTTAAATTATAACGAACTGCCCCCGGGTCATCTCCGCCATGGCCGGGGTCTATCACTACCGTCAAATTTTCTAACGGTTTATTTTCACCGTATACAAAAGGTTTTTTAACTTTTAATAAAAGGTTATTTTTATCTATTTCAACGCTGTGGCCAAATAAGGGCTTTTGTGAAAAATAGCTTATTTTAAGGTTGTCAAATTCATCTTTTGAAATTTTGAAATCTGCATTTGTTTCAATTGATTGAATTAGTTTTTCTTTATCTAAAATTGCATCATAAATTATAAAATCAACCGAATTTTCACTTGTTTCAATTTCATTGTAGGGGGGAATTTCAGTTAATTTAATTTTTGCAATGTAATATTTCGGGTTTTCAAAAATTTTAATTTCATCAATTACTGCGGGCTCTTTTTTTAATACTTTTGAAGTTACATCAACATCTTTTTTATTAATCCAATAATATTTATCTAAGCCTAAATCAACCCTGTAAAAATTATTTTTGGTTTCATCCGAAAAAATTTTCACCCCTTTTTCAAGGTGCGAAAACCTTTTGGCGTTATCGCTTGCACTGTCCCTCAAAGGAACATAATTATTTGTTGTTTTTATTATTGTATATTGCTTATATGTGTCTATATCATCTGCAAAAACTGCAAAATTTAAACCGGATAGAAGCAATAAAAAAATTAAAATTTTCTTCATAAGAAAATTCTAGCATTATTTTTTTAAAAAATCTGCCGTCAAAAACAAAAATTAACCTTTTGATTAATACCTAGAAGGCTTCTTTTTCTAAATATTTTGCAAATTCTTTTGATTCTTCTTCCCAAATTTCTCTTTCAACTTTTAGAGCATGATTCCAGAATTTTTCAATTTTATAAAGCTCTCTTTGCTCATAATGCATAATATGAACCACAACATCGCCGTAATCAATTAAATTCCAGCTGTTTTTTGTGTCGTTTTCAATGTTTTTGGGAAGTCTGTTAAAAATTTCTTTAACATCGTCTCTAACATTATTTGTTAAACCTTTAACCTGAGGGGTGGATGTTGCGGTTACAATAACAAAATAATCAGATAAAACGCTGACATTTGAAACGTTTAAAATAACAATGTCTTTACCCTTGTTATCATCTAAAATTCTTGCAATCGTTGAAGCTAATTTTTTACTTGAAACATCTGTCATTTATATATTTCCCGTACTTGAATTTTTGTCGTTATCCAAATTTTTAATATCTATATTTTCATCATTTTCCGCATAATTTAAAATATTTCTTGATTGGTCAATTTCAATGTTTACTTCCTGATCAATCATTTCAATTTCATCTTTTGAATATTGTTTAATTTTGCCGTCTTCCAATTTGGCAGATACTTTTTGCGTTAAAAAGCAAATGGAAGCAACTTTTGCAACACCATCGGGCGTCATGATGCCTGACCCGACAGGCGGAAGCATCCTTGCAACTTCAATATAGTTTGAATATTCATAATTTAAGCAGCATAAAAGCCTGCCGCAAGCGCCTGTAATTTTGCCGGGAGTCAGCGGAATATTTTGATCTTTAGCCAATTTGGTTGAAACAAAATCAAAGTTTTTCAAAAAGCTGCAGCAGCAATAATTTTGCCCGCAAACGCCTTGCCCTTGCAAAAGTGCGGTTTCATCACGGACGCCAATATGCCTTAAATCTATTCGAACTCTTTTAAATTCTTGAGTTAAATCTTTTAAAAGTTCCCTAAAATCAACCCTTTCAGGCGCTGTATAATAAAATGTAATTTTTTTTCTGTCAAATGTATAGCTTGCTTTTGTTAAATTCATAACAAGATGCCTGTTTTTTGCAAGCTCTCTGCATTTTAAAAGGGCTTTAACTTCAAGCTCTTTTTGTTCATTGTAAACTTTCATATCCTCATCCGTCATAATTCGAACAACAGATAAAGCTTCCGGTTTAAATTTTTGCCATTGTTTTGCAATTAAATCGTTAACAACAATAACTTTATGAACTTCTTCACCCTTTTCGGTTCTGATAATAACTAATTGTCCGTCTTTTAAATTAACGTCATCAGATACCTTTAAGGGATGAAAAGCATTTTTAATTAATCTTACTGCAAACTTCATAAAAACGATTATACAATAAAACTTTTTTATATTAAAATGTATAAATGATGGAATTAAACAACTTAACATTTAAGAAAAACGACATTGAAAAATTATTGCTGAATTTGGATTCAAACCCATATTCACAAAAAAATAAAGACTTTAGATATACCCTATCTTTAATTTATGAACTTATTGAAGAAGAATTTTTTGAAACGTTTGACACCAAAAATAACGTTTTAAGAGCAACGGATATTATTTTTGAAAACGAAAATAATGAAGCAAAAATTTTTATAACACCCCCATATAATTTTGATTATTACTTAAAATCAAGGGGGTCATTATACAGATTAAAAACGGAATATAAAAATGACAAAATAGGCTATAATATTCCATTAGATTTATTCTTTGAATATTTTACAGGGTTAAATGAAAGTTCTGAATTAACAGACGACCTTACAGAAAGTTTTAAATTTTATTTTTATTTAACAAATTTTGTGAAAAAAACAGTCGAAAAATTAAATTTCATCCCGACCGTTCAATTTAGAAAAGAAACTTTTTCTATAATTTGGGAACCTTATTTTAAAAATAAAGATTATCTTACAAGCTATTCTGAAATTTTAAATAACGGCATTTTAGACAGAGAAACCACCAAAAAATTAATTGATAAATACCTAAACTATCTTATTTTTGCATTTTTAAACGTTAAACACTATAAATTTAAAGACTTAAAAGCCGCAATTTATTTTACCAAATACCTAAGCCACAAAAGAATGTTTAAAGGCCACGATTTAGCTTCAGACATTCAAATTTGGTTTGATGAAATGAGCCTTGGAACGTATGATATTGTTCCTGTATTTAACATTGAAAAACTTGACGGCGAAAAATTCTTATTAAGAATTAAGGCTAAAAACAAATTAACAGGCGAAATTATAGAACCTGATGACCTTTCGGATAACGATAAAACAATAATTGAAAAACAAATAAATTGGGCAACAAAATATATTGAGGATTTAGAAGATATAACCTTAGAGCTTGATTTATCCGGCGTTTATAAATTAATTACAAAAATTACTTTCTATTTGGCGCAAGCGGGAATGGAAGTGAATTTGCCTGATGGAATGGATAATGTCATAATTCCAAGAGCTTCAATTAACGCTAAAGTTAAAGAAAAAAGATTAAATGAAATTGAAGAATTCTTTTCTCTTAGAAATGAATCAAGTGTTTCTTTGGATGAAATTATGGATTTTTCAATAGAAGTTGCTTTAGGAAATGAAAAAATTTCGGCTGAAGAATTTAGGGAACTTGCTAAAAATACAAACGGTTTAATTGAATATAAAGGCAAATTCATTTTAATTGATAAAGAAGAAACGGAAAAACTTTTAACCCGTTTGAAAAAACCCAATTTTGTGATGAACAAAATGGAACTTTTGCACCATGCGCTATCCGGCAAAATTGATGAATATGATTTTGATTACGATGAAGCCTTTGCAAGAATTGTTTCCAATTTCACAAAAGTGGAAGATGTAACACTTCCAAAAGAATTAAAAGGAACTCTAAGACCGTATCAGGAAATTGGTTTCAGGTGGTTATACACAAACGTTGTTAAGGGTTTTGGCTGCTGTATAGCGGATGATATGGGGCTTGGTAAAACGGTTCAGGTTATAAGCTTAATTTTAAAATTAAAAGAAGAAAAGAAACTGAAAAAACCTGCTCTTGTTGTTTGCCCGACAACTTTACTTGGCAACTGGGAAAGAGAGTTAGAAAATTTTGCCCCAACATTAGATGCTTTTATATACCACGGGTTAAACCGTGAATTTTCAATTGATCACGATGTTATTTTAACCACTTATGCAATTTTAAGAATAGACCTTGAAGAATTTAAAAAATATAATTGGGATATTTTAATCATAGATGAAGCCCAAAACATTAAAAATTCAACAACAAGTCAAACTCAAGCAGTAAAAGCAATTAAAGCGAATATGAAAGTTGCTATGACAGGTACCCCTGTTGAAAACAGGCTATCTGAGCTTTGGAGCATTTTTGACTTTATAAATAAAGGCTACCTTGGAACTATAACTGATTTTTCAAAAAATTATTCAATGCCTATTGAAAAATTCAAAGAAGCCCAAAGGGCGCAAAAATTAAAACAAGCAATATCCCCATTTATGTTAAGGCGCTTGAAAACAGATAAAACAATCATCTCAGACCTTCCTGAAAAAATTGTTTTGGATGAATACTGTTATTTAACAAAAATGCAAGCAGCCCTTTATGAAAGGGTTTTAACTCAATCCATGGCAGAAATTCACTCTGCAGGTCAGGGAATAAACAGGCGTGGTGCCATTTTTAAACTAATTACAAACTTAAAACAGGTTTGTAACCACCCTTATCACTATTTAAAGCATGGCGATATGAGCCAAGGGGCTTCAGGTAAAACGGAAAAATTAATGTCGATTTTACATAATATTGTAGATAACAATGAAAAAGCCCTTGTTTTCACCCAATATAAAGAAATGGGCAGCATTTTAGAAAAAATAACAAAAGAAGAATTTGATTTTGACCCTCTCTTTTTCCATGGCTCTTTAAACGTTAAACAAAGAGAAGAAATGATAAAAGAATTTTCTGAAGACGATAAGAAAAAAATTATGATATTGAGTTTAAAGGCAGGGGGTTTGGGGTTGAACTTAACAAGTGCATCAAATGTCATTCACTATGACCTTTGGTGGAATCCTGCCGTGGAAGATCAGGCAACAGACAGAACTTATCGTATCGGGCAAGATAAAAACGTTATGGTGCATAGGTTTATTACCTTATCTACCTTTGAAGAAAAAATTGATAAAATTATAAAAGATAAAAGAGAATTGGCAGATTCCGCCGTATTTATAGGCGAAAAAATAATCACCGAATTATCAGATGATGAAATTTATGAAATATTCTCACTTTGCTAAATTAATTCATTTTGCAATTTGTTCATAAGTTCAATTGCAGGCTTATATTCAGGGTTTAAGTTCAGCGCTTTTTTAACTTCAAAAAATGCATCTTTTTTGTTGTTTTTTTGGTTTAGGGAAAGTGCAGAATAATAATAATATTCAGGATTTTTAACATCTAAAAAAGAAAGCATAAAAATAAGTGTGTCTAAATTTTGAAAGTTGTTATTTTTAAAACTGTCTGCAAGTAAAATATCCCAAGTATCAACATTTAACATATTAATGCTCAAAGATTTTGCGGTATATCTTTTTTTGCTTCTTTCATTATTGCTGTATAAATTATTCGCAATTATATAATATTCATTAAATGCAACCTTATCTGCTTCCGATTTTTCTTTTTCCAATTTTTCAATTTTCTTTTCATCCGCATTCATCTCTTTTAGAGCTATATAAGCTTTTATAATTGCTTCATTTTTATATTCGGTTTTAAACAGTTTTTTGTAACCGTTATATGCCTCTTCATATTGTTTATTTTTAAAATTAAAATCAGCAATACCCATTAGTGTTAAATCAAATTTTTTGTCTAACTTATAGCTGGATAAAAAGTCGTCATAAGCTTGATCATATTCCCCTAATGCCAAATGCGCCATAGCTTGCAGAGTTAAAATTTTAGGGTTGTTTTTATTAAAATTAATTATATTTGTTGTTTCTTTTAAAGTTTTATAATAGTTGCCTGATAAATAATAGCAATAAATTTGGTAGAATTTTTTATCGGAATCATCCTTGGCTAAATTCATATTAATTTGTTGCTTTAAAATATTAAAATCGTTTGCAAAATAAATTGAAATTAAATTATTTTCTTTTAAATTTTCAATATATTTTTGAGCCTCTTTATACTGTTTCAGCTGACACAAGGTTTTTGCCTTAAAATAAAGGTATTGTCCGCATTTTGGATTCTTATCAAGCGCTTTATTTACATAAATCAAAGCCTGATTATATTGTCTGCATTGAAACATTGCCTGCGCCATCATAAAATTGGCATAGTCTGAATTTTCCATCAAAATTGTTTTTTTAATCAAATTAAAAGCAACTTCTTCGGGGGAATTATTGTAATAAATTGAACTATAAGCTTTTACAAGGAAATTTTCTTCTTCTTTAGATAAAGTATATGAGGGCTTATAAGCTTCTTTTAATTGTTCAATTTGAAGATTCATTTTATTTTTGCCCGAAATTTTTGAAACCGCAGCGTCTCCAAGGCTGAAAAAGCCGTATTCATACAGTTTTTTAGACAACATTAAAAGGGAAATATTTTTATCCAGTGAATTAATAGTATTATTAAATTCATTATATGCAACAACAACATTTCCGTTGGTTAAATTTTGAACCGCATAAAGATAATTTTCTTTTGAATCGTTTCTTATATCGGAAACAAAATCGGAATTATTTTGATAATTTATAATATTTTCAATAATTCCTGCCAAATTAAAAGAATCTTCAACAGCATATGACGGTGCATTGATTTGCAACGTAAAAACAAATAATAAAAAAAGCAGTATTCTTTTTTTCATTGTTTTTGCCTTATTTTTATTCATCTTCTATCTGCTGTTATACAAGATTATAATATTTATTGAAAATATTAACAAATCTTTCTTCTTCGGTTGTTAATTTTCTGCCTTCGGTGTTTTTGTAAAGTCCGTAAATGTCAGACATTTTATATTTTGAAAGAATAAAATTATCCGTTTCTTCAATTTCTTGATTGCCGATTATAACATCTATGATTTTATTTGTTTCTAACGATAAAAATACATCAACAACATTTTTGTCAAAGTGTTTGTTTTCACCCTCAATTAAAATGTCCAATGCTCTTACAATATCCATTTTTGAACGGTAGTGCCTTTTACTTGTAATAGCGTCAAAAACATCCGATACAGCTAAAATTCTGCCGCCTAAAGGAATTTCTTCGCCTTTTAAGCCCAAGAAATAGCCTGTGCCGTCCCATTTTTCATGGTGGCTTGATGCAATTTTTGCAACGTTTTTAAAATATTTTGAAACATAAATTCTTGATAAAAGGTCATAGGTTATTTGAGCGTGCTTTTTAATTTCATCATATTCTTCTTTTGTAAGCGTGCCTTCTTTTTGTAATATATGGTCTTTTATGCCGATTTTTCCAATATCATGAAGAAGTGAAGCTTGTCTTATAATATCAAGTTCATCTTCATTCATCTGCATTTTTTCACAAATTAAAACAGCATATTTTGTAACCCTTTCGGAATGACCTGCGGTTATTTTGTCTCTGGCATCTATTGAAGCTGAAAGAGTATCTATAAAACTTGATAATAATTGTTTTTGCTCTTCAATAAATTGTTTTTGCTTATTAAAAAGCGTGGCATTTTCTAATGCAATACCTGCAGATGAACCTATTGCAATTAAAAGGTCTTCATCTTTTTGGGTAAAATGCCCGCCTTTTTTATTTAAAACTTGAAATGCGCCTATAATTTCATGGCTCATATTTCTTATAGGCATACAAAGAATAGATTTTGTTTTATAACCTGTTTGAAGGTCTATTTCTTTATTAAACCTTTTATCGGAATAAACATCCGCAATATTTATGGTTTCGCCGGTTTGAACAACATACCCTGCAAGGCCCAATTTTGCATCAAACCTTATTTCTTTTAAATCCATACCAAGTGCCACTTTAGACCAAAGCTCGTTTTTTTCGGTATCTAAAAGAAAAACGGTGCACCTGTCTGCATTTAGGGCAAGGTTAATTTCTTTTGCAATAATTGTAAGCAAAGTATCAAGGTTTGTTTCAATTGCCATTGTTCTGCCCACTTTTAAAAGCGCAAGCAGAGGGTCATTTTTGTGATCGGGAATAAAAGAAGGCGGTGCCAAGTGGATTATTCTTTTCTGTTTTGCCTTTTCTATTGCCGATTTTACAGTGTTTAATTTATTATCAAATTCAAACTCACCGATTTTTATAAGTTGAGCATTTTTAATAAAATCAATTGCATCATCAAAGTTTTCTTCTTCAAATTCCATAAGTGCAAAAATAAACAAATTAACTTTTTGCGCCAAATACATATTTGATGAAACCGCCAAATATTTTGCATCATTCAGCATCATATAGGCTCTGTAACTGTTTTTTTCTTCACATCTGTATTTTAAATATGCATAAATGCTCATTGCAATTGAAACAAGTTCAAAATCTTTAATTGCAATGGCAAATTTTCTTACCTCGTCAATTTCTTTAAGGTAAGATTTTTTAATTTTTTCAGGGAAATTAAATATAATATTTAAAAGACTATCCTTAATTTCTTCCTTATTTTGGGTTTTTTCAATAAAATTATTCAAATTCTCTTTTCCAAAAATTGCAGTAATTTTATTATACAATTTTTTTTCGAATTTTTCCACTTTCAATTAAAACCATTAAAACTGAAATATCCGCAGGCTTTACCCCGCCTATTCTCGAGGCTTGAGCTAAGGTTTTCGGTTTAATTTTATTTAAAAGTTCTTTTGTTTCCGTTGAAATTTGTTTTATTTCCATAAAATCAATATCGTCGGGAATTTTTATTTTTTCAAGTTTATCTGATATATTAACCTGATTTTCTTGCCTTTCAATATAACCTTGATATTTTATTAAAATTTCAACCTGTTCTTCAATTTCTTTTTTTAAATAAATGTCATCAACTTCAAAATTGGGCTTATACCCTAATTCTTTAAGTAAAAAATAATCGGTATCGGGCCTTTTTATAATTTGATAAGCACTTTGCCCAACATCAAATTTTTGCCCCGATTTATTCATTATTTCTTTATTTTCACTGTTTGCGGCAATTTTAAATGTTTTTAAGTTTTCAATTTCTTTTTCAATTGTTTCTTTTTTAAACCTAAACCTTTGAATATCTTCTTCTTTCACAAGCCCTAATTTGTAACCTTCTTCCATAAGCCTGAAATCAGCGTTATCGCTTCTTAAAATAAGTCTGTATTCTGACCTTGATGTTAGCATTCTGTAAGGTTCGGGTAAATCTTTTGTAATTAAATCATCAATTAAAGTTCCGATATAAGAACTTTTTCTCTCGGGTTCAAAAAATTCTTTATTTTGAATATAAAGTGAAGCATTTATGCCTGCTATAAGCCCTTGAGCGGCGGCTTCTTCATAGCCTGAAGTGCCATTAATCTGCCCTGCTAAAAATAAACCCTTAACTTTTTTTGTCATTAAAGAACGGGTTAATTCAACCGCAGGAACGGAATCATATTCAACGGCATAAGCAGGTTTTATAACAGAAACATTTTCTAACCCCGGCAAAGACCTTAGCATTTTAAATTGAACATCAATGGGTAAACTTGTTGAAAAACCTTGAACATAGGTTTCATAAGTTTTTTCGCCTTCAGGTTCAATAAAAATGTGGTGAGAAGGGTTATCTTTAAACCTTACAACCTTATCTTCAATAGACGGGCAATATCTTGGCCCTATTCCATGGATTAAGCCTGAATAAAGGGGTGATTTATCCAAATTATCCTTAATTATTTTGTGAGTTATATCGGTTGTTCTTGTTAAATAACAAGGAACTTGGGGGCGAAAACATTTTTCTTTTCTAAATGAAAAGAAATTATAAGTGCCGTATTTATCAATACTGTCAGGCGGCTGAATTTGAAGTTTTGAATAATCAATTGTCCTTGAATCAACCCTTGCAGGTGTTCCTGTTTTAAGCCTTTTAATCGGAAACCCTGCTTTTATTAAGGCGTTACTTAAGCCGACAGCGGCACGTTCTGCCAGTCTTCCCGCAGGAAAACTTTTTAAACCTATAAAAATTTTGCCGTTCAGGCTTGTTCCCGTTGTTAAGATAACAGTAGGTGAAAAATATTCAACGCCTAATTCATCAATAACACCTTTAATAACGTTATTTTCAATAATTAAATCTACAACTTGAGTTTGGATTATTTTTATATTTTCTTCGCTTTCAATAAATTCTCTCATTTTTAATTTATAGAGAATTTTATCAGATTGCGCCCTTAAGGCACGAACCGCAGGACCTTTAGATGAATTAAGCATTTTTAACTGCATATAAGTTTCATCTGTAATTCGGCCCATAATGCCGCCAAGTGCATCAATTTCTCGAACCAAATTAGATTTTGCAGGACCGCCGACAGCAGGGTTACAAGGCATAAGTGCTATATTTTCAATATTTAATGTCATAAGAGCAACTTTAATACCTAATTTTGAAGCGGCAATTGCCGCTTCAACACCTGCATGACCTGCACCAACCACTATACAGTCAAATTTAAACATTTTTTATCTTGCCGCCACAGGATTTTTAAGGATAGATAAAACTTCATTTGTACAGTTAACACCGCCTGCAACTCTTGCATCTTTTTTTACAATCATATCAAGCTTTTTTTGAACTCTTACTTTTTCTGCAGCGGCAGCAACTTTTGCTTCCAATTCAGCTTCGTATCTTTGTTTTAGAGTAATAATTTCTTTTTGTTTAGCATTAACTTGCGCTATACCTTCTTTTCTGATTTTTTCTTTTTCTGCATTTGTTTTTGCAGCTTTAACCTGAGCGTCTTTTTGTTTTGCATAAGTTATAATAGCTGCATTTTTAGTTTTAAGGGTTTGCGTATATTTTTGAGCAAGAGGGTAATTTTTTGAAATATAACCGTAATCTACATAGCCGATTGCGGCAAATGCAGCGTTTGAAACAGTTAAAATTGAAATTACGGATAATAAAGACAATATTTTTTTCATTTTTATCTCCTTTTATATTTTTCTTGCACCTTTATCTTCAATAGTATATGTATGAATTATTGAATTAACATTTATATTGTTCCAATTGGTTTCAACTATTTCATTTATTTCATCAATATTTTTACCGTTTGAAATAATTGCAATAGAAGGACCTGCACCTGCTAATGTGCAGCCTAAAACACCTTCTGTATGTTTAAGTCCTTCCATAATGGAATTTAGGCCGGGAACTAATTTCATTCTGTAAGGCTGATGAAGTCTGTCTGTCATTGCAAGCTTCATTAAATCTTCATCTTGCGTATAAACAGCTTCCACAAACATTGCAGATCTTCTTAAATTATAAATTGCATCTTTCATAGGGACATTATCAGGTAAAACAGAACGTGAAATATCCGTTGCAAGTTCAAAATCGGGAATACACATTGTTATTTTCCAATTTTTTGGCCACGGAAGTTTTCTGTATGTAACAGAACCCGTATCTTCAACTTCCGCTATTGTCATTCCGCCAAAAAATGCAGGAGTTACATTATCGGGGTGGCCTTCAATTTCTGTTGCAATGGATAATAAAACGTCATTATCCGCGGGGTGTCCCAAAAGTTCATTTGCAGCAATTAAGCCGCCCACTATAACAGAAGCGCTTGAGCCCATTCCTCTTGCAACCGGAATGCCGGTTTTAATGTTTATTTTTAATTCAGCAGGGGTTTGACCTATATAATTGTATAAAAGTTCAATTGCTTTATATACAATATTATTTTTATCTCTCGGAATATTATCGGAATCATTATCCAAAATATTAATTTCAATGCCGGAGCCCGGCATTATGGTTTCTTCCAATGTAATTGTATTATAAACAGGTAACGCCAACCCGAAACAATCAAAACCGCAACCAAGGTTTGCAACGGTAGCAGGGGTTTCAACAGTAACTTTCATTTTTACCTCACTTGAACAGGCATAATTAAGCATAAATAGCTGTCGCCTGAATTTTCTTCTTCCGATTCTTCAGGTTTTATAACCGTTGCAGATAAATTTGTTGACATTTCAATTCTTATTTTTTCATTTTGAATATTTCTTAAAACATCAAGAACATATTTATAGTTAAATGCAATTAAAAGATTTTCGGAAATGTATTGTATATCCATATTTTCTTTGGCAGAACCTGCTTCGGGGGTATCTGTGCTTATTTCCAAAGAAGAATCTTCAAAATTAAATTTCATAATATTTGTTCTGTTATTTACCATAACAGAGACTCTGTCTATTGTGTTTATTAATTTTTCTCTGTCGATTATTGCAATTTTTTCATTTGTTGTAGGAATTAATTGCTGGTATCTCGGGTAAGTTCCGTCAATTAAACCTGATTGGAAAAATATATTTTCAAATTCAAACAAAATTCTGTTTGGCATTACAGTGAATTTAACAGTTTTATCATCAACAAGGGAAATTAATTTTGAAACTTCCATAAGTGTTCTGTATGCACAAATGAAAGTTACATTTTCGCCTTTTGAATTAATCGGAATTCTGCTTCTTGTTAATCTGTTGCCGTCTGTTGCAACCGTTTCCAATGTATTTTCATTAATTGTAAAGCAAATTCCGGTTAAAACGCCGCCAACTTCGTTTTGAACAGCTGAAAATGCCGTTTGTTTTATTGCTTTGTTTAAATCTTTTGTTAAAATTTCAAATTGTTTTTCATTTTCACTATTGTCCGGAAAATCACTTCTGCGATAAACATTCGGGAATTCATTCGGGTTTAGGGTGATAACATCATATTTTGTTTTTTCGCTTTTTATTACAATAACATTTGTTTCTTCATTTAATTCAATTGAAATATCTTTATTATCGGGCAATTTTGTTATAATTTCTTCAATAACTTTTGCGCCGATTGCAATTTTACCTTCTTTAACAACTTCTGCATTTGTTGTGTAACTTATTGATAAGTTAAGGTCTGTTGTTGTTAAAGTTATTCTATCTGTTGAAACAGTTTCAATTAAAATTGAGGATAAAATCGGCTGTACGCTTCTTGAACCGACAATACCTTTAACTGCTTTTATTGAATTTAAAAAGACATCCTTTTTGAGAATTATTTTCATATTTTTAATTCCTTATATTTTAAATTAATTATAATATAAATAATTAATAATAGTAATAAAGAGATAAAAATTGTTCAAAACTCTTAAAATATTTGTCCCTGTTAGCTTATGGAATTTTAAAACCTGTTTAAAAAACTGTTGAAACCTGTTCAAAACCGTTTAAAACTTTTTTGTTTTTGCAACTGTTAAACAAATTAAATTTTTAACACCTTTTTCTTTGAATAATGAAGTCAGATATTCAAGTGTAGAGCCTGTTGTAGTTATATCATCCAATAAAATAACAGGGTTATTTATATTAAAATCAATGTTTAATTCAAAAGAATTTTCTATGTGATGAAGCCTTTTATTTCTTTTTAATTTATACATAGGGCTTGTATATTTTGTTTTTCTTAAAGCGGTTGAATTTAGCTTATAGCCTGTAATTTTGGCTAAATTTTCAGCTATTAATAAAACATTATCATATCCTCTTTTATTATAATTTTTAGTGTGGGTTAAAACAGGTATTATAACTGCATCTTCAAGGTTTAGCTCATTTGTTTTATTGTTTTTAATTTTGTCGATATAATCGGCCAGAAACTTTGCTAAATAATAACTTACGGCTTTATTGTGTTTAAATTTTAAACTCTGAATTAATTTTTTAATAACACCGTCATAATAAAAAGCGGAAAATACAGGATAATTATTAACAACCCCTTGTGCAAAAGGCGGTAAGTTTTGAACAAGTTTTAAACAAGTTTTGCACAGAATATTATCATTAATTTGACAGGCACAATTAATGCATTTTCTTTTATAAATTAAATCCAAAATTTCTTTTATTAAAATTTTTATATAAGAAGCTAATTTTTTTGCTAACACCATTTTTCTATTATATAATTTTTCTATGACAAAGAGTATTTTTGAAAAATCGGTTAATAATATTTCAACAAAACCTTTATTTAAAGCTGTTGAATGCTACAATGGCGAATTTAAAAGGGAAGGTGAATTAAACCTTCCCGAGTTATCTGAAGTTGAAGTTATGCGCCATTATAAAGAATTATCGGATAAAAACTTTTGTATTGAAAAAGGTTTTTATCCTCTCGGTTCTTGCACAATGAAATATAACCCGAGAGTAAATGAAGAAACATCAAGCTATTTCGGTTTTTCAAACCTTCACCCCAATCAAAGTGATGATGATAGTCAAGGTTCCTTAGAATTAATGTATAAATTGCAGGAAGCCTTGAAAATTATAACGGGAATGGATGCTGTTACCTTGCAGCCAATGGCAGGTGCGCAAGGAGAATTAACAGGTATGATGATAATTAAAAAATACTTTGAAAAAAAAGGCGAAAAAAGAAAAAAAGTTATCATCCCCGATTCCGCCCACGGAACAAACCCTGCAAGTGCTGCAATGGCGGGTTTTGAAATTGTTGAAATTAAATCAAACGAAAAAGGGCTTGTCGATATTAATGAATTAAAAAAAGTTTTAGATTCAGATGTTGCAGCTATTATGATGACAAACCCAAATACATTAGGGCTTTTTGAAGAAGATATTCTTGAAATTTCAGAATTAATGCACAATAATGGTTCTCTTTTATATTATGACGGGGCGAATTTAAACGCTGTTATGGGCTATTCAAACCCAAAAATTATGGGGTTTGATGTAGTTCACCTTAATTTACATAAAACCTTCTCAACCCCCCACGGCGGCGGAGGCCCGGGGGCAGGACCTGTCGGCGTTGTTCAAAAATTGGCAGAATTTTTACCTGTTCCTGTTATTGAAAAAGAAGGTGAAAAATATAAAAGAAATTGGAACAAACCTGATACAATCGGAAAAGTTGGCGCTTTTTACGGCAATTTTAATGTTTTAGTCAGAGCATATACCTATATTTTAATGCTCGGGTGTGATTTAAGAAAAGTTTCAGGCGATGCCGTTTTAAATGCTAATTATATAAAAGAAAAATTAAAACCATACTATAAATTAGGCTATGAAACAAAAAGCCTGCATGAATTTGTTTTAACAACGGAAAATTTGCATGATACAGGTGTAAACACACTAAAAATTGCAAAAAGGTTAATGGATTATGATATTCACCCCCCAACCGTTTATTTTCCTTTAATTGTCCATGAAGCAATGATGATTGAGCCGACTGAAACCGAATCAAAAGAAGTTTTGGATAATTTTATTGATGTTATGGTTAAAATTATGAAAGAAATTGAACTTGAACCAACTAATTTCGATAATTACCCGTCAAAAACAGAAACCAAAAAAGTTGATGAAGTTTTAGCTGCAAGACATCTTAATTTAAGATATAAAAATGAAAACTAATTTAACTTTAGATGATTTTAACTATAATCTGCCTGAAAATTTAATTGCAAAATACCCGACCCAAAAGAGGGATGAAGCAAGAATGCTTGTTGTAGATAAATTAACGGGCGAAATTATTCATAAACATTTTTATGATTTTGTTGATTATCTAAACCCTTGTGATGTCCTTGTTTTAAATAACACAAAAGTTATTCCTGCAAGGCTTTTGGGCAAAAAAGAAACAGGCGCCAATATTGAAATTTTTCTTACAAGATATTTAGGCAACAATGATTGGCAAGCCATTATAAGAAATTCTAAAAGGTTAAAAGATGGCGATATTGTTATAATATCAGACATTTTAAAAGTTTTAATCAAAAAAAAGGGCGAAGCCAACAATGACGGTAATATTCCTGAACACTTGGTTGAATTAATTTATTCCGCTGGTTCAATGGAAGATATTTTAAATAAAACAGGTAAAATTCCCCTTCCCCCGTACATTCAAAGAGAAGTTGAAGAAAAAGACAAAGAAGATTACCAAACGGTTTATGCAAAAGTTTCAGGCTCTGTTGCAGCGCCAACTGCGGGGCTTCATTTTACAAATGAAATTTTAGAAAAAATTGAAAAAAAAGGGGTAAAAATAGCTTATGTTACTTTAAATGTAGGCTTAGGAACGTTTTTGCCCGTTAAAGTTAATGATATTAATAACCACAAAATGCACATAGAAAGCTATTTTATTCCAAAAGAAACCGTTGATATAATAAACAACAAAAAAGGTTCTCTTGTGGCTGTCGGCACAACATCTTTAAGGTGCTTGGAAGCAAATTTTGAAAAATACGGCAAAATAAAAGAAGGATATGATGAAACAGACATTTTCATCTACCCCCCATATAATTTCAAAGTGGTTGATAAACTTTTAACTAATTTTCATCTTCCAAAATCTACGTTATTAATGCTTGTATCTGCTTTTTCTTCAAGAGAAATAATTTTATCCGCATACAATGAAGCAATTAAAAACAATTACAGGTTCTTTAGCTATGGAGATTGCACTTTTTTAAAATGAATGTAAGCTTATCTAAAATTTTTAAAATATATTTTTTAATAGGTTTGCAGCTTTTGGGCGGCGGATACGTTATTATGCCTTTATTAAGAAAATATTTAATTATAGATAATAAATGGTTAAAAGAGGAAGATTTAATTGATTATTTAGCTTTGAGCCAATGTTTACCGGGGCTTATAGCATTAAATATAACAATTTTTTCAGGCTATGCCTTAAGAAAAATTTCAGGGGCAATAACGGCTGTTTTTGCGCTTACATTGTCGCCTTTTTTAATAATACTTGTTATAGCAGGGTTTATTTATAATTTTGCCCAATATCAAATTGTTCAAAATGCCTTTTTTGGAATAAGGTTATCTATTATAGTTTTAATTTTTTACATGATAAAAGATATTTTTGTTCAGTCCGTAAATTCAAAATTTACCGTTTTTTTATTTTTATTAATTCTTTTATCAAACATCTTTTTACCTCTTGGCCCATCAAGTTTGGTTGTTTTAGCTATCTTAATTTCAATTCTATATGGTTTTATTCAAGATAAAAAAGAAAGGGCAAAATTGAATGATTAAAACTTTGCTTTTACTTTTTATGGAATATTTTAAAGCGGGAATTTTTTCTGTTGGCGGGGGTTATGCCACTTTGCCTTTTTTATACCACATGGCACAAAATTATGACTGGTTTACAACAAAAGAACTTGTAAATATGATTGCAATTTCAAATGTAACCCCGGGGCCTGTGGGGCTTAATATGGCAACTTATGCAGGGTTTATGACATCAGGGGTTGTAGGAAGTATTGTTGCAACATTTGCTGTTACAATAGGCCCATTTATTTTGGCAATTACGGTTATTTATTTTCTAAACAAATTTAAAAATTCAAAAATAATAAAAGATATATTTTTGGGGCTTCGCCCGACAAGTTGTGCGCTTTTATCTTGTGTTATGCTGCAGTTAATTTTTGAAGATGTTATCAAAACAAAAGAACTTTTAAAAATTCCATTTAACATTGATTTTAAAGCCGTTATTTTAATTTTAATTTTATTTTTAACTTATAAATACGTTAAAAAACAACCGAGCTATGTTATTTTGATTGGTGCAATTTTAGGTATTATTTTAAATTTGCCATTTTTTAATTAAAAAAGCTATAATTTTTTTATGGAAAAAAAGCTGAATTTTATATATCCTATTTTATTTTTAATTTTCGGGCTTTTGATATTTTTTTACCCGATGTTTTTTGATTTTTCCAAAATGGCGGGAAATTTAGGCGATGCAAGATTAATAAGTTATTTATTAGACCATGGCTATTCATTTTTTACAGGCGATAGTTTTCATTCAAATTATTTTAATATTCCGTTTTTTTATCCTTATCATAACCAGCTTTTTTATACGGATATTTTATTTGGCGGAACAATTTTATACATTCCAATTCGATTTTTAATCAAAAACCCCTTCTCTGCCGTTCAAATTTGGCTTATAGTAGCTTCAATTTTAAATTTTTTATCTTTTTATTTGGTTTCAAGAAAAGTTTTTAAATTTTCAAATTTAATTTCATCAATAACCGCATTTTTATTTGCGTTTTCGCTCCCAAGATTTAATCAAATCGAGCACTACCAATTGTTTTTACAGTTTTATTCAATTTTTGCATTCTATTTTTTCATAACGGCGAATAAAAAAATATACAGGTTTATTCTTTCTGCAATTTTTCTTTTTCTTCAATTAATAACAACGTTTTATTTTGGCTGGTTTACTGTTTTTGGAGCAATTTTAACCTTTTTTGTAATGATTATCGGAAAAAATTCAAGACAAATTTTATTTAATTATTTGAAAGAAAATAAAAAAGGGCTTTTTGCTTTTAGTTTAACTTTAATTTTTCTTTTAGTTCCCGTTGCAATAAAATATTTGCAAGTTTCAAAAGGGTTTGAATATACAAATATATACCTTTTTGCTCCGTTAAGCATAATTGCCTCACGCAGCATATTGGACAATTTATTTATTAATTTAAATTTAGAGAATTTTAATGAAGAACAAATAACGGGTTTTGGCATTTTTGCAACCGTAACGGCTTTAGCAGGGTTAATTTCTCTGAAAAAATATAAATTTGAAATTTCCCTTTTTGTTATCTTGGCCGTTATTTTCTTTTTATTTTGGCAATTAAATTATTTATTATACCTTTATTTTCCGGCAGCACCAGCAATAAGAGCAGGAGCAAGAATTATTTTTCTTTTAGTTCCTCTGTTTTGTTTTTTAGTCGGCGTCTGTTTTCAAAAATTGGACAAAAAATATTTCATTATATTTTTAATTTTGATTTTATTGGAACAAATTCCTGTTAATAATGCTTTTTTATGGACAAAAGAAGAACATTATAAAAGAGTTGAAAAATATGAAATTCCAAAAGAATGTGAAGTTTTCGGCATTGATGACGAGACAATAAACAATAATATAGATGCAATGTATATTTCAAATAAATTTAAAAAGCCCACAATAAACGGCTATTCAGGCTTTTTGCCCGAGATAAAAAAAGAAATTTTGCCAAAAAATTGTCTTATTAAAACATTTGAATGATTTTTAATTAGTTTCCCCCCACCCCTTGTTATAAATAAAGGGTTTATGGTAAGATGAGATTAACCTTTAAGGAGAAATGGCCGAGTGGCTGAAGGCGGCACCCTGCTAAGGTGTTATGTGGAGTAATCTGCATCGAGGGTTCGAATCCCTCTTTCTCCGAATTAAAAAAAGACCTTTGTTTTGAGGTCTTTTTTTAATTGCAAGGATTCGAACTTTGGTGCGAAGCGGATTTTGCGTAGGGTGAAGCGAACGTAAGTGAAGCGAAACCCGCCAATGTGAGCGAACGGCGAAGCGGCTGAAACCTTAAAAAGGTTTCAAAAGCGAAGTTAAGAGAAGCGAACCGCTAGTAAAATCCAAGAGAGCCTCTTTCTTTTGAATTAAATTAAGCACCATAAATAAAAATGTTTTTAGTTGTATGATATTCCATATTTTTTCAATTCGTTTAATAAAACTTCTTTACGAGAAGTTAATTTGTCGATAATTTCGGCAGAATCACTGCCTGAAAGTTCTTGTAAGGCTTCATCAGTTAATTTTAATTCTATTGAATACCTTGTATAAGAATTGCTAAAATCAGATTTTGACATTTTGGCATTAAATTCATTTAATTTTGCCAAAGCCCCATTTCTTGTTTTAGGGCTGCAGTTATTTTTTGGAGCAATATTATTTGAATTTAGTTTTATATCATCATTCATAATAATTTATTTTTTCCTTTCGGTTATTATTATATTTTGAAATAAATCTTCCTTGTTAAAAAATGCATCAACATCTGTTATTTTAATCGGAATACCTTGATTATGAGGGTTATACAAATAATAAACAGTATTTCCGCTTGAGTCTGTTTCACATTCAAAGCCATATGCATGGGCACCGATACCAAACTGTACAATATTATTTTTATAAAAATCAGGATCTTTCAATTGTTCCAATATTGAACCATCAAAGGTTTTAATTCTATCACGGCTGATTCCCAAGTCTTCATACAGTTTATACATTTCTTCTTTTTGTTGTTCCATCATTTTTTGCATTTCAAGTTTTTCGGGTGTTTCCCCTTTATAAAGTTTTAAGTATTCAATCGTATCATTTTTAGAGCTTTCGTCCAAGTTAGGATTATTTTTAATATCTTCTATTTGTTTATCTATTTCAGCATCGGTAGGAACTTTAATTTCAGGTATATATAAAATAGAATCATAATCCATGGCATTTAATACACTAAATTGTGAGCCGCCATTACCTAATAAAGTTGTAGCCAATGTGGGATAAACCGTAGTGAACATTTCACTATTATTTTTTGCTGCAACGGTTTTTTTAATTAATTCAGGCTGGTCGTTATAAATTTCACTATATTTTGCATAGTGAACTTGCCCTTGTTCGTCAAAATATACAAATACATCATTTGAATTTTTTTCTATAAAGTTACAAAAATCCGCTAATTCTTCGCCGGATAAATTTTGAACTGCTTTTGCAACTTCATTTTCGATTAATGTTCTTGCATAAGCATATTCAAGCATTTTAAAGCCTTCTGCTCCGCTTGAATACATATCCGAAATTTGATTTTTTGGAAATTCTCCGTTTTCAAAAATAACTTCAAAATCACAGTTTGGAAATTTAATTTTAATATTGCCCGATTCATCTTCACTGAACATTTCAAGCAAATTTGCCCTTTGGTCGGGAAGTGAATATAAAAGCATCATATTTTCTATACAATAACAATCTCCCAATGTTTGTTGCGAGGATGCATATCTGTCAACTGGAGGAAACAGTTTATAATATGTTTCTCTTGACATGTTTATCAATTTGGATTCGGTATCTGAAATTTTTATTCTTATGCCATCTTCACCCTCAATTTTATATGCATCGCCGATATTAACCGTATCTATTCCGTCTGTATTTTGTTTTACAACAGGAACAAACGCATCTAAAAGTTCTGTTTGCAAATCAGCCTTATTTTTATTAGATGCAATAACATCACACATTTTATCTATATCGCTTTTTAAATTTGTTGAATAATTCCAGCCATCGCTGCTTTTTATAGTGTTTGGGTCTTCAGCGTCCGATAATGCATACATAATAGACCGCAAATCATTTACATTATCAAAAGAGCGCAATGCGCTGGCATTTACTTCGCCCGTTTGAATTAATTCAATAAGCATTGTCATATAGCTTGCATCGATTGAAGACGGGTCTATATTCATCATTGCTTTTATATTTTTATATAAAGTTTCATCGACATTAACTTGTGCAGCTGTATCACCCATGCCATATTGCTGCATTTTTTGAACAAGTTCGTCCATATTTAATATTCCGATGCCATTATCTGTTTGCAGGTTTTTAAAATATAAAAATGTTTGGATGTATTCTTGTTCTGTGTAAAAACTATTATTCCCGATGTTATTTTCAATAAAGCGTACATCTTCGCTGGTTAAAGAAGCAATATTGTCTAAAATTGCATCAGCTTGCCTTGTTGATATTGTGCCTTTGGTTATACTGTTTGCAATTTGTTCAAATACTTCCGGAACATTTGTCAAATCTGATGATTTTAAAATTTCGCCGAAATAATCTCTGTATGCTAAGTTAAATATGCCTGCCTGAGTTACACCGTCTGATATTTTTGCCATCGTATCTTCGCTGACGGAACCATCATCCATTAATTTTAAAAGCAGGTATGCTTTACCAAATTCATTTGTCATGCCTGTTAAATCGGTAATGGATGTGGTAGAATAACCGGTTTTTTCTGCTATTCGAATTATATCTTCTCTTGTTAATTGAACGCCGCTTTTGGACAATCTGTTATAGGCATAATCTACACTTTTGCATATATTGTTAATATCTCTGCTGTCAAATTCTTCTTCAAATTCGCTGCCTTTAATTGCGTTTCGTAAAAGTTCAGCAGTTGTTATTGAACTGTCGTCAATTTCGGCTGATTTTTTTATGGCAGTGCTTTCTCCGCTTGCCGTTGCAGTTTGTGCAACGCTGCCTGCCAATATATTTCTGCTTGTTAAAGAACTTTGCCCTTGTTCTTTTTCATTAATTGCTCTTGTTACCTCGCCTTTATATTTATAATCCTGCGCGTATTTTACAGCATCATCAACAGATGTTATTTCGCCGTTTTTATACATATTAAAGACAACTTCATTTCTTGCTAAAATTGAAGCGGCACTTATTGAAAGTTGTTCATCCTGCCGTAATTTTTGAGCATTTTGAACCTGTGATTTTACAAGCCCCATTTCAGCATATATTGTTGCTTCTTCAACGCTTGCAATTTGGCCTTTTTCAAACATTTTTGAAATTGTTTTGTTTGATGAAATTATTGCGGCTTGACTTGTGTTTGTTTCGGGGTATTTATTTTTAAATTCTCCTGCAGCTTTAATTTGTGAGGCATTCAAATTTCTTGCAGCATAAATTGAAGCGTCATCAAGCGTAATTTGGCCTTTATTCAGCATATTATACACATCTTTATTTTTAACAATGTTTGCTGCTGTTGCAAAAGATGTATCGGGGTTATTATCCGATATTTTGCAAGCATCGTTATATGCCCTTGAAGATAAATTGTAATTGGTGCAAATTGCAGCTTCGCTTGGAGTTAAACCGCTATTTACCATATTTTGTGCTTTTGATATTTGAGAATCGGATAAACCGTATTTTGCAAAAACATCAGCAGCTTCAACCGATAATGTATTATCGGCAACCATTTTAGACAATGTCGGATTATCATTAGCCGTTACGGTTGAATGGCTTGCAACAGTTTCTATATCTACGCCTTCAAAAAATTTATTTATTTGAGTATCCGACAAACCGCTATTTTTCATATATTGTTTTATCGAAGTTAAATCTTCAGTAGCAAGTTTTGCTCCTGCTGTTGCATAAACTCCCGATTGATATGAATTTATTTTTGCACTTGATAAACCGGTTAAAATACCGATAAGCTGGTTTTTACCTTCGCCCAAGAATCTGTCAGCTGAAAAATAGTCTTCAGCACTCATAAATTCGCCCGTTGTAATATATGATTGTCCTTGTGCAATGGCATAATCCGCACCGAGTGAAAGAGCGGTATCCGTTATCGTTTCTGCCGCTTGGCCTGCAAAATATGAACCGACTTTACCAAAGCCCGCCACAGCTGCTTTATTTGCAACGACACCGTTTAGGCCGCTTGTAAATTTGCCTATTCCTCGACCTGCCGCATAAGATGCAATTTCGACACCCGTTTCAAGCGCTAAATTTTTAAGTTCTTCCTCGGTTAACCCGTTTTTGCTTGTAGCGCCGTCTGTCAAATCCATTGCATTATCCACAAACATGCCGCCTAAAGAAATATATCTGCCTGCTGTCATCAACGGAAGTCCGACAGCGGCTCCGCCGGGTATAAAGCTGACAACCGCACCTACAACAATGCAGCCTAAACCGGCCATAGAAATTGTAGTCGATAGTTTATCCGCAAAACTGTTTTGATCATCCGCATACTTATCAACAAGCTCCGATAAAACGGTATCGCGCCCCATGGCGTCCGTTTGTGCTAAATAGTAATCATGTGCAATTGTTTCAATATCTGAGCCTGTTGCGTCTTCAAATTTTTCAATATAATCGGAATCATATTGAGAAGCAAGCATAACGGCATTATATGTGTTTGACATTTTAATGTAGTTGTCAATTTTTTCCGTTGAAAATTCAACTCCCAAATAATGTTTATACGCTTCTTCAAATGTCATATCAGATTCGCCGTTTATGGCTGCATTCAGCCCGTCAACAATTTCTTGTTGCTTGGATAATATATTTTTGACATCTTCATCCGATATTGAAAGCCCCGTTAATTCTTTAATGGCATTGTAACCGTCAGATATAACCCCGTCTTTTGCTTCTTGCGAATCAAATATTTCCTGCATTGATTGAAGGCTTTGAGTTAAGCTTTCAAGTGCGTATTGCTGATATTCTTCCGTTGTTTCAAAGCCTGTTTCCTGATTTAAAATATATTGAACATAATCATTAACGGGAATTGTATTGCCCTTTTCGTCAATTTGAACAACTCCGTCGGATTGAATGCTTGAAACTTTTGAAATATCAATATCCAAGCTTTCATAGTTATTATTTTTGACAATACAATCTTCTTTATCTGTTTTAAGATTATCTACTTTTGTATTGTCTAAGCTTATTGAGTTTGATTTGCCGCCGGTTTTTAAATTTTTAATGTCTGAATCATCTGATATAACAGTGTCGCTTCCTTTGCCGGTTTTAATATTTTTGGCATTTGTATCATTTAAAATAACGGTGTCTTCGCCGTTATCAAACAATCCCCAGAAAAATTCGCTGCTTGTATTTAAATTATCGATTGTTGTGTCCGAAACCGTTATAAAATCATCTCCAAAGCCGGTATTTATTTTTTTATTTATGGTCGACCCTTCAATTGTAATTGAATCTGACCCTTTGCCTGTCGAAATTTCATCCACTTCGGAGTTGTATATTTTTAGTTCATCATCACCTTTTTTGGTATTAATTTCATCAATTTTGGAGTTGTAAACGGTTATTTTTGAATTTTCATTTGAACCGTTAATTTTTGCCCCTTTTGCACCTATTACAAGAATTTCTCCCGTTTTTGGATCTTCCAAAATTTTAGTATCTTCCGATATTTCTTCAACGGTTATTTTAACACCGGAAGACGATGTATATGTATATGTGCCTTTCTTCCATAAAAAACCGAGAGCCTTGTCTTGTTTGGGATTAATAACGTTATAATCAGATATGTCAATATTAACGCTTTTGCCGTTGATTTCTATTTCACCGTCAAATTCAACGTCAAGAAGATCATCCTCGTTTTCGCTTTTGCGTTTTTGTTTCGTGTCGGTATTTTTTTCTGATTTGTTAGAATGAGACAAACGGTTGATTTTTACAAGTTTGTTATTCTCTATTTTCATACGCTTCACACAGCTTTTGTTTTTTGTCGGTACTACAATTTTCTGCTTATTATATTTAATAAAAATATCGCAAAATACTTAAAAAACTTTATTTTTTGATACATAACTTAATATCTTGCATCTTATAAAATGAAAAATTCATATTTTGTAAAATAATTAAATTTAAAACAAATATTTTAAAATTCTAAGAGCATTTATTAAGCCTGAAAACCATTTTCCAATTGACTTTAAAACAAAAATATTATATAACTTCTTCTTATGAATTTTGAAAATGTTAAAAAATACCTTGATTTAAGGAAATATATTTCATTTAACATATTGGCGCTTATTGGGCTTAGTGTCGGTATTATATATTTTATCATTGATTTTGTTGATGTTATGGCAGGGCATCCCAATTATTCCCTTTTAATTTTTATGTCAATTGTCAGTTTGCCTGTAATTTTAATATCGTTTATTGCAGGTATATTTGAATTTATTTATAAAAAATTAAAAAATTCAGAAGAAGAAAACAATACAAAATGCGAAGAAGAAAACAAAAAGCCAAAAACCCTCTTGTTTTATATTTTAGAATTAATTTATTCTCTTTTATTTACTCTTGGGCTTATACCTGTTGTTTGTTTCTTTATTTTATGCGTTGCAGCTCTTTTTACGGGCTTTTATAGTTAATCATCAGGAACAAAAACATGCTTACCTGTTTTTGTTGTCATCTTGGATTTTACTAGCGGTTCGTTCCTTGGATTACGCTCCAAATTCCTTATTCAAGGAATTTTCCGCTTCACTTGTCACTCACCTTGGCGGGTTTCGCTTCGCTTCACCCTACGTAAAATCCGCTACCAATACCCGTCTTCGCCGTTTGGGCCTTTGCCTTCATTTCCTTTTGATTTCGCTTTTTCTTTTCTTTTGTTTTTCGCTCTCTTGAAATTCCTAGCGGCTCACTAATTTTGAACTTTGCTTTTGAAACCTAAAAGGTTTCAGTCGCTCCGTCAATCGTTCGCCTTGGCGGGTTTCGCTTCGCTTCACCCTACGGAATTTCGCTTCTTTAATCAAATGGTTATCTTTATCTTTTGAATGAAAGCCTTCTAAAAATGATATATCATCACTATCCCATTTGTCATTATTAATTTCATCTGCTGTTTTTTGAGAAGGGCTTCTATCATCTTTCTTTTCACCATCAAAGCCTTGAATAAAGGGGTCTTTTTTATCATATTTAATGGGTGCGGTAAAATCATTTTTGTATTTTTCTTTATAATAACCATTTAAATTTATTTTGCCATGTTCTTTTTCCCACTTTTCGCTTGCAATCGCATTGTTTATATCTAAAATGTCTATATTTTGGTGAGATTGAATTGGATTTTTATAACTGGATGGAATAATATATGTTTGGCCAATGCACTTATCGCTTAATGAATTTTGCAAAAGATATAATACATCATTTGACGTTCTGTAATTTTTTATATTTGGGTATTTGCTATTAGGATTCATTCCGATTTTTGGCATTAAATCTTTAATGCCCCAAGAATTTATAGTAACAGCTTTGCAGCCTGTTGTGGCACCCAATGCTTGAGCCAGTGTGCCGCCAAGCGAGCTACCTGTTACAACAATTTCATAGTTTGGATATTTATTCTTTACATCAGTATAATAATTTAGAGCATCATTGTATTGTCTTGTTAAAAAGCCAAACGCAAGTCCTGCCATATTTCCGTAATCTGCAGGGCCACATGCACCTCCTATAGCAAGTATAATTTCTTTTTTGTTGTTATTTATATAACTTTCTGCACCAAAACCGGAACTTTTTTTGCATGTGCTTATTTTTCTGTAATCTTCAGATAAAAAAACTTGCATTTCCAATATTTGAAGAAATTTGCAGACCTTTGGTTAATCCGCTTGCAGTATTGTTAAATGCCATTGCACTTGCATTTTTACAATTTTCAAATTCTTGTTCTGTTAACATTCGCTACATTCCTTTTTTTAAATCAAATTTATATATTCTATTCAAAGAAAAAACAAAGTCTATTAAAGAGGTTTCTGATTCTGCACTATACAATAAAAAGCTGCTATCGTTCAATTTGATAAATTTTGGCATATAAGATTTATATTTAAAATCTGTAATTCTTTTAAATTCATTGGCTTTATAGTTAAAAAGATAAGTTTTTTTAGAATTATAAATATATGTTCCTAAATTTTGTCTGCCGCAGCAAAAAATTATTCTTTCGGGGGTAAGCACAATGTAATTTTGGTTTGGAAAAAACGGGTGTTTGAATAACCCTTCTTTTTTATCGGATATTTTTGTTGAGGCAATTTTTTCAATTTTGCCTTTTGAACTAACAAGAAAAGTATCAATTATTGTTATTTCAGGAGTATTATAAGGCCTATATATCATTAAAAATTTATTTTCGCCAATTAAAATAAGTTCAATTTTATATACATTTATGTGAGCATTATATTCAAACAACTTTTTATTATTTTCTAAATTGTATGAAGAAATTTTGTAATTATTTTGTTTTTTATAAAAAAGTGAAATGCCATTTTCCATTTGGCCCAAAAATATATCTTCTTTTTTATCTATACCATTTATTTCAAGGTTTTTTGTTTTATTTGTTTTTGTTGAAAATAATTTAAAATAATAGTTTGGTTTTCTGTTTTGGCATAAAAATTCGCCCTGAAATGAAATATACGGGTTGTTTGCTTTTTTTAATACATGGCAATTTTCCATACATTTATAGATAATATAATTTTCGCCTTTTATACTAACCGTTTGAATATTTTGCGGGTTTTTTAAAATTTCCTTTATTTCAGTTTTATTTTCAATAACGTCTTTTTTGTGGTTATAAACAATTAGATATGAAGATTCATATTGCTTTTTGTCATCTTTAAAATTTTCAATATCATATAATTTAGAAAAAATTATATAAATTTTTCCGTTAATTTGTTTTGCAAATTCTATTTTGGAATAGTTAAATTCCGTGTTACATTTTTTAAATTTCTTTTCTTTTAAATCAAGGCTGTATAAACTATAAATTTCATTGTTTTGGTTTTTTATAAAAAATAAAATGCAACTAGAATCAATTTTTATTCCATACGGGGAAAAATGTCTGATAGCAAATGTTTTAGAGTTTTTTAAATTTTCACTGTGCGGCAATTTTTTAAAAAAATAAAATTTTCCATATTTAATTTCATTGTTCAATTGCCAAATATTGTATATAAAAATATTTATGCAAAAAATTATCAAAAGAAATGAAACAACTTTTTTCTTTTTCAGATAATTAAAAACTTTTAAAATTGTTTGCCTAATTTTTTCTTTCATTTTTAACCCTTTTTATTTCATTATTCTATTTTAGCATATTGAAATTTTAAGGTTTTTACTAACCTTGAAAAACCTTTTATATAAAGGGTTTAGAATAAAATTAACTTGCATTTTGTTAAAAAAAATAAAAATATGGTAAAATTCAAGATAATGAAAAATTTATTTGGTTTTATTTTTTACTTTTTAATAATGTTTTTAGTTATGCCAATACCTTATTTTTTGGCTTCAGGTATTTTTTATTTGGCAGGAACATATTTTTTTGTGCTTGAATGTAATCTAATTTTGAATTTATTGATAATTTTCTTCTTGGCTTCAATTTTAACAATTTATACACAGTGTATTATTAAGCTGCCGTATAAAAGAATAATGAAAGGTTTTTTTAAATTATTAAAACGCTTTTTTAAAAAAATTATGAAGTATTATGCATTTTATTTAGCGTTATTTATTTTTGCAATTTTAACAGCAGATTTTAATAAATTGCTCGAAGCGTTAATTTCTTCTATTTTTATTGTTCTTTGGTTTTATGCTTTTTGTCT
>CALUWE010000003.1 GCA_944324425.1 Candidatus Gastranaerophilales bacterium
ATTGAATTAGATGTAATTTCGGCGGATGATTTTAATTTGAATGTTAAAATTAACCCTGACGGAACAATTTTTGTTGCAGATTATTTTAAACAGCAAGAAACAGAAACTAAAACAGAGGATATTACAAACAAACAACCCGTACTTTTACCTTTCGGACTTAAACTTTCAAACAATCTGCCTGATATCAGGGTTAAAAAGCATAATATTTCTTTTATTGATATAAAAACAGGCAAAATATATGCTCTAACAGGGTCAAATTCCAATATCACCGATTTTGTTTTAAATAAGAAAATCAAAGTTGAATCCGAAGGCAAAATTGTTTTAGACGGTTTTGAAACATTTAATTATGAAATTGATGTTTTTAACCGCTTAATGCCTGATATTGATATAAATGAACTTGTTTTTGCTTCTTCATCAGACATTGAAAAAAAGGAAAATAATCAAGACATTAATTTTAATATTCTTGAATTCTTCAAGCAAATTAAAAATAAGCAAATTAAATCCGAATTAGATGTAGAACTTGATATATCGGGAAATTTTGAAAAACCCGTTTTGGTTGGTGAAGTTTCCTTGGATAAAATTTCAATGCTCTTAAACGGCAAAATGCTTCCCGAAAGCAATGTTGAGCTTGAATTTAATAAAGACGGGCTTGAAATTGAGTCAAATTTCTATACTGCTGAAAACGAAAACACTATTGTTGACGGTTTAATTACCCATAAAAAACTTGATTTAACCTGTAAATCGAATGCGGGCCTTAAAAATATTTTTGAAATAACAAAAGAAATTTTATCTGCAGTCGGAATTTCAGATTTTGATACCTTAAATGTAGCCGGCAAACTTGATACTGATTTTAAAATTGAATCCGATTACAAAAAAATTATCTCAAACGGTTCTATAAAACTTTTATCAGGCGCTCTTAAATGGGGTTTATATGATGTTAAAATTGATAACATAGGGGCCGATATTTCGCTTGATAATAATACTGTTTTGATAAATAAATTGGGCTTTTCAACTTTTTCAGTTCCTCTGACTATTACCGGTAAAATTACACCTGACGCTAAAATGAACATTAATGTTTCAACTACAAAACTCATTTTAAAAAGCTTGCTTGTATCTTTAGGACAAGGTGCAATTTTAAAAGAAAATCCGATTTATTCGGGCTTTGTTTCGGTAAACGCAAATGTCTCGGGCGCCCTAACTTCGCCTTCAATTTCAGGCAAAGTCGATGTCAGCAGCTTGAAATTAAAAAATGTTCCTTCTGATATTACTCTTTCATTTAATCCTTTAAATATCAATTTGGAAAGCACCAAAACAGGTTTTAAAGGCAGTGCAAGAGCTCAAAATATTAAATTAACAAACCCTGCTTTTGTTGCTTCTGCTGCTTCAATGGATGCTGCTTTGGATGAAAATTCAATCACAATTAATCCCGCAAAGGCATATTTTGGGAAAAATGAATTTAATTTATCGGGAACGATTACTGATTATCTGAAAGAAAAAATTCTTTTGGATTTTCTGACTGAAGGCAAATTAAATGCAGCCTTAAAAGGGTTTATAAATCCTTATAATATGACTTTAGGGCTTGATATTTCAGTTTTAAATAATTCGGAAGTTATTATCCCGGGGTTTGATAAATCAAAAGTAATTGTAAATGGTTCGGTTCAGCTTCATGATTCCCTTTTGAACCCGATTTTAAGCGGAAAATTTGATTGTCCTTCAATCTCAATTCCTGAAATTCCCGTTTCTATGAAAAATTCCGTTTTTAATTTGAACGGCGTTATATTAAACGGTTCTGCTTCCGTTGAAGAATTTGTTTCAGGCGGAATAAAGGCTTCAAATATAACATCCGATTTCCAATTAAAAGGAAATGATTTTTATTTGAATAATCTTAAAGGAAGTGCTTTTGACGGCAAATTTGACGGAAACATTGCATATAATCTTCAAAGCACATTATGCAAAGTTATTTTAAACGGTGTTTCCATGAATGCTCTAAAAGCAATTGAAGGGGCTGCGGGAATTAAAAATGCACTGACGGGCACACTTTCATTTAACAGTGATATTAACTTTAAAGGTGTTGATTATAACGATATGATGAAATCTTTAAAAGGCGGTGCCGATTTTCAAATTAATAACGGTGTTCTTGCAAATTTGGGCGGCCTTAAAACCTTGTTAAACGCGCAAAATATAGTAAATAATGTTATTTTAAAGCAGACGGTGGAAAAAGTTTCAACTTTGGCCGTTCTTCAGCAGACATCCGAATTTAACTATATTAAAGGCGATTTAACTTTTAGCGGCGGCTATGCAAACCTTGACAATATCACTATGCAGGGTCCTAAAATGGCATATTATATCACGGGCAGATTTAACCTTATATCAGGTTCAATAGATGCCGTTGTTTTGGGGAGATTATCCGGTGATGTTGTAAATGTACTGGGTAATTTGGGTACTCTTGCTTCAAATTCAATTTCATCTTTAATTCCCGGGTTTGGCTCATTAACTGCTTCAATTGCAAAAATGTTAAATGAATCGCCAAAAAATGTCGACATTTCAAAGATTCCTTCTCTATCCGCTCAAGCAGATACACAAAAAGAATTTAAAGCGGTTTATCAAGGTACGAGTGAATCTTCAAGTGCAGTTAAATCTTTTAAATGGATAAATGATGCGGATACCTCTTCTGTTGAACAAACACAAACCACGTCAACTACCGTTTCTGAAGTTAAAGAAAATATTAAGCAAAATGTAGACAGTGCGGTTAACACGGTTAAAACGAACATTACAACGGGAGTTTCTTCTGGTAAGGAAGTATTAAATACAACAAAAGAACAAGCTAAAGAACAGGCAAAAGAGCTTATCAATTCCTTTTTTAACCGCAGTAATGCTACTTTGAGCGAATAATCTGGCAAATTTTTGAAAAATTTGTTATAATTTAGCAATCCATTGGAAGGAGAAAAAAATGAATAAACAAAAAATTATTTTAACCTCAGTTGTTGCGCTATCCGCTTTTCTTTTGGGTGCAGGCGTTAACAATATTGCTCATTCTCAAGCAGCAGTTGCACCAAGCGCTATTAAAATCGGAGTTGTAGATGTTAATTCTGTTGTAAGTTCTTCTGCACAGGTTAAAGCTCTTAAAGCTCAACAAGATGCAAAGAAAAAAGAACTTGTTAAATGGCTTGATACAGTAAAATCTGATATTCAAAAGCAATCATCACAAGAAAACAAAGTGAAACTTGCTCAAAAATATGATAAAGAATTAATTAAAAAACAAGAAGCTAACCAAAACGAATACGTTAAAAAATTGGAAGCTATCGATAAAAGCATTTCAAAAACAATAAATGACACCGCAAAAGCAAAAGGCTACACTATTGTTTTTGCTAAAAGCTCAGTATTATACGGCGGCGATGATTTAACTGCCGAAATTAAAAAAGTTGTTAAATAACTGACAATAAAAAGCGGTTTTTAATTAAACCGCTTTTTTATTTGGCAAAAAAAATTTTTTTCATGGTTTTTCTTATCAAAGCTTTTGTTAAGGAATTCTTTTTATGAAAATTTCCCCCGCCAACAACAATTATCCGTTTCACCCCAACAATTCCGACTCACTCTCGTTTAAGGGATACTACTATGAGCCGCCAAGCAAAATAAACAGGCTTGATTTTTATAACGGCATTGAAGAAACCCCCAACAGATTTTTTACGTCGGAATCATTAAAACATGCGCTCTCAAGACCTGAGCTTTTAGGCAAAGAAGGGCTTAAAAACATAGGCAGAAGAATTTTTAAAGATGCACGCCTTATGGAAGCGGAAGCAAGCGTGTATTACGAAAATGCCAGACTTATACAAAAGAAGTTTAGGGCAGAAAAAAGAAAAAATCCCGATTTTTATAAAAACAATATCCGGCGCCACGGCAAACCTGTTCAAGAGGTTTTTGATGCCTCTGAATTAAATGACGGCACAGAATGTTTAATAGGCGTTGATTATTCGTCTGACGGAAACGTTTTCAAGGTTAAAAAATATAAAAATGAACAGGTTGAAAAGGTAACTTATGCTTCCGAATTTAAAAGAACCGGAAAAGTAAACCATGTTGAATTTTGGGAAAACGGCGCGCCTAAAAGAATTGAAATCGGAAAAAGAAATTTACCCGGCGGAGTCATAAAAACTGATAAACTCTATGAATATTCAGAAGACGGCAGATTTTTACATTCGGGCATGAACGTTGTGGAACATCCTGACCATGGAACTGAAATGTATAACTATGTTTATCCGGGTTTTTCTCAATATGACCCGAACAATATTCAGCGGTATTGTATAAAAAGAGTTGTAAATCCTGATAATACGGTAACCTGCTACGGGCTTATGGTGTTTAAAGGAAAACAATATTGGTGTTATATCCCTGAAATTACTTTCCAAAAAGAACTTGAAAACAAGCCGATATTCAACTCTACACTTGTTGAATTTGATAAGAAACAAATCCCGTATTATTCATACTATTAATTTTTGCTTTTAATATCTCGTATGATTTCATAAGTCATCTTGCAGTCTTTAAGTGCACGATGAGCATTTTTTGTGTCTATGTTTAAAAAATTTGCTATATTTGTTAATTTGTATGAGTTTAAGTTTTTATAAGCTAATTTTGAAAAAAACAAAGTGTCCGCATAATCGTTTTTTAATTTTTGTTTGAATTCTTTTTCAAGTGCGGAATTTATAAAAGATAAATCAAATTTAATATTGTGCCCTATTATGGGAAAAGTTCCAATAAATTTACAGTAATTTTTAAGCACCTCGCGCCTTGTTTCGCCCCCTTGGGCTTGTTCGTTTGTTATACCAGTTAATTGAACAATAAAATCGGGAATAATGACATCGGGTCTGATTATAGCCGAAAATTCTTCAGTTATTTTATCTTCGCAAACTTTAATTGCACAAAGCTCAATAATTGAATCTTTATAAGGGTTTAGCCCTGTTGTTTCAACATCCGTTATAACGTAATTTGAAGGAATTTCTTTTAATTCCTCAGGCTTTTTTGTTTGATTTAAAAGAATTATCGGAGTATCGTCAACTGTATCTATATTAAAACTTAACTGCATAAGATGATTATACATTAAAATTTTATAAAATTTTATTGCCACATAATTTTCTTGTGTTATTATAATAACACAACATTAATTTTGGAAGCATTAACAATGAAGAAGTTATTAACAATAGTATTTTTGCTGTGCGCATTTTTTAGCGTGAATGCAGCTTATTCAATTCAAAAAGATGTAGAAAATCAAGATAAAACGGAACTTTTAAACCTTAACTGGTGGCAAAAGTTTAACGATGAAAATCTGCTTAACTATATGCTTGTTGCTTACGACAACAATCAGGATTTAAAAACAGCCGGCCTTAACACTCAACAGGCTTTACAAGTTACAAAAATGAGCTTTTCAAAAGAGCTCCCCACCTTATCTTTTGACGGCCAATATCAAAGGGAATTTGAATCAAGTGATCAATGGTTTGGCGATATGGTAATTCCGAATTACAACCAAAGCAGGTTTCTTTTGCCCTTAACTATGGCATATGAATTTGATATTTGGGGCAAAAACAGACTTAAGACAAAAAGTTTAAAAGTTCAGGAAGAAATAGTAAAACAAGATGAAAAATCGGTTTATATTTCACTGACTTCTGCAATAGCAGGAAATTACTTTAATTTAATAAAAGCTCAAAATTTAATTAAAAATCAAAATGAACTTGTAGAACTCCAAAAAGAAATTGTTTCAAAAGAAGAAAAGAAATATGAAGCAGGACTTTCGCCAGTTATTGAATTAATTCAAGAAAGACAAGCTCTTCAATTTTTTGAGGCCGAATTGAATGATTTAGTTGAAAAAGAAGATTTATTAAAAAACAGGCTTCTTGTTTTATTGGGTGATAATCAAACAAAAATTCAAACAAGCGAAGATTTTGAGATTTTGGATGTTCCTGATTCTCTTTCGCCTGATTTAATTCAAAACAGACCCGATGTTGTTAAATCTGCAAACTATATTGACAAAGCAAGGTTTGATGTCAGAATTGCAAAAAAAGACTTTCTTCCTTCATTTTTAATTTACGGTCAGGTTGGTTTTAACGCTTATCAACTGAATAAAATTTTTACACCGTCAAGCTGGCTTTCAAATTTGGGCGTAGCCCCAAGTATTGACCTTTTTACGGGCGGTTTTAAAACCTCAGTTTTAAAGTATAAAAAATTTGAATATGAAAAAGCGCTTCAAGGATATCAAAAAGTTATTTTGGTTTCCGTTCAAGAGCTCAATGATTCTTTATTATCGGCAAAAATTGCAAGAAAAAATTATGACAATATGTATAACAATTTTATTTTTGAAGATAACCTCTGCAATTTGTCATCAAAACAGCTTGCAATCGGTTCAAAATCGGAACTTGAACACCTAAAAGCCAAACAGGCACTTTTAATTGCCAAAAAGAATGAAATAAATGCAAAAGCAAACTGTCTTTTAACCGCCATAAGCATTTATAAGGCAGCAGGGGGTATAGACTATACCCAAAATTCAAACACAAAAGATGAAAATATTTAATTGTTGCATGTTAAATAACAAGCTATGATTGTTATATGCAAAAAATTGTAAAAAATTGTATTGTCGCATTTTTTGTTTTTGTTTTTGCCTTGTGGGCATTTATAGTCTTGATTGTGCCTTTAATTTTAAACTCTGATTTTTTCATTTCAAAAATTTCAGACCTTGTTTTTAAATCAACAAAAAATGTTTTAATTTTAAATAATCCTGAATTTTTTGTTCACCCAAACTTGAATGCAAAATTTACTTGCTCTGAAATTTTAGTTAAAAATGCAAATCAAACATTAATTCTAAAGGGTGTAGAATCAAATTTTAGCCCGTTTAATTTTAAAACGAATAAATTCATAGCAAAAAAAATTTTTCTTCAAAAAACAGGCGTTAATTTTGTTATAAAAAAACCAAAAACCAAAAACAATAAATTTGACTACGCTGCCCTAAAAATGCTGCCTGAAATTTTAATTGATGATGCTTTTGTTGAACTTAAGACCTCTGAAAATACTTCCGTGCATTTTGATATTGACACAATTCGTTTTATTAATTCGAATTCGGCAAAAATTCTTTCTTTTAATCTTCACGGCTTTTCGGATTATCTTTTGGAAGATATTAAACTTACAAATAAATCAAAGTTTTATTTTTTGCAGGATGGTATTTATGTTGATAATTTAAAAGTTTATTTTTTTGATTCCCTTGCAATTGTAAAAGGCAAAATTTTTGATACGGAAAACGAGCCGTATTTTCTTGTTAACGGAAACAATTTGCCTGCAAAAGATATTATAAATTGCACATTGCTTTTGTTAAAAAGGCAAAATAACAAAAAATATTTTATTGAAAACTTTAAAAACTTCAAAGGCAAGCTTGATTTAAGCCTTTATTATGAGCAAAACGGCTTATACGGACAAGCAAAGCTCAATAATTTCGGGGCGCAGACACTTCCTTTATCCATCCCTTTGTTTTTTAAGAAATTGGATTTTATTTTTGAAAAAAAAGAAATTTATATGAAAGGCAGCGGGCTTTTTGGCGGAGAGAGGTGCCAAGCGGATTTTTATTTAACTGACCTTTTTACCGACAAATTAAAAATTTCAGGAAATATAAATTCAAAAGTTTCAAATTCATTCGCAAAAAAATATATAGAAGGCCTTTTTATCAAAGGCAAGGTATTTTTAAGTGTCGATTATCAGGTTCAAAACGGTATTGTTGATGTTATTTACAAGGCTTCTCTTGAGCCTGAGTCTGATATTTATTATTTAAAATCCCGTCTGGGCTTATGGCGGCTTAATAGAACCGTTATTGCATATACAACCAAAAAAGAAGATATTATAAGACTTATTAAATACTCATATCTTGTTTCAAGCGGTAAAAAGCAAACAGAGATTATAAGCGGAACGGGCCTTTTTTCAAAACGAAAAAACAAAAAGTTTGCCATTGATAGAATTTTGGTTAAAACCAAAAAAGATGCACCCGTTTCATTGCTTGGTTTTATTGAATCAAACTTAAAAGGCGGCAGGTTCAACGGCCAAATTGAATATGATTTTATTAATTCCAAATTAAACGGTTCATTAATTCTTTCAAACTCACGGTTTAAGGGTTTTATAATTAAAGAAGCGGCAATTTTTGCAAACAATAACACTATTTCAATTTTAACCCACGGAACCCTGAAAAATGAAATCTATAATGCAATAATAGAGCTTAAAAATTCCCTCGACAGTGCGCTTACAATATATAATTTTGACATTTTTCTTAAAAAATACGAATTAGAAAAATCTTCAAAGAAAAAAAGAAACTTTAAACCGTTTTTTGATGACATTGAAGTTAAAAGAAATATAGACGTGAAAAAACTTGTTTTAAGGCTTGATGAGTTCAAAAAAGGCAATATTGTAATAAAGAATCTTTTAATGAACGGACATGTAAAAAACAACATTCTTTATTTCAATATGAACGATGCTCTTTTTGCTGACGGTTTTTTGGGCGCTGTCGGTTTCTTTGATTTTAACAAAAAAACTTCCGTAATTGATTTTTCTGCCCGTGATATTGATGCTAAAATTGCTTCTTATCAGGTATTTAATCTAAAAGACCATATTAAAGGTTTAGCAAGTGCAAAATTAAGGCTTGAACTCCTTGAAGGCTTTATGGGATATAAGGGAACTGCTGTTTTTAATGTTGAAAAAGGCGCACTTACAAAGTTTGGCACAAAAGAATTTCTGGTAAAAGGTAGCAAGAAAAAATCACCGTACAAGTTTTCATTATCTAAAATAATTAAAATTGATAAAAATGCTTCTATTCCGGTTGAATCAAACATAAAGGGCTTTTTTAATTTTTGCGGGCCCGATATAGAGGATATAAATATCATAGTTCAAAATGACCTTATCTCTTTTTATATTGAAGGCTGTTATAACATAAAAACTCAGTTTGCAAGGCTGAATTTATGGGGCAAATATGACCGTGAATTTGAAAAAAATATTTCAATATTTCACATTCCTCTTTCCTTTGTTTATAAAATAATTTTTAAAGTTAAAGAGCAAAAGGATAAATATTTGGAAAAACTTTTAAAAATTCCTTCTTTGAAAAACTCAAAGGATATGTCTAAAACTTTTAATGTCGGCCTTGAGGGCAATATAAACGACACAAAAACCTTAAAATTCCAATTTAAAGACATCAGATAATTTTTTTATGTTACCATTAATGTAAATTTAGGGCGAGGTTTTATAATGGAAGATTTTTCAAAATATACAAGGAAAGATTTTGTTAAACTCTATGATAAAGTGTTGGATGAATTAATTAAAATTTCAAGTGAAATAACAAGGTCTAATTTTAACAACGAGGTTGAAGCCTGCAGTATAATAAGCGCAAAAACAGGCGAATGTTCTGAAAATTGCAAATATTGTTCTCAAAGTAAACATAACCACGCGCAAATTGAATGCCACCCGCTTTTGGATGTTAATACGGTTAAAAAAGCGGCACAAAGCGCAAAAGATAACGGCGCAAAGTGTTTTGGAATTGTTACATCGGGCAGAGTACCGACAGGGAAAGATTTTGAAACTATATTGGAAATGGTAAAAGCTGTTAAAACCATTGAAGACCTTAAATGTTGTGCGTCTTTGGGCTTGTTGTTCGATGAACAATTTAAAAGGCTTAAAGAAGCAGGTTGCGACAAATATAACCACAATATCAATACTTCAGAAAAGCATTATGAATTTATTTGTTCCACGCATAAATTTTCAGACAGAATTAACACCGTTAAAAAGGCGATTAAATTTGGAATTCAACCCTGTACAGGGGTTATAATCGGTATGGGCGAAACAAGAGAAGACAGGGTAGATATGGCATTAACCTTGGCAAACTTAGGGGTTAAAAGCATTCCCGTTAATTTTTTGAACCCGATTAAGGGCACTCCTTTAGAAAATTACGAAGATAAAATAAATGAAGAAGAAATTTTAAAAACAATTTGTATCTTCCGAATTATTCTTCCTGATGCAAAACTCAGATACGCTGGCGGCAGAACAACAAGATTAAATAAAGACAACCAAAAGAAAGGCATTCTTGCCGGCATAAACTGTATTATGGTTGGCAACTATTTAACAACAATCGGTTCGACCGCTGTTGATGATAAAAAAATGCTAAAAGAAATCAATATGGAATTTGCTCATTCCTAAATTGCACTTTCAATTATCCCGCCGCCAATTAAAACATCATTGTCGTATAAAACGGCAGATTGTCCTATTGCTATTGATTTTTGGTATTCATCAAAAATAATTTCAATTGTATCTTTATCTAAAAATTTGAATTGCGCTTTTGTCGGCAACTGTACAGAGCGGATTTTTGCACTTATAAGCTTTCCTTCAAACTGTTCGGGGTCAATTTGAAAGTTTAAATTTTTTGCAATAAGACTTTTATTAAAAGTTTTATCCCTGCGCCCTACAACAACTTCATTTGTTTTTTCATTTAGAGAAATCACATATAAAGGCTCTGTTGAAGAAACTTTTATGCCTCTTCTTTGTCCGACGGTAAAATTCCAAATTCCCTTATGTTTGCCTAAAATTTTTCCGTCAGTGTCAACTATATTCCCTTCTTTTTCTTTTGTTTTTAAAAGTTCATTGTAATCGCCGCCGTAAAAATCTTGGCTGTCAGGCTTGTTAGCAACATCCAAACCGAATTCTGCCGCCATTTTTCTTATTTCATCTTTTGTATATTTTCCAAGCGGCAAAATAAGATTGGAAATCTGTTCTTTTGAAAGCCTGTATAAAAAATAAGTTTGGTCTTTTTTATAGTCAACACCCCTTTTTAAACAAGTTTCACCGTTTAATTCATCAATAATTGCATAATGCCCCGTTGCAAATTTATCAAAATCAATTCCTTGTTTTTTTGCAGCAAGAGGAAAAACTCCGAATTTAATGTTTTGATTGCACCACACGCAAGGGTTTGGGGTTCTTCCTGATAAATATTCTTTTCTGAAATTTTCAATAACGGTTTTTTCATAATTGTTTCTGCAATCAACCGTAAAATAAGGAATATCAAGCTTTTTTGCTATTCTTTCGGCTTCTTTTATATTTTTAATTTCATCCGGCCCAAAACAAGCATTTTCGTGCCCTTGAAAATCATGGTATTCATCTTTACCCCAAATAGACATTGTGGCGCCAATGACGTCATAACCCTGTTTTTTAAGAAGTGCGGCAGCAACTGCAGAATCCACGCCGCCTGATAATCCGACTAAAACTTTCATAACTCAATTTAATTATAAGCTCAAAAATTAGTCAAATTTTTAGCTGAAAGAAAGCTTAGAATACTATCTGCAATTTTTTTGTGCCCTTCTTTGCTGTAATGAAGTCCGTCAAATTCGGATGTTTCTGTGATTTTATTCAAATCAAGAGAAAAAATCTTAAATTCATCCGCAAGTTTTTCATAAATTTCCGGTAAAAATTTTGATTTTTCAATTGATGTTTCATCAAAAAGGCAATTAAAAAAGCTTTTTAATATATTTTCTTTTATAAAAGAGGGGATTAAAAGAACAATATCAGGGTTGTTTACACTTTTAATTTTTTGAATTAATGCCTTAATTCCTTCATAAATTGCATTTTTGTCATTATTATAAATTTTTTGCAAATCGTTTATCCCGATTGCTAAAATTACAATATCAGGCTTTTTTACAAGGTATTTTTCAATTGCAATAAGCCCTATAAGGTTTTCTCCTTCGGGATTTTTAGAAAATGCGCACCTGTTGTTTACCCCCGCCTCTATAACTTCAAATTTATTTTTAAGCTCGCTTTTAATAAGCCCTGTCCACCTTGTTTTTTCATCAAACCTAGAGCCGTTTTCGGGGTTAAAGCCGTATGTATTGCTATCTCCAAAACAAAGAATTTTTTTCATATGTTAATTTTATTTCTCTTTTAAAAATTAGGCAATTTTTAACTTTTATTATTTTTATATTAATATATCCCCTGTGTTAAATAAATAAGTATAATTTGGCGGTTTGTCGTGTTTAATATTATATCTTCTGGTGCGTTGCAAAATTCAAATATATCTTTTTCTGGTGCAAATAAAGATTCTTTCAGGCTTTATGATGCTTCAAACGGCTCTTATATAGATGTTAAAAGGTCTGATACCGTTAAGCACGACACTTTTGAACCTCAAGGAACACAAAGCAATGTTCAAAAAAGCGGCAAAAATACCACTCAAGGCAGAGCAAAAAATACTCAACTAAAGAGAAAAAATAAGCGCAAAAATTCATTAAAAAGAAATATTGCTATCGGACTTGCCACTTTTGCGGCTGCAACAAGTATGGGCGTTTATTCACTTACATCAAAGCCGCCTGAAACTGAGCCGATAGGTGTCATAGTCTCTGAAACGCCTTCTGAAGAGAGTGTAAATCCGGAATATGACATGATTAATTCCGCAAACAAGGCCTTATCTGAAAATCCGGAACTTAAGGACGCCTCTGACAAGATTAATGACGCTCTTGATACGTTTTCAAATCAAATGGGAGAAGACGGTCTTTCTCTAATAAAAGAGCGCATCAATCTTCTTGGAGACGGTGAAATAGACGTTATTGACGTCTTAAAAATACTTTGGATTGAATCCAGAGGAAAAGTTTATGACGATGAAGGCGGCTACCTTGTAAGCTACACAGGCGAAGCGTTCGGTCCGTTTCAATTAACTCCCGATACAGTTGATTACCTCAATAATTATTACGGCCTTGAAGAGCCCTTGGATGTTATGAATCCTTATGATAATTTGGATGCTTGCATTTTGAATTTGAAGTTTTTAAAAGATAAAAAACTGGCCGATTCTGCCGAAGCGCCCTTGCCCACGGGTGAAAACATTATGGATGCGGTTTTTTGGTGCTATCACGACGGCGCTTGGGCAGATGATATAACAAAGCAAGGCGAAGATTACCTTGCTAAATACAGAGATTTAAGCATTGTGGATTCTTACCCCGAAGTTGTTGAATATATTACAAACGGGCTATGCTAATTTAAGAATATATTTCTAATAGAGTTATACTGATAAAATACATAATCTAAAATCTAAAATTTTGTAAATTGACAAAATCTAATTTGCAAATTTATAATTAAAAAATCAATATTGAGGTATAGATGACTGAAAAGAAAATTTATAAAGTTGAAGACAGTAAGAAAATTTTTGGGGTATGCGGTGGTATTGCAGAATATTTTGAAATAGATCCAACCATAGTAAGGGTAGTGTGGGCCGTTCTTGGCTTGGTGTGCTGGTTTGCAGTAATTGTTTACATCATTTGTGCTATTGTGTTTCCTAAAAAATCTAAAGTATTTTAATGTGCATCCTTTATTGTAGTTCATAGCGCATATTGATTATATATAAAAAAAGACCTCTTTAAGGTCTTTTTTAAAACTGGGGCGGAAGGATTCGAACCTCCGAAATGCCTGGACCAAAACCAGGTGCCTTACCACTTGGCGACGCCCCAATAACTTGGAACAAAATAATAATATTATGAGCAAAAAAGCATGTCAATTATTATTTGCAGATTTTACTTCTTTTAATACAGAAGTTACCGCACATATAAGTTTGTTTGCAACTTCTTCAATGTATTCTTGAGTTGTAAGTCCGTTTATTACAATGTCTGCAATTTCCATTGTCGGACGAATATATCTGAATGCCGTTTGGTTAACATCGTGAAATTGCATTGCTGCAGCCTTTCCGACCTTCCCTCTGCTTGCCGCGCGTGCAAACCATCTGTCCTTAATTATTTCAAACGGGGTGTAGACATATATTTTAACATCTACGATGTCTCTCATAATTTCGTTTAAAACATACAAGCCTTCGTTTAAAATGATTTTGGCAGGTTTTTTTTCAACGGAATCTTTTTTGCTTTCGCAGGTTACAAAGTCGTAATATGGCGAATAGATTGTTTTACCTTGTTTTAAGCTGATTAAATGCTCTTTCATTAACGGTAAATCAATAGCATCAGGTGTATCAAAACTAAATCCTGATGCAAATAAAGCTTCGTATCCGCCTGCTTCTTTTAGTTCTTTTGAAGCATCTTTATAATAGTCATCACAGCAAACAACCGTGTAAAAGTCATTAGCATCCGATTTTAAGCACGCTTTTGCGGTATTTTTTACAAGAGTGGTTTTTCCTGAGGCAGATTCACCGGCAATTGACATTAAAAATGTAGAATCATCTTCTAAAAGGGCCTTTCTTGCAATTTTAAAAATAAATGCTTCGTTTATTCTTAATATCAAGGGCTGTTTTTGTTTTGAATCCCAGTCGATAACTTCCCTGATATTGTATAAAATCTTTGCAATAAAGGGCATATCTTTATATGTATCTTGTTGCTGCATTGTTTGAAACACTTGTCCTCTAGGAAATTAAGTATATGAACATTTTACAATAAAAGAGGATATATATTCAGTTTTGTTAAACAAATATTAACATGAATTTATAACTATTCGTCATCATCTGACATTGTAAATGCTTGCTCGTCAAAAGCTGCTTCCAACATTTTATAAACAGCATAAGCGCCGGTTGCAACGGCTTTGGGGTCTAAGTTTGTGTTATTTGCCAATTCTATTATTGCGCTGTTAATTTCGGGGTTTTCATCTTTTATATAGTGAATCATAGACTTTCTCCAAGAAGAGATGTCCGGAGTGATTTCACTTATGATATTTTGAAAAATTTCTTCACTAACGACTGGTAACATAGGTTCAATAATAATTTTTTTAATAAAAATTGTCAATTAAAAAGGCACAGATTTGTTCTGTGCCTTGTTTTAGTTTTTGTTGTTGTTCTACCAATCAAGCTCAGCGCCGCTTTCGCCGCCCATTTCTTCATCCGAAATAGGTGATGCGGTTGCTTCTGATTGTGAAGAATCATTACTTGTTTCTGCGGGTGCGGGTGCAGGAGCAGGTTCAGACTGTACTTGTGTAGGTGCCGCATCTTGAACCGTTTCTTGAGATGCAGGAGCAGGTTCAGACTGTACTTGTGTAGGTGCCGCATCTTGAACCGTTTCTTGAGATGCAGGAGCAGGTTCAGACTGTACTTGTGTAGGTGCCGCATCTTGAACCGTTTCTTGAGGTGCAGGTTGCGATTGTTCAACTGTTTCTGTTATAACACCCACATCAGGAGCTACATTGTCTTCGTCTTCACAAGGTGCATCGTTACCGACATTGCCTTGATTTCCTGAATCGCCGGATACGTTATCTTGGTTACCGGAATCTGTTGTTGTATCATCTTTATTTTCTGAATCACCGGATGCATTGCCTTGATTTCCTGAGTCAGGTGTAACCTGACCTTCTGTCAATCCGCCATCCATATCAGGCATTACAGGATCTTCATCTTCGCAGTCGTCGCCGCCGTCGCTGTCATCTGTATCTACATTGCTGTCATCGCTATCGTCGGTATCCACGTTGCTGTCATCACTGTCTTCGCTATCGTCAGTATCTACATCGCTGTCATCGCTGTCTTCGCTATCGTCAGTATCTACATTGCTGTCATCGCTGTCGTCAGTGTCAACGTTACTGTCATCACCGCCGTCTGTGTCATCAGTATCTACATTGCTGTCTTCGCTGTCGTCAGTGTCAACGTTACTGTCGTCGCTATCGTCTGTATCTATATTGCTGTCATCTGTGTCATCAGTATCTACGTCGCTGTCATCGCTGTCTGTATCTGTGTCTATCGGAGGATCAGGATTTGGCTTATCTGTATCAACATCGCTGTCATCACCGCCGTCTGTGTCATCAGTATCTACATTGCTGTCATCGCTGTCTTCGCTGTCGTCAGTGTCAACGTTACTGTCGTCGCTATCGTCTGTATCTATATTGCTGTCATCACTGTCGTCAGTGTCAACGTTACTGTCGTCGCTGTCATCACTGTCTGTATCTGTGTCTATCGGAGGATCAGGATTTGGCTTATCTGTATCAACATCGCTGTCTTCGCTGTCTTCGCTATCGTCGGTATCTACATTGCTGTCATCACTGTCATCAGTGTCATCAGTATCTACGTTGCTGTCATCACTGTCATCAGTGTCATCAGTATCTACGTTGCTGTCATCACTGTCATCTGTGTCATCAGTGTCTACATTGCTGTCATCGCTGTCATCTGTGTCATCAGTATCTACATTGCTGTCATCACTGTCATCAGTGTCATCAGTATCTACGTTGCTGTCATCACTGTCATCTGTGTCATCAGTGTCTACATTGCTGTCATCGCTGTCATCAGTGTCATCAGTATCTACATTACTGTCATCACTGTCGTCAGTGTCAACGTTACTGTCATCGCTGTCATCAGTGTCATCTGTATCTACAGTGCTGTCTGATTCGGTATCAACATCGCTGTCAGTTATAACATCAGAATCGGATTCGGTATCATTGTCTGAGTCCGGAACTTTGTCATCTTCTTTATCCGGTGTCTTATCGGGCATACTTATCGTTTTGCCTTCGCCGTCATTAACGTAGAAGTATTGCTCAAGGCTCATTGTTAGGTCGCCACCCGTTTTTAATGTACCGTCTTCATTATAGAAAGAACCGCTTATGAACCTGTCTAAATTGAATGTAAGATATTGTTTAGCCGTGTCGTAGTCACCTTCTTTTATAAGGTCGTTAACTACATCTTCATAGCCTTCTTTAACGTCAAATACACCAAATTCATATTCTTTGCTTTCGCCGTCAATATCTATATTTTGTTTTGCAGCAAAGAAATCCATATGGTCGTATGCAAATTGTTCATATAATGAATAGGTTTTTGCATTTAAGTCTGCAACATTTAAATTATATTGGAATACATAGTTACCGTTTTCATCTTTTTCTTTTGTAGCATATGTTTCTAATGTGTCGGGGTCTGAATACATTGTTGCAATATCAACAAAGTCATATAAACCAGCTGTGTCTTCATCGCTCATAACTTTTTTGGAACCGTCCAATGTAAATGATGAAGCGGTTGGGGTCATTTCATGAACAATATGATATGCATCATTAACTGAAACATCTTCTATGTTGAGTCCGCTTGCGGTAATGTTGACACCAAATGTTTGAGGCAATTTTAATTCAAGTGTTTCGCCATCGCCAAGCTCGCTTAATGTTTGTAATAACATTAAATCTGTACGGTCGCCGTCGTTGTTAATTTTGCCTTCAAATGCTTTATTGTATTGATTGTCTTTAATTGTAAGCCATGTTGCTATTGAAGCGGCTGTTGTGCTTGCATCTTTACCGCTTGTATCTTTATAATTTTCTGCAAAGGCAGCATATAAATCTTCCACTGTTTTGATTGAATTATCTAAAACAATTGTGTCGTTTTCAGTATTATACAAAGTTGTTGCAGATTCGGATTTGTAATATAAGGGTGAAACTGTGGAAATGCCGTGAATTTCAACAATATCGGGAGTTTGGAACTCCATTATACCCATTTCATAGAGATTGTCATTGAGAACTTTATCTATGTCGGCTTCCATCCAGTTGTCAACGCCGTAATGTTCAGCGATTTTTTTCTGCATGTCTTCGTTGCCTTCAATAATTTCTCTTGCAATTTGGTCTAAATCTGCACCGGTGAAGTCTCCGGGGTCGCCGCCGTTATGAATAAACGGGTCAGCATATTGTTTATTAATTGCTTCAAGTAAGGTTGAGCATTCGTCTTGTTCGTTTGAAGCTGTTTTTACAACATGGGTTGTGCTGTTGTATTCTTTTCCGTCATGGAACATATCATCTTTAATTGCAAGTGCATTCGGATAACGTTTAACTTCAACTTCTTCACCGTGTATTTTTTTGGTAGCAACAATTGAAACAACAGGAACATTGCTGTTTAAATCTAGCAATGCAACAGAGTCGTCAGTAAATTGTAAATCAGCATCGCTTACGTTTTCTACCGTTTCTGTTATTGCTGTCTGCGGCTCGTTGGTTGCCTTGACATCTTTATTGTTTATTGCAGGTGTACAACCGGATAAGCCGAGTGTTGCAGCAAGTGCAATAAGTAAGCCTTTAAATCCTTTGGCTTTTACACCGTCTTTTTTATTACCTGTAAAAGTAACCTCGTCACACTTGTTGTCTTTTGCTAAATAGCCTGCTTGATAATTGTTACTTTGAGTTAAACCTTCCCTGTCGTTAATTGGGTTTTGGTTGTTACTTCCAAACGACGAAATTGATTTCATAGTTTTCTCCTAATGTACGCACTAACCTTACACATGCTAATACGGTATATAAATAAGAAACTTTAACATGAAAAAAATTAACATCGGATATGCACCTAAAATAAAAATTTTTACATTTCTTAATAAAGCTGTAAATGCCCAAAATGCCTGAACGAAAAAAAATTGTAAAGTAAAAATTAGTAAAAAAAATTATTTAATATAATTTAATATTTTGTGAATATGCTTTGCAACGCCTTCCCCCATGCTCATGCAATTTTTTTGCGTTCTGAGTGCACCTTGGGTTTTATTATCTGCCCCTAAATTACGACCTGCGGCGTACAAATTGGCATAATTTTTTGAAATCAGTGAATTAATTTCAAGATAATATTTTCCCGTTGTTTTTAAAATCGAACCGTCTTTTTTGTTTGAATGAACGTCAATGGGGTAATCACCGCACAGTATGGGAGCTTCAGGTTTTTGGGCATTCATTAAATTTATTGTGTACTGTTTTTGTGCAATTATTTTATTTGTTTCCCTTTTGCCTGTCATGCTCGCTATATTTGAAATGTAGGCATTTTCAAACCCTCTAAAATATTTTTTGACAAAAACAGAAAGCCTGTAAATTGCTTCTCTTGCTTCAATAATTGCATTTGAGTAGTCTTTAGGGTCTTTAGGGTTAAAATCCCTTATTCTTGGGCAATTAAAGGCCACTTCACCGTCTGCGCCGGCAACCGTAAATATTTGAAAATATGCGGTATCAAAGGGTTTTAAGATGCCGTCACCAAGCGCCTTTTGAAACAAGGGTTTAAGCCCCCAGTTCTTATCATCCCATGTATATGCCGTTGTAAGGTGTATTTTCCCGTTTATTTCGCACCAATTTGTAACATCTCGGTTTGAATCGGTTTGAATAAGAAAATCTTTCAATTCTTTTAAATTTACGTTTGCCATTGTAAACCTTAGAGAATATGGTTGTTTTGGCTCATCTTGCCGGTAAAAATTTTCATTTAAAAGTTTAAAAATTTTTGCATCGCCTGTTGAATCTACAAAATACTTCGAATAGATTGATACTGATAACATATTCGATAAAAAGTCTATTGATTTAACCAAGCTGCCTTCCGAATTAACGCTTTTTGGCTCCATTTCAAAGTAAACATCGACACCTTGGCTTTTTAGCATATTATCTAGGACTATTTTAAGCAGTTCGGGGTTAAACCAGCCGTTATTTTTGTCAAAATATTCAATATTGCCGCCGATTTTATTTAAATTTACGACTAATTCGGAATAAAAGTCTATATTTATATTCTCGTCATTGGTTTTCATAACGGGAACGACAAGGCCGCCTGTCATAAGGCCGCCTAAAAAATTATTTCTTTCAACCAATGCGGTTTTTAAGCCCAATTTCGAAGCAATATATGCACACGCACACCCTGCGGTGCCGCCGCCCGTTATACAAATATCGTATTCCATATATTAATTATATAGAATTATGGGCATTGTGTCATTTATTAAATATTTATGCGACAAATTCCGTTTTTTGATCTTCAGATTCGCCGTTTTTGATTTCTTTTAATAATTCTGCTTCTTCTTTAATTAATCTTTCGAAGTCTTTTATGCCGCTTTCAATTATTTGTGTTCCTTCTTTAAAAGAAAGATATTTATTGTTGTCGTTGTGAATTTTAGCTGCAATTTTTGTATGTTTTTCACTAAGATCTTCGCCAAGACCTAAACTTAAAAGTTTAAGCAAGTTTAAAACAGATGTTCTTGTTGCATTTCCGGCTTTATTGCTGGCTTCTATTAAATCGAGTCTTTCTTGTTCGCTGTTGCCTGAAACAATGCTGTTTTCTTGTGAATTGTTTGCATTTTCAGTTTTGCTTGTTTCTTTGCTTGCTGAGGGGTTATTCAATTTATCTAATTTATTTAAAATGTCGTTTGTGTCTCTCATTGACCAATATTCATCAAGCAATTCTCTGTTTTCGTCTGAATTTAGTGCGGTTAAAAATTCATATATATCTAATGCACCGTCTTCGCCTGCGTATTCAATAAAAAGTTCGCCTTGCTTTTGTGCAATTTCTTCGGCTCTTTCTGCCAATTTTGAGTTATCGGCAAACACGTTTTTTAAACGGTTGAATAGAATGTTTGCATGTCTTGACCGCTAAAAATGCCGTCTTTATCCATATCTTTTGAAGAATAATCGCTCAAAGCCTGATCAACATATTCTTTTCCGAATGTTTGCACCGCTTTATTATATTGAACACTATTAACCATAATTACCTCATTTCAAACACATATATATAAAGTATATACACATTAAATAATTTCAGATAATGCGGCTTTATCTACATTTTGTTACATATCTGATTAATTTTAACAAATATTGAAAAATAGGGGCGTTTAGTCCTTAAATAAATCTACTAGCATGGTAGCTATAATGTATATTATGTAAACAGCCTTAAAAAACTCATCAGGGAATAAATCTACCTCATATATTATAGAACATTTCTTAAAACCTTATTATTTGTTTACATTTTTTTAAAATAATTAAAGTAATTATTTATATATGTCGTTACTTATATTGTATTTAACAAGGAAGGCAGAATATGAGAATTGGCGGAATAGGAAATGACGAAAATCCCTTCTTAAAGAAGATGTTAGAAGGCAATGATGCACAAAATATTGGCGACGCTGATAAAAGCGGAAATGTGCAATCACCTGCGCAATCTCCGCAAAAAACCGAAGGTGCCGAAGAAATTAAAAAGCCCGGTATGGAAGAAGGCGCTGCTTCTAACAATACAAATCAAAATCCTAATTCTTTGATTGATCGTTCGCAATTTACATCGGATGACGAGCTTCAGGAATTAGACATGCAAGAATTTGAAGATGACTTCAGATAATTATTAAGCTTATAGTTATCACTGTATTGCTAAAAGATATATCTGTCCGAAAAAAATTTTGGGCAGGTATATTTATATTATCAGTATATTACTAAACGCAATTTATCATAAAATCTTATCAGTATATATCTAATAGTATTAATATTTAAGTTCATAAAAAATTTCAGATTTTGCTTTTAAATAATTTTGATTTTTTAAAAGAAAAAATATAATGCATTTATTTTTATTGTTAATCAATGAATAAAATTATTATTAATTTTATTGTTACATATGGAGGTTTTAACTATGGAGCTTAACAATAAAATTAAAATAATGATTGCCGATGATCATAAACTTATCAGGGTCGGCCTTAAAAACAGTTTAGAGAAAAACTCTGACATGGTTGTTCTGTCGGAAGCCGAAAACGGTAAAGATGCGATAGGCAAATTTAAAAGCCACAACATCGATGTTGCTATTGTAGACCTTGTTTTAGGCGATATTTCCGGTGTTGAAATTATAAGGCAGATGCTTGAAATTAAGCCTGAAACCGGCGTTATAGCCCTAAGCTCGCAAATCAAAGACCAGGATGTATTGAACTGTGTTCAAAATGGCGCACTGGCTTATGTTTTAAAGGATGTCTCAAGCGATATTTTAAATATGATTGTAAGAAGCGTTTATAATGGAGCCATGTGGCTTGACAGGCGCGCTGTCAGCGCTCTTAAATATGCCAAAAGCGGCTTTATTCCGCAAAAAATATCAAGCAGAGCAAGCTTTAGGGCACGCCATAACAACTTAACAGAAAGAGAATATGAGGTTTTAAAGCTTGTTGTGGACGGTAAATCCAATCAAGAAATTGCAAACGAGTTAAATATTTCAGAGCACACTTCAAAAGCCCATGTGTGCAGTATAATTCAAAAACTTGTTGTTGATGACAGAACGCAGGCAGCAGTTAAGGCCGTTAAAGAGGGTTTGGTATAAAAAACCCGCACTTGGTGCGGGTTTTTAATTATTGAATAAATGTTAATTTGCTTTTAAAGTCTGCCAAAGATGGTGTTGCTGTTGTATTAACAAGTTTTGGCATCGGGGCTTGCGCCGCTCTTTGATCTTGTTTGATTTTGTTTACTGTTTCTTGTCCTCCGTTTTTGTCATTAGGACGTTCAAAAAACATTGCATCTTCTTTTTCTTTGTTTTTCTTATTCATATAAGCTTTTGTTGCAAAGAATGTGCCCGCGCCAACAACAATTGCGGAAATTGCGCCGGTTAAAATCATATTTCTTCTGCCAGTTTTTATAGCTGATTTGAGTTTAGCTTCCAATGATTTTACTTTGCCGTTCAAGATGTCTTCTTCGGCTGCTCTGCCTGTCTTTTTAGCTATTGCGGCGGCAACACCTGTCATAGCACCTGCAGCATATGCTCCGATTCTTGACAACAAATCTTTGTTTTGTTCTTCTGCTTGAATTGTTTTGAAGCCTTCTTCATCAACACCCGTTAAATCGCCGCTTTTTGCGCCTTTATATTTTGAATCAAGGTGTCTTTCTTTGTAAAGCTCATAGGTGGATTTTCCGGATGGGTGCAAATTGCCGTTTCCGCGCCAGCTTGTATCAAGTTTTTTTGTGTTTTCAAATATCAGACGTTTTGTTTCATCGTCAGCAAGAACTGCATCGCTCATTGCTTGTTTAAGTTCGGCTGTTAATATTCCGTCTTTTAATTCTCTTGCAAAGCCGCCGAATTTAAAATTATAATCTTCCGAGAGTTTATCCCAGTCTCTCCAGTCTTCGGGAACTCCCTCGGGTGATTGCTGCAATTCGTCGTGTTTCTTTTCAATGAATTTGTTATATTCTAAGCCGAATTTTGCAAAAATTGTATCGTCAAAATATGTTGTGCCGTCTTCGTCTTCTGCTTCAAAAGCGGGAAATTCTTTTCTTAGTGCTTCTTGTGCCGTTACGGAACCTTTCCCGTACGCTTCGACAATTAAATCGGCAATATTTTTCATAAGATGATATTCATGTTTGGTTTTATATGATGTTGCTTTGTCTCGTTCTGATTCAATTCTCGGGTCAAAGTTCTTTTGTTTGAAGCCTTGTGTGTTTGCAACAATAGGGGTGCAGTAATATTTCATGGCTTCCAAATCGGTTAAGCCGCAAGGTTCAAATCTGGATGAAAATATTGCCGCATCGGCTGCGCTTGCCATTGCATATGCAGGAGCCCATCCGTCAATATGAACGATTCTTCCTTTTAGTTCGGGGTCATTTAGGGCTTCTTCCATTTCCTTTGCAAGCACGCTTGATTCTGGGTTGGCGTCAAGGCCGGTTCCTAAAATTAAAATTGCATTTTTGCCTTCTTCTGTTTTGGCAAATTTTCTAAACGCCTGAACGGTAACGTCATGGCCTTTTTGTGTGTCGCACCTGCCCCAGCTTATAAATAAAGGAACTTCATCTCCTCTGCCGTCTTTAATTAATTGAATTAATTCAGGCTTAATGACAGGCTCGTCAGATTCGACTTCAGGGTTGATATTTGCCCCTTTATTCGGGTTTCCTGTAATGATTGTTGTATCTTTTGCGGAAAGCCTTTCTAAAAGCTTTGCTTTATTTGCGTTTTTAATTCTTTTTGCTTCATCATACGTGGGATTTTCTGGATATATTTCAAATGCAGGGTAAATTGTTCCGTCAGTATCAACGCATTCTTTATTATAAAGTGCATTTGGCAACGGCTTTGAAGAATCAACAGATTTGTCTTCAAACGGATTCAATATTCCTTGAAAAACACCTTTTTCGTACAGTCTTGAGAAAGATTTTTGAATCGGCCCGGCCGCCTGAGGGTTAAGTGCAACGGCTTCGGCATAATCTTCCGAAACTGTGTCTGCAGCAGGGATTATACCTTTATCGGCATATCTTGCAACAATCATTGTCGGGTTTGCTGTGCCGTTTTCATCCAGTGTTTCTTTAACAAAAGGAGTAAAATATTCATCCCCTTTGTCTTTAAATAGAGGGTCATTTTGAGCGGCTTTTATCATCTCGGGAGTTGCGCCAAGGTTTACAAACATATTTCTTTTTGAGGTTTCGCCCAAATATCCGCCTGACATATTATGAAGCACATGAGTGGATTTCATGCCCTCATATTTTTTATTTCCGGCAGCAATTTTTTGCGCTAAATACTCGTGAGCATAAGCCATTTGTGCATCCGAGCATATCATGGTTTCTGGATTAAAATTCTCTCCCTTGTCTTTAATTATTTGCGGCAACAGTTCAACAACGGCTTTTGAAAACTTAGCGTATGTATCGCCTTCCCAGCCGTTTGTTTCGCTGTAACCGCCTGATTTATAATGTGGCGAATTGTCATAAGGCTTTTTCATGGATGCCGTTTCATCTATATATACAAAGTAAGAAAGCTTATCACCGTCGTCTTTTGGCGCAAATGCCATAATGGGGGTGCTTTCATCCAAACCCCACTGCATGGTTTTTCTTGCGATAAGTCTTAATTTTACATCACCTTTGTTTGTGTGCATGATGTAATTGCCGTCTTTATCTTTTGCGGGTGAGACTGTTTTATTATCTTCGTCAATATCGCCCTTATAATACGGTGTAATTTCAATTTGATTGTCTTTGGCGCCAAAATTTCTGTAATCTTTCATAACGGTTCCGACACCGCCGCCTTTTGACCAAGGGTCAGATTCGGCACCTATAAAAATAACTTGTTCTTTGTTTCTTTGCTGGTAATTATTGCCGAAATATACATTTTTTGAAGCATAAACCGAGCCGGTTGTTCTTCTTTGCGCTTTAAAATGCGAATCCGAATAAACGGGATTTAAACCTGTTGAATAAATTCTCATATCTCACCTAACAACACATAACGAGTTAACATTAACATAAAACATGTAAAAATTACAAGTTGATATTTAAAACACTTATTTTATATTAAGTTTTGTAAAAATATTGGCGAAAAAGTGCTCCAAATACACTTATTCGCCAATATGAAAATTGAAAATTAAAGCATGTTTATTGATTTATGCTTATCAATAATTGAATTAATCAGTTTATCAAGTTCAACATAATCAGCCTCTTTTAATTTGCCTTTAATTACAACAGGCTGAACAAATTCGGGCTTAATTGAAGTAAATAAAGAAGCTATTGTTTCCGTTAATTTGCCGCCCCAGCCGTATGAACCTATGACGGATGCAAATTTTACTTTTGGTTTAAGCGCATTTGCAAGAATGCAGGCATTAATTGCCATTGGATGCGGGCCTGCAAGCACCATTGAAGCACCTACGACAATTGTTGCCGCATCAACCAATTGAACGGCCAAATCGCCTAAATCGTCTCTTACTATATCATGCGTATAAACGTTTATACCGGCGTTTTCAAGGCCCTTTTTAACGTATTGTACCATTTCTTCCGTTGAACCGTACATAGATACATACGGAATTAAAACAAGATTTTTTGGCGTGTCTGACGTCCAATCTTTATATGCATTTAAAATAAAATCGGGCTCTTTGTATAACGGGCCGTGGCTTGGAAGAATATAATCGGGCTTAATTTCATCAATTAAATTGAGATATTTTTTGCACATTAATCTGAAAGGCATCATAATTTCGGCATAATACCTTTTAGCCATTGAATATAAAAGTTCGTCATTTTTTGAATACAAATCTTCAAAAGGAAGATGAGCGCCTAAAAAATCGCAAGTAAAAAGCATGTTGTCTTCTTTTAAATAAGTAAACATTGTATCAGGCCAATGAACACCAGGTGCCAAGATAAATTGAAGTGTTTTGTCGCCCAATGAAATTTCTTCGTTATTTTGAATTGTTTTAATTTTATCTTCAGGAACAAGAAGCATTTCTTTAATATTTTCTCGGCATTTTTCGTTAGTAATTACAATTGCATCCGGAAATTTTTCAAGCAACACGGGAATAGAACCTGAGTGGTCTTGTTCGCCATGGTTTGCAATAATATAGTCTACTTTTTCTATGCCGTTTTCTTCAAAATTTTTTATGTATAAATCTGAAAAAGGCGGATACATAGTATCTATTATTGCTGTTTTTTCCGAGCCTTTAATTAAATATGAATTGTAAGTTGTGCCGTGTTCTAGCGGTATTAATTCATCGAATATAACTCTGTCGGCATCATTTAAACCTGCATAAAATACTTTATTTTTTATTTCTTTAAAAAGCATGGCATTTTCCTCTTTTAACTGTTATTGAAATTTTAACACAAAAAACCCGCTGTTATTAGCGGGTTTTTTATATTTGCCCTGGGCCGGACTTGAACCGGCACGAGGGTATTAGCCTCATTGGATTTTAAGTCCAACGTGTCTACCGATTTCACCACCAGGGCTGACACTAATTAAATTTTATAATATCAATTTCAAATGGCAAGAATTAATTTGCAGATTCAATTGCATTATTTAATTCCTGAACCATAACTTCAGGATCAATGCCATGAACTTTAGCGCCTGCTTCTAAATTTTCAAATCTTGCAGCAGCGCAGCCAATGCACCCCAAGCCGAATTTTTGGAAAACTTCCAAAGTTTCGGGGTGTTGTTGTACAACTTCTATTATGCTCATTTCTTTAGTGATTTTACCCATTTTTTTGCCTTTTTTATTCTAATTATTAAGTATTATACTATGAAAAAAATAAAATCAAAAAATTGTTTTCAAGCCATGGAACCTATCGGAATTGCAGGCATGAATAAGGCATTCAGGCAAGAATTTGTAACTTTTGAACCGATTAAAGAAACCTTTATTGATCGGATTCAAAGTTTTTATCAACTAATTTTGCAAAGTCTGAAGGTTTTATATCCTTAATGAAATTCTTGAATTCCTGTGCTTCTTCTTCATCTTTGTTTGAATCGGTTGAAATCGCACCGTCTGCCATGACATTAGCTGAAACAAATATTGGAACATCTGCCCTGATTGCTATTGCTATCGCATCAGACGGTCTTGAATCAATTGCAATTTCTTTCCCTTCTTTATCAGTCAGAAAAATTGATGAAAAATATGTTTGATCATCCACGTCATTAATTTCGACTTTTGTAATCTTTGCGCCTAATGACTCTGCAAAACTGAGAAATAAGTCATGGGTTAAAGGCCTTGTCGATGGAATATTTTCAATTTTTCTTATTATAGAGCTTGCTTCCGCCGAACCTATCCAAATAGGAAGCGCCCTTCTGTTATCATAATCATTTAAAACAATAATGGGTGAACCTGTTCTTGTATCAAGTGCTATGCCCATAACTTTCATTTTAATCATATAAAACTCCTTAGTTATAGGTATTATACACTAAAAAACAATTAAAAAACCCGTCGGTTTATGACGGGTTTTTTTAAATATAGTTTGATGATTACCAAATCCAGTCAACAAATGCATTCCAACCGTCTGAAATTGCTTTGCCGATTCCGCCGATGAAATCACCGATTGCACCCACAGCGCTTCTGATTAAGCCCGGTTTATCTTCTTCAACCGGTTTAACACCGAGAGCAGAAATTGCTTCTTCTCTTGAGCAGCCTGTTGAATCCATTAATGCGGCAATTTTAGCTTCGTCTTCTTCAGAATATTGTTCCGGCGGAGTTTGAAGTTCGGCAGGAACGTCATACCCTAATTCTTGAAGGTAATCAACAGCTTCTTCATATGTAAAACCGTTTTCAATCATGCTGTATATTTTTGCTGAAATATCGTTTGCATCATCTATCGGTCCTACTTGGTCTCCTAATTTTTCAATGGCTTCATCTCTTGTAAGACCATATGTTTCCATCATTAATTCAATTTTTTCTTCGTCTTCTTTGCTGTAAATGCCCAATTTCTTTTGTTCTTCGTCAGTAACTGTGTATCCGTCTTCAAGTGTTGCATTTAAAGCTTCTTCAACTGTTTCATATATTCCTGCATCAACCAGTTCTTGAAGTTCTGATGCCGTAATTTCAATTGGGTTGCCATCTTCATCTACTCTTTGATTGGTGGTGCTGCCGTCTGCATTTGTAGTGGTATTATTTGTTTCACCGCCGTTTGGATTGTATACGACATATCCGGGGCCGTATGGATATTGTTGCAAATTTGTGCTGTTCGTTGAGTTTGAAGTGGAATTTGTTGTTGTGCTGCTTGAATTAGTTGTACTGCTGGATGAATTTGTTGTGTTTCCGTATGTTCCTGCGATTGTTGCAGCTGACATTGAGTTATTTTGGTTTGTTGTCGGTTTTGTGCTGACAATTCCGGCACCGCCGTTTGAAAAATCAAAAATGGTGCCTGTGCCTTGGTCATACCATTGTTGTGTATATAAGCTGTCATCAGCTAATTTTTGTAATGTTACATAACCTGTGTCGGAATCTTGAAGTGCATAATAACCTGCTTGGTTGTAAATTGATGTCGGTGCCATTGCAACGCCTGTAATTGTTGCATTACCGGCTTGAATTCCTGCAAATCTTCCTTGGAATTCTGCAAGCTCTGTTGCTTTGCTTGGATCAAACATTGTGTAACTCATTTTTTATGTCTCTCTTTCCTCTAATAGTAAATCTCTAATTATCTAGCTGTGCAATTTGTGCGGCAGACATGTTGCCGGTTAAGTTGCTTATATTGAATACGCTTTTATCATTTTTAAATTCAAAAACCTGTTTTGTTGTTTGGTCATACCATTCGCCCGTATACAAGCTTTCGTTTCCGAGTTTTTTAAGTGTCAGATAACCTGTGTCGGAATCTTGAAGTGCATAATAACCGCCTTGGTTGAAAACAGAAGTCGGTGCTTGTGCAACTCCTATATATCCTGCATTGCCTGCTAATGCGCCCGAGAATGTGCCTTGAAATTTTGCCAATTCGTTAACTTGTGATGGATCAAAGAATGTGTAGCTCATTTAATATCCTCTCAATAATTTCTCTTATTGAAATAAACAAAAATTGTTTTAAAAAATTGCCTAAAATAAAGAATTAATATATAAGAGGTATATATATCAACGGTTTTGGGATGTTACAAAACTTAATATTTTTTGTGCTATTATTTTCATATGCTTAAAGGTCCGTTTTTAGATAGAAATTTTATTGGTTCATCAGATGATTTTAAATCATCTGATATAGTTATGCTTGGAATGCCGTACGACTGTACTTGTTCAAATCGTCCGGGCACACGTTTTGCACCGCAGATGATTAGGGTTGAATCTGTCGGCATTGAGACTTATTCGCCCTATTTTGACAAAGATATTACTGATATTAAATTTTTTGATGCGGGAGATCTTGAATTTCCTTTTGGTAATGCCAAAAAAGCACTTAAAATAGTTGAAGAAAATGTCGACTGCATTTATTCAAACAATAAAAAAGTTTTAGGTGTTGGCGGTGAACATTTAATGACACTGGCAGAAATTGAAGCCATCAGAAAATATTACAAAAATTTGTCAGTTATACAGTTTGACGCTCATACAGACCTCAGAAAAGAATATTTGGGCGAAGAATTGACCCATTCAGGCGTTATGTATCAAATTGCAAAGTTAATCGGGTATGAAAATATTGCTCAAATCGGCATCCGTTCGGGAGAGAGGGATGAATTCAGAATAATGCAGAAATATTCTACCCAAAAATTTTCTCCCGCCGAATTAACCCCCTTCAAGGATAAAAACATTTTTATTACAATTGACCTTGATGTTTTAGACCCTTCTTTAATGTCGGGTGTAGGCACTCCTGAGGCTGGCGGGTTTGGCTATTTGGAACTTATTGAGTGGCTGAAATTTTTAAAAGGTTTTAATATCGTAGGTATTGATATTATGGAGCTTGCTCCCGATATTGATACGACAAAAACTTCAACCGCAACCGCTTGTAAATTAATCAGAGAGTGCTTAACTCTTCTTTAAGTTTTTCAATCTCATTTAACAAATCTTCGATTGAGCTGTTATTGTAAAGAATATAGCTGCATTTAGGCGTTTTTTCTTCTTCTTTTAATTGCGAATCGATTTTTAATTTAGCATCTTCAAATGAAACATTGTTTCTTTCAATAAGCCTTTTAAGCCTAATATCTTCATTTGATGATATAAAAATTATTTTATCGAAATAAGCATCAAAACCTGCTTCAAATAAGGTTGGGGCAATAACAAAAATAAAATTTTCGTCTTTATTTTTGTCAAAATAACTAAACATTATTTGTTTAATTTCAGGCAGAATAACATCTTCAAGTTTTTTTAGTTTTTCTTTATCAGCAAAGACAATTTTAGAAATTTCTTCTTTTTTTTCTGTTTTAAATAAGCCGTAAAGAATTGTTTTAACCTTTTTGTCTTCATATATTGCTTTTGTAACTTCATCAAGACACAAGGTCTTAAAGCCGTATTCTTTTAATTTGTTTTCAACTACGGTTTTACCGGATGCAATATTTCCAGTTACAGCAATTTTCTTCATAATTTAACAATACTATAAATAGATAGTATAATTCAATTATGCAAACAGAAGTTACAAATAAGCCATCAATTAATTATACCGTTAAGGCCGCTAAAAACAAGGGTGATGACATATTGGACATCTTATTGGCATCAAGAGGCATTAACGATAAAGAAGAGTTTTTAAACCCAATAAAAGCGGATTTTACTTCGCCTTATTTCTTTAATGACATGAAAAAAGCGGTTGATATAATTAAAAATGCCGTCAAAAATAATGAAAAAATTCTTGTTTGGGGTGATTTTGACTGCGACGGCGTTACATCAACTTCGATTTTATATAAAGCTTTTAAAGCAATCGGTGCTAATTTTGCTTATTTTATTCCTGACAGAATGAATTTAGGGCATGGTATTAATTTAAAAGAATTGATTTTACAGAAATCAAAAAACAATGTAAAAGTGCTTGTTACAGTTGATTGCGGTATTTCTAACCTAAAAGAAATTGAGCTTATAAAAAGCTTGTCGGTTAAAACAATAATAACAGACCACCATGAACCTCCTAAAATTTTACCGCCTGCCGATTGTATTTTAAACCCCTTGGCAGATAATGCGCTTGACAGTTCGTTGAAAGTTTCCGATATTCAAAAAATTTCTTATATGTCAGGTGCAGGCGTTGCTATGAAGCTTGCCTTTGCGCTTTTGGATGAATTTAAAACAATTGAAAACGATTTTTCAGATTTAAAAGATGAAATCATCTCGCTTGCAGCCGTCGGTACAATTGCTGATGTTGTGCCATTGGTCGGTGAAAACAGAATAATTGCCGCAAAAGGCATTTGTGCAATAAATAAAGGGGCTAATAAAGGCATTAAAAAACTTTTTTTATCTCAAAACAAAAACAATTCAGTTAAAAGTGAGGATATCGCTTTTATTTTGGCGCCAAGAATTAATGCGGCAGGAAGGCTGGATTCGCCCTTAGAAGCTTTTAAATTTCTTGTTGAAGAAAATGACATTGCGCTTGATATGGTAATTGAAAAGCTCAACAGTCTTAATTCAATAAGGCAAAACCTTTGCGATAAAACTTATTCAGAAGCACTTTCAATGCTCTCAAGGCCGAAAAATTGTATTGTCCTATATAACAAAGAATGGCATATAGGAATAATAGGCATAGTTGCATCCAAACTTGTTGAAAAATTTAATTTGCCTGTTTTTATGATTACATCTGATGATAAGAACGCTTACAGATGCTCAATCAGAGGAACGGAATGTATTGATATTGCAAGGGTTTTAAGCTCCTTATCCGACATTCTTCTTGGTTTTGGCGGCCATGCTATGGCGGGCGGTTTTAGCGCAGATATGGATTCGGTTGATTTTGAGCTTTTAAAAAAGAGAATAACTGAAGCGGTTATCAATTTTAAGGATGAAAGCAAAGTTGCAAATTCAATAAATATAGATTTAGAGCTTGATTCAAGCGATGTTTCTTTGGAGTTGGTAAAGAAACTGGACGTTTTAGAGCCATATGGCGCAAACAACGAAAAGCCGCTTTTTCTTTTTCGCAATTCAAAATTACTGCGCTCAAGAATTATAGGAAAAGAACAAAATCATCTTTCATATACAATTTCAAAAGATGATATTGAATTTAACTGCTTATATTGGAAACGTCCCATTATGGGGTTTGAGGCCGGTGAGTTATTGGATATTGCTTTTAGACCGGAGATTAATAATTTCAATGACGAAGAAAAAGTTCAGCTTATAACCGAATGCATTTTAAATGACAAATTAGCTGACAGCTTTTCCGCCAAAATTAAAATTTTTGATCACAGGCAAAAAACAGGCATACTTGATAAAATTAATGAATATGTTTCTAATAAAAACGGTGATGTTAAAGTTTTTGCAACAACAATTTCTACAAAAAAAATTCTTGATAAATATTTGGCAATAAAAGAAAATATTTTGCACGATTTTTCAGCTCAAACAAAAAGCCTTATGCTTTTTGACATTCCGCCGACTTCAGACGCATTTGGCGAACTGATAAAGCAGACATCGCCCTTATGTGTTCATTTTATGAATTCCGATTTTTCAAAAAATCCTGATGAGTGCTTAAAAACAATTATCGGAATGGTAAAATTTGCTTCAAATAACAAAAATGGTGAAATTGATATTAAAACGCTTGCAGAATGCACTGGGCTGGATGAAATTTGTGTACAGCTTGCGCTTGAATTGCTTGAAAAAACGGGTGCCGTCAGAATTGATGATATTAACAAATTTTGCTTTCTAAAGGCGCCATCTTTAGAAAATTTACACAATGATTCCGGTTTTGAACTTTTTTATGATGAATTTAAGCGTGTCATCAGCTTTAAGGAATACATTAAATCGGCTGAAATTGACACGCTTGAAAAAATTTTAAATTAACTATTTTGAGGTATTATTTACGTTAACGTTCTCTTGAATGAGAGTTTTTGACTTTTCAACACTTTTCATTTTGCTTTTTAGTTCTTTATATTGCTTTTTATATGTGTTGTATTCGTCTTTTTTTGCTTCGTAAGCGGTTTTGGATTGCGCCATTAAAGCGCTTACTGCTGCCATTTGTTCTCTTATTTCAACTTGAGCGTTATCTAAATTGTTTATTGCATTTAAAAAGTTTTGATTTGAAACCGCATTTTGTGTTGTTGATGTTGAATTTGCAGGCGCTTGCGTGCTTAAGCCGGCTTCTGATGACTTAACAACAGGAACACTCGTATAGCTGAGCGGCTGAAGGTTTAATTGTTGCGTTTCACTGTTTGAAAAAACTGCATCTTCGGCATAAACAGGCGCAGCAACAATTGCAGCGATTATAAATAAAGGTAAAATATTTTTAAACATATTATCTCTCCTCATATAGTCATTAACTATTTTACCTGTTTGAAATTATATATGTCAATTTTAATTGTAAATATCGTCTATCCATATTGCATTTACAGGGCAAATTAAGGCAGCATCTATACAGTCTTGCTCATTTCCTTTTGTAAAGCGATTATCGACCTTTGCGCAGTATGTATCTACAGAAAAAATCTTAGGGTTAATTGCCTCACAGGCGCCGCAGTTAACACAATCATTCGTAATTGTTATATGCATAATTTCATCCTTTTTTAATTAAAATATATGAAAATTGCATAAATTAAATTAGATAAAGGTCTTATTTTATTTTCGAAACAATACTCTGAGACCTGCCTTAAAGTAGTTATAAAACTCTCTTATTGAACGAATTTTAAAAAGCATCATCAGCATATAAGAAGGTCTGCCGTAATATTCCTTCAATGCGTTTTTATGCAGCTCAAACACCCTGTCTTTGGAAAGAAAATGTGTATCAACCGTCGGATAGTAATACGGTTTGTCAAAATTTAATTCGCCTAAATTGTGTTCTTTAACGTAATCGTAAAATCTGGTTCCAATTAAAGCGGTTGCCGTGTAAAAACTTACATATTCAGTGTTAAGACTTTTGGCAAATTTCATTGTTTCCCTAAATGTCTCATCAGACTCCCATGGGAGCCCCACAACATAATACCCGTATATTTTTATACCGTTTCTTTTAAACAATTTAACCGTATCTTTTATTTGTTGCTTGGTAATTTTTTTGCCGATATTATCTAAAATTTGTTGATTGCCGCTTTCAATTCCGATTGATACAAGGCTGCAACCGGCTTTTTTCATTAATTTAACAGTCTTTGGGTCGGCAGAATCCGCTCTTGTATTTGTAGAAAAGGTTATCTTAAGTTTGGAGTCAATAATTTCTCTGCATAATGCCTGTACCCAATCATGGTCAAGATTAAAAAGGTCAGACCAAAAAATAAAGTTTTTAATGCCGAATTTTTCATAACATTCTTTAATCTCGCCTACTATGTTTTTAGGGCTTCTTGTGCGGACTTTTGAACCTGAAGTCGGTGTAGCCAGACAAAAGAAGCAATGATATGGACATCCCCTTGAAACTTTTATAACAGCTTGCACTTCATCCGTATCCGGCCTTTTATATATTGAGTTATCGACCAAATCTCTTGCAGGGTAGGGTATTTCATCCAAATTTTCAATAAACGGCCTGTCTTCATTTTTTGATATTATGGAACCGTTTCTGTATGTTATTCCTCGTACTTGTTCAAGAGGAATTTTGTTCAAAATATCAAGCAGGGTAAATTCGGCTTCGCCTCTTATTGCAATATCAAGTTCGGGGTAGTCTTCCAATGTTTTAATGTCAAATATTTTAAAATGTGCACCTTTTGCAATTATTTTTAAATCAGGCAACAATTCCTTTGCGGGTTTTAAAACCGCTAAATCACCTTTCAGAGTTGTTGAAGCAACATTTAAAACTAAATAATCAGGTTTTATCTCAGCTAAATCTTTTTTAAAATCTTCAATTGTTTTTGAACCAAGGCTGTAATCTTTAACAACGGGCTCTAAGCCTGCCATTCTTGCAATTGAAGCCAAATATAATAAATCACTTGGCGGCAGCGGCGGAATAACCACCAAATCGTCTGTCGGCTGCTGGCACCTGTCTTCTCTGTTCATAATCGGAGACGGCGGATATATTAACAAAACTTTATTTGCCATTAATGTAACCCTTAACTCTCTTGTCTAAAATTTTTCTGATTATACCAAAAAGCAGCCTGCCTTTAAAAAAAGAGGCTATATTTGCAAATTTTGAGTCTTGGCCTATTGTATATGAACTTTTCGGATTTTTTGAATACAAAATTTTATATATAAGATTAGAAACTTTTTCTGCACTTATCCCTTTTGAAGAATTTTTTAGTGCATTATTTTTTAAAAACTCTCCTATTTGCTTATAATCATCCTTAAATGCGGAAAAATTGGCTTTATTTTCATTTACGCAATACTTCCAAAATTTAGTTGAGACAACTCCGGGCTTAACCGAAACAGTCTTTATTCCCGTTTCAATTTCATAACAGTTTAAAAGAATATCGCAGCATGCTTTTGCCATTGAATATGGCGCCAAGAAAGGGTATATGCCAAATGACGACATAGATGACAAATTAATAACAACGCCGTCTTTTTTAATTTTGTTTTTAAGCCCCTTTAATATATCAAGAAGAGAAAAAACGGAAATTTTAAATTGTCTTAAAAGTTCATCGTCAGATAAATATTCAACCGGAGAAACAATTGCAACACCTTGAAAACAAACAACGGCGTCAAATTGAATATCAGAGAGCGAAGCTAAAAAATCATCTATTTCATTTTTATTTGATACATCCAAATAAAATTTATTTAAATAAGGCATCTCAACATCCAGTTTATTTCTGTATGTTGCATATATATTAACCTCATCATTGCTTAATTTACGGATAAGATCCCGTGCCATATCAGATGTTGCCGCAATTATTAAAACATTATTTAATTGTTTAGCCATAGAATTAACTTACAAAAAGATGTCATCAAAGGAAAGTTTTTAACAATTTGACACATAATAAAGCTTTATATATCATTTAAAATTATGTATGAAAATTTGGATATAATTACTATCGGCGAAAGCTTAATTGAATTTTCAACCGATAAGCCCCTGTCTTTTGCGGATACTTTTACCAAATACTATGGGGGTGATACTCTTGCGGTTGCTGTTTCTGCTCTCAGGAGCGGCTCTAAGGTCGGATACATAACCAAGGTTAAAAACGACGGTTTTGGTGAATACCTTTTGGATGCTTGGCAATCGGAAGGTCTTGATTCCGGTCAGGTAAAATTTGCGGATTTTCAAAACGGAATTTACTTTACCGGACAAAAAAACAACAAAGTTGAAATGCAGTTTTACAGAAAAAAAACCGCAGCTTCAACTCTTTGTATTGACGACATTGATTTTGAATATATAAGGTCTGCAAAATTTATTTTTGCAACAGGTTTTGTTCAATCTCTTTCTTTATCTTGCAGAGAAACCGTAAGGGAAGTTTTCAGGTTTGCACGTGAAAACGGCATCAATGTCGGCTATTATCCGAATTTCAGACATACCGAATTATCAAGAGATGAAGCTGTCGAAATGTTTGATGAAATTAAAGATTATATTTCGATAATATTCATTAACACAAAAGACGACCTTATTTTTGAAACAGAAAGTCCTGATAATTTAATAACAAGGCTTGCGGATTCACAGCTTGAAAATGCTTTAATTATTAAAAACGGTGTCGGAATATGGTCATTAGACAGAACGGAACATTCTTTTCTTGAAGCAATTAAATTTGAGCCAAAGGATTTAACAGGCTATACATCGGCAATTATTGGCGCATATATAAGCTCTAGGTTAAAAGGGGATTCTAGAATAGATTCTTTACGCTATGCAAATGTTCTTGGCTATATTCAAGCTTCAAAAACAGGTGCAATAAGATCTATTCCGAAAAGAGAAAAAGTGCTGGAAGTTTTAGGTCAATATTATGGGTAGAAATAAAAAAAAGAAAGTATTAATTTCCGGATATATAGGTTTTCAAAATTTTGGCGATGACGCTCTTTTAACAGTTTTAACGGAACACTTAAAAGGGAAGAATTGCGATATATCGGCATTTTCATCAAACCCTGCCGATACTGAAAAAAACTTTAATATTAAAGCATATAATTATAAAAACCTGTTTTTAATTTTGAGAGAAATTTTAAAAACAGACATTTTGATTTCAGGCGGCGGCAATTTAATTCAAAACGAAACAAGCACACTAAGTTTGCTTTATTACTGCTTTATTATTATCTTTGCAAAACTGTGTTTTAAAAAAGTTATTATTTTTTCTCAAGGCATAGGGCCTGTTAGGGGAAATTTTTCAACCTTTATTTCAAAACTTGCTTTAAAATGTGCCGACATGATAACTGTCCGTGATATTTATTCTCAAAGAATACTTTCAAAATGGGGTATTAATTCTAAATTTACATATGATGCCTGCTGGAATTTTGACGGTCCTAAGTATCAGCCGCAAAACATTATCGGTATTCAAATAAGAAACTATGCATATTTACATAAAGACTTCTTTAAAATTATCGCAAAATATGTTGATATGTTCTTTTCTGATTATGAAATTAAGATTTTTTCATTCCAAAACAAAAATGACGCACAACTTTGTTATGAAATGGAACGTGCGCTTAAACAGCGCAATATGGACTTAAAGACCAAGGTTGTTCTATACAAAAGCCCCAACCAAATTGCAGAGGAATTTTCAAAGCTCAAATATTTGATTGCAATGCGTTTGCATGCTAATATATTGGGGCTGAAACTGGGAGTTAAAGTTGTACCTGCAAGTTATAGTGTTAAGGTAAGAAATCTTGCGTACGAATTTGACCTCAAATATTTTGAAGCCTCTGAAGAAGCTCTTTTGCATCCGATTTTGACGGATTTAACAATGACAGAACAAGAAAATCCGAAAATTAAAAATGCAAGGTCAAGAAAATTTGAATGGAGCTTTATTGATACTGTAATTGATAAATAAAGGATATAAAGATGATTATTCCAAGCATAGACTTAATGGATGGCAAAGCTGTTCAATTAAAACAAGGTAAAGAAAAAGTTCTTGAAAAAGAAAATGTTCTTGAGCTTGCAAAATACTATTCAAGATTTGGCGAGTTAGCTGTTATAGACCTTGACGCCGCAATGAATACCGGCAAAAACAACGAGGACTTAATTGCAAAAATCTGTAAAATTGCAAAATGCCGTGTCGGCGGCGGTATCAGAACCGTTGAAAAAGCAAAAAGAATGATTGCAAACGGTGCAGATAAAATTATAATCGGCACAGCTGCAGATGAAAACTTTTTATCAAAACTTCCAAAAGATAGAGTGATGGTTGCAATTGATTCCAGAAACGGAAAAATTACAGTTGACGGATGGCAAACAGATACTGAATTTTCAACAGCTTCATACGTTCAAAGGTTCAGCAATTTCTGCTCAGGCTTTCTGTACACAATTGTTGAAAAAGAAGGCATGATGCAGGGCACAAACCTTGAGGCCTTTAAAGAAATCAGAAAATATACTTCACTGCCGATTGTTGCCGCAGGCGGCATTTCTACTTTGGATGAAATCAAAGAACTTGAAAAACTAAACATTTCGGCGCAGCTTGGGATGTCTATCTATACCGGCAAAATTAACCTTGAAGATGCTTTTATCGCTTGTCTTAATTTTGATAAATATTCAGATAAATTAATTCCTACAATTGTTCAGGATATACACACAAAACAAGTTTTAATGCTTGCATATTCAAATGAAGAATCAGTCAGAAAATCTTTATCAACCGGCTGTGCAACTTATTACAGCCGTTCAAGAAAAGAGCTTTGGACAAAAGGTTTAACATCAGGTAATACTCAAGCTTTAATCAGTGCAAAATTTGACTGCGACGGCGACAGCATTCTTTTTTATGTCGATCAAAAAGGCAACGCCTGCCACTTGAACAGATACACCTGTTTTGAAGACAAAGATTTTACTCTTTGGGAGCTTTATAAAGTAATTAAAGACAGATACGAAAAAATGCCTGAAGGTTCATATACAACAAAGCTTTTTAAAGATGAATTCTATTTAAAAAGAAAAATAATGGAAGAAGCGTTTGAATCTGTCAATTTTGAACAAGGAGACGGTCTTTCATGGGAAGTTGCCGACCTTATGTATCACACAATGGTATTTATGGTTAAAAACGGTGTTACTCCTAAAGATATATTAAACAACTTAGCTTCAAGGGCAAAATAATGAGAATAATTACTTATCAAGAATTGTGTGAAAATGCGGCTCTCAGCCAAGAATTTTATAAAACAATTGAATATGAGAATAATCCCGATATTGATGCGATTATCGCTGATGTTAAAACAAGAGGCGACAGTGCTCTTATTGATATTTCAAATAAATTTAATGACGGCGCCTTTTCATCGGCTGATGATTTTTTGGTAACTCAAGATGAAATTAAAGAAGCTTACAATAAGGTTGATAAGGAATTTATTCATCAGATAAAAATTGCCAAAAAAAATGTTGAAGAATTTGCAAAAAAACAGCTGGGTACTCTTAGCGAGTTTAGTCTGAAAAAAAGCAAATCAGAACTCGGACAAAAAATAATTCCCTTAGAGAGAATTTTAGCATATGTCCCCGGCGGCAACTACCCGCTGCCTTCATCTTGCATTATGACAACCGTGCCTGCAAAAGTTGCTGGCGTTAAAGAAGTCATTCTTACTTCTCCGAGAATTAAACCCGAAACAATAGTTGCAGCCGATATTGCGGGTGCTGATAAAATATACAGGCTTGGTGGCGCACAGGCAATAAGCGCTTTTGCATATGGCACCGAATCTATTAAACAGGTTGATAAAATTGTCGGCCCGGGTAACAGATTTGTTACATATGCTAAAAAATCAGTATATGGTACTGTTGATATCGACTTTTTGGCGGGCCCTTCCGAGGTTTTGATAATTGCAGACGGTTCTGCTGACCCCCTTTTGGTCGCATCTGATATGCTTGCCCAATGCGAACACGATAAAGATGCAAGAGCTTATTTAATATGCAATTCAAAAGATTTTGCAGACAAAGTTAAAGAAATTGCATATGCCATTTTATCCAATTTGGAAACATCGGATATTGCTAAAATTTCTTATATGAATTCTTTTGCCGTTGTTGATGAAGGACTATTCAATGCTTGTGAAATTTCAAACAAAAGAGCGCCTGAACATTTAGAATTAGTTGTTGCTGATGAAAATAAATTTTTAAACAAGCTAACAAATTACGGCTCATTGTTTATTGGCAGCTGGTGCGCAGAAGTTTTTGGCGATTATGTTTCCGGCACAAACCATGTGTTGCCGACAAATTCTTCTGCAAAATATACGGGCGGGCTGTCTGTTTTTGATTTTATAAAAATTCTTACGTATCAAAAAATTGGCGAAGATTATGCAAGAGAGCTTGCAAAAACAGCTTCTTATATTGCAGGCAAAGAAGGCTTATACGCTCACAAAGCGGCTTCCGATTTCAGATTAAACAGAAAAAAAACAAAATTCTTAGATAAAATTTTCTCTAAACAAAATAGAACTCAAATTTTAGCAAAACTTGTTACACTTTATTTTCAATTTAAAAGACATTTTTATTACTGTAAAAATATAAATTATCCGAAAGATAAATGTATTTTTGCCCTTTGGCACGCACATCAATGCGGCTTGTATGCACTTGAAGAAAGAGAAAAAACAACTGTTATGATTTCAAATTCGGCTGACGGCGAAATTATCGCACAGGCTGGAGCAGCCATGGGTTTAAATGTTGTCAGAGGTTCTCATAACAGAAAGGGTGCTGCAGCCACAATTGAAATGATTAACGCAATCAAAGCGGGCAATAACGGTGCAATTACAATAGACGGACCAAGAGGACCCAAACATAAAGTAAAAAAAGGAATAGTAGAAGTTGCAAGGTTAACAGGTGCTCCAATTGTTCCTATGAGCTGGTATTCGCCTTCTCCCTTCTTTTTAAAATTTAAAACTTGGGATGAATTTTGTTTTCCGCTAAATTGCATAAAAATGAAAGCGATTTACGGTGATCCGATTTATGTGCCTTTAAATGCAACTGATGAAGAACTTGAAGGGTACAGGCTAAAAGTTGAAAATGAGCTTAAAAAGCTGTATGCAAATTTAACTGCAAACTTTAAAAATCTATAATTGACTTTTATGCTGTCTATTATAAAATTGGTTTACCAGTTAGGATAAACTATGAAATTAAGCAGCATCAATACAGCATATTCCCTTTCAGTAAATAAGCCAAAGCAATTTGCGGTGCAAAATAGCATTTCCCAAAATAATGCTTTGCAAAATAATGCATTGCAGAATAAAACTTTGCAAAATAATAGCTTCTCCGATAAAAAGAAAAAAATTGCACGCGGCATTACAGCAGCGGCCAGCATTGCTTTTTTAGGTGCAGCCCTTGTTTTCCTTTGCAAGCCTGATAAAACTTCCCAATTGATTGAAGAAGCCGTTGGCTATATTAAAAAAGAGTCTGATGAAATAATTGAAAGGGGCAACAAGCTTTTTGGTGAAGTAAAAGAATTGCTCGGTAAAAGAACAAACGATACGTTTGATAATGCTGAAATTCCGGATACAATATTAAATCCAATGTTATCAACTCTTGATGATAAATATGGAAAAAGGCATTTATTATACTATTTTAAGCCGGATGATACTGCAATTGTAGCAACTTTGGACGATAAATTAAAAATCAATTATATTACAAGTAAAGCCAAACAATCTGATTTTGTTGAGTTTTTTGCGTTTGATAATGATACTGTCAGTTCTTTAAGCAGACATTATACAAAAAACGGAATACCTGATAATAGGAGTGATTACTTTATATTTGAAAAAGGAAAACTTGCAAGTTTTAAAAAAGGCTTCAAAAAAGACGTAAGCGATAATATGCTCTATGAAGATTCTTATCTTTTTAATAAAAAAGGTGTTTGCACTTATTATACAAGAACACCAATGGCGCCGGATGGTACGCTTTATAACGAACAAAATTACAGAAGAACCATATTTGGAAATTATACAGATACGGCGTATGATGATATTCAAGAAAATAGCGATGACTATTTAGATGATTTAGCAATGGCGTTTTCTGACGGCTTTCTTGATTTCTTAGCATAAAAAATGCTGCCCTAAAAAGAGCAGCAATTTATTATTTTAAAAAATACTAAGCAAAATTTCTTCTTTCTTTTATTTTCTTAACCGATTCAATGAATTCATCAGCATCCATTGTTTCTTTTTCCAATAATTCATGGGAAAGCGCATCTAAAATATCCCTGTTATTTGATAAAAGTTCAAGAACTTTTTTATATTGAACATCTACAATAGATTTAACCTCTTCATCGATTTCAAATGCCACTTGCTCAGAGTAATCTCTTTGGTGGCCAAAGTCTCTGCCCATAAAAATGTGTTCTTGAGATTTTCCGTAAGTTAAATTGCCTAATTTTTCGCTCATTCCCCAAGACATAACCATTTTTCTTGCAGTTTCTGAAACCTTTTGAAGGTCTGATGATGCACCGGTTGAAACGTTATCTTTACCGTAAACAATTTCTTCAGCCGCACGACCGCCTAAAGTTATTGCAATTTGGCACAATAAATCATTTTTGGAGGTATGAACCCTCTCATCTTTCGGCCTTGACCAAGTAATGCCTAAAGCATAGCCCCTTGGAATAATTGAAACTTTATGAAGTTCGTTTCTTGAATCTTCAAGAAGAACATTAATAAGCGCATGACCCACTTCATGGTATGCAGTTGTTTCTTTGTCTTCATCGGTTAAAACTTTGCTTTTCTTTTCAATGCCTGCTTCAACTCTATCAATTGATTTATCAATATCGTCCATTGAAATATTTTCTTCATTGTTTCTTGCAGCTAAAAGCGCAGCTTCATTTAAAAGATTTCTAAGGTCAGCCCCAGTGAATCCCGAAGTTCTTTTTGCCAAAACTTTTAGGTCGACCGCAGGGTTTAAAACTTTGTTTTTGGCATGAACTTTTAAAATATCTTCTCTGCCTTTAATATCAGGCAAACTGATATAAATTTGTCTGTCAAATCTTCCCGGTCTCAAAAGTGCGGTATCTAATATATCAGGCCTGTTTGTAGCGGCAATTACAATTATGTTTGTATTTTCATCAAACCCGTCCATTTCAACCAATAATTGATTCAAGGTTTGCTCACGTTCATCATGTCCTCCGCCAAGGCCTGCGCCCCTTTGTCTGCCGACAGCATCAATTTCATCAATAAATATGATACAGGGCTGGTGTTTTTTAGCCTGTTCAAATAAATCACGAACTCTGCTTGCACCGACGCCGACAAACATTTCAACGAAATCAGAACCGGAAATAGAGAAAAAAGGAACTCCGGCTTCACCGGCAACGGCTTTTGCCATTAAAGTTTTACCTGTCCCGGGGGCACCGACCAAAAGAACGCCTTTTGGAATTTTAGCACCCAATTTTGTGTATTTTTCAGGGCTTTTCAGAAAATCAACGATTTCTTCCAATTCTTGCCTTTCTTCATCAATCCCTGCTACATCATTAAAAGTAATCTTTACTTTAGACTCCTGAAGCATTTTCGCCCTTGATTTGCCGAAATTCATAGCAGCAGAGCCGCCTTGTTGAATGCCCTTTAAGATAAAAATAATCATAATTATAAAAAATACCGGCACTAAAATTGAGCCGATTGTTGACAAAATTGAGCCTTCCTGAGGTTTTTTTACGTTTATATCAACGGCATTTTCTTCTAAGACCTTATATAAAGAATCGGTATCATTTGGAATGGTAACTTTGTATTGAATAACAGGAGCCTTTTGAGCACTCGCCAAACTGTTTAAAAATTCATTTTGAGATACTTTTTTAGAAACTTCCGTTTCAGGCTTTTTTTCATCTTTCGGAATTGCATATAAAGTATCTTTAGAAATCAAAACACTTGATATTTCACCCAGCTGAACTTTTTTCAAAAACTGTGAATAAGAAATTTCATCCGTTGAAGTTGTGGGGCCTAAAAATGCCATGCAGGCTATAATTGCCGCAATAATTGCTACTATTATATAAACCCCCACTGATTGATTGTTTTTCATTAAATCCCCTCTTAAAATAAAATAGTATATTGCTATTATAACAAAAGAATAATAAAATGTTAATTAACAAAGATAAGTAAGAGGTCAAATGTCAGTTGCTTTTTTATCACTGGGTTCCAACATGGGCGATAGATTATCGTTAATTCAGCAAGCAGTTAGTATGCTTGGAAACGATAACAACATTCAAATTGCCGCAACAAGCTCATTTTACGAAACGGAACCTTACGGAAAAAAAGACCAGCCATGGTTTGTAAATGCCGTTATTGCAATAAGAACCGAATTATCTCCGATTGAGCTTTTAAGAGCTTGCCAAAGTGTTGAAGCAAAACTCGGGAGAGACCGAAAAAAAGAAGAACATTGGGGCAAACGCCCGATAGATATAGATATTTTGTTTTACGATGACCTTATTTTCTCAAACGAAATATTGACAATTCCTCATAAGGAAGTACACAAGCGTGCATTTGCTCTTGTGCCAATGTTAGAAATAAAGTCTTCATACATTCATCCCGTTTTAAAAAAGGACATATTGGAATTACACGAAGCATTGGAAGACCCTGAAGATGTCTTCTTATACGGAACAATATCCGGTTCAAACGTCATATGAAAAAAATTGCGATTATAGGCGGCGGCCCTTCAGGAATATTTTGCGCAATAAAAATTTTAGAATTTGCGGAAAAATTTGATATAAAACCTGAAATTACAGTTTTCGACAATAAAAATATCCTGCATACAATTTTGCCGACAGGTAATAGCAGGTGCAATTTGTCATATTCGGAATATGACAATATGGAACTTGCAAAAAATTTTCCGAGAGGCGAAAAGTTTTTGTATTCAGTTTTTTCAAGATACGGTGTTTCAGATGCGGTCAATGACTTTGAAAAATTAGGCGTAGAAACATATATTCAAGATGACTTAAGAATTTTTCCTAAAGCTGATTCATCCGCTTTTGTAAAACAAAAAATGCTTGAAGCAATCTACAACAAAGTTAAATTTGAAAGAATAGAAATAACTGAACCGCTAAAAGCCTTTGATGCGGTCATTATAGCTACGGGGCTTAAAAATTACCCTAAACTGGCTGAAAATTACGGGCATAAAATTAATGAAATAAAGCCCGCTTTATGCGGTTTAAAAATTATGGAAAAAGAATTCATAACTTTAAAAGGTGTTAGCTTTAATAGTGTAATATTTACTGAGATTGGTGTTTCAGGGCCCTTTATATTCAAATTATCTTCAATTAACGCTTATAAGAGTTTTCCTTACCAAATTAAAATTCCGCTTATTAACCGGAATGAATTAAAAGCCAAGCTGAAAGAAAACCCTAAAAAACAGTTCAAAACCGTTGTATCAATGTTTATTCCGGCTTCACTTGCAAATATTTTAATTAAAACCGAAAAACAGGCGGCAAATGTTTCAAATAAAGAAATAGAAGAGCTTGAATTTTTAACTTTAACTGCAACCTCAACGGACAACAAGGGTGAAATTGTCCATGCGGGTGGTGTTTCTTTAGATGAAATTGATAATAACTTTAAATCAAAAATTGTAAAAAACCTGTGGATTATAGGCGAAGTTTTAAATATAGACGGCTTTACAGGCGGTTTTAACCTTCAAAACTGCTGGTCGGATGCCGCAATTTGCGCTAAGGATGTAATAAAAAAGCTTTATCCTTGATATTTTGCCCCTTGATATGTGTTTCTTTCAGATAAAAATCTTTCAATTTTATTTTGTGTTTCAAACTTGTTTTTAACCCATAATGGCGCAGCCAATTCAGAAACAAGCCCCGTTCCTGCCGTTCTTTGAATGCTTGTTTTGGGCGGAAGAACTTCAAGAAAATCGCACAAAATGTTGCAATATTCATCTTCAGATAATAGTCTGAAAGGTTTTTCACAATACATTTTATATAATGGCGCATTCTTTAAAACAGTTAAAACATGAAATTTAACCCCGTCTATTTTTAACCTTGCAAGCTCACGGGCGGTTTCCATCATATCTTCATAAGTTTCGTTCGGAAGCCCCAAAATAATGTGTGCGCAAACTTCTATGCCGTATTTTTTGCACAATTCATATGCGTCTAAAAAACATTTATAATCATGACCTCTGTTGATTAATTTTAAAGTTTTGTCATGGATAGTTTGCAAACCAAATTCAACAATGGGATTTTTATACAACGATATTAATTTAATTTTATCTTCATCAACACAATCAGGCCTTGTGCCTATTGAAATACCGACAACTCTGTCGTCTGAAAAAGCATCATCATAAACTTGTTTTAATTTTTGAAGTGGGGCATAAGTATTAGAATATGCTTGAAAATATGCAATAAACTTTTTGGCATGAAACCTTTTCGGAAGATTTGTTATTGCAGTTTGCACTTGCTCTTTTATTGAAAGTTTAGATGAATGAGCACAGGAAAAACTTCCCGCTTCATCGCAAAAAATACACCCTTTATCTGATATTGTGCCATCCCTGTTTGGGCACGAAAATTCGGCATCCAGTGTGATTTTATACACCTTTGTGCCGAATTTTTCTTCCAAATATGTACCAAATTTATAGTATCTGTCTTTAGTTTTCTGCTTCATCTGTTTGTTTTGGCGGGTAAGTATAATGTTCGCCGCATTTCGGGCAAACAACTTCTTGTTGTTGTCCGTCCTTTAATACAACAACCTCAAAAAGTTCTTTACAGCTTGAATTTAAACATCTGATTGCCCATGTTGGTCTTACAATTCTTGCCATCTTAAAAAATCTCCTAAAAAATATATAGATATTTTATAATATGATTTGAAAATTGGCAATAAAGGTTTATTTTTGTTATAATTCTCATACATTTAGACTTATTTAGGGGAAACGGATGAAAATATTAATTTCAAATGATGACGGCATTGCTGCAATGGGCATTAAAGCATTAATGAAAGAACTGTCAAAAGACCATGAGGTTTATGCAATTGCCCCCGACAGAGAAAGAAGCGCAGCAGGGCATTCTTTAACACTTCACACGCCGATAAGAGTTGAAGAATTAGAGCCGCAATTCGGCGCAAAAAGAGTTTGGGTAACATCCGGAACCCCGGGCGACTGTGTTAAAATCGGTATTAATGCAATATTATCAAAAGATGAACAACCCGACATTGTAATTTCGGGAATTAACCACGGTCCGAACCTTGGAATTGATATTTTATACTCAGGCACGGTAAGCTGCGCTATGGAAGGCGCAATGCTCGGCGTTCCTTCAATTGCCGTAAGTTTAGCCAGTATGAGTATGGAACCTCTGTATTTCGAAGTAACGGCAAAATTCGTGAGAACCTTTTTAAAAAGAATAGAAAAAATAAACTTCCCTGAAAAAACAATTTTAAATATCAATACTCCTGCTCTTGAAGAACAAGATACGGCTGGCGTTCAAATAACAAAATTAGGTTCAAAAATGTTTACCGACGACTATGAAAAAAGAGTTGATCCAAGAGGCAAAACATACTATTGGATGGCAGGCGAACTTACAACCAAACATGAAGATGACGGCACCGATATTGCAGCTGTCAGAAACAATATGGTGTCAGTTACTCCGATTACCTATCAAATGACCCACAAAGCAATTATGGCCGACTTAGAAAGAGAATTTTGCAAAGACGGAATTTGCGATTGGTGGGGCTTTGACAGTAAAAACAACAATTAAACTGATTTAGGAAGGATTGAATATGCAAACCGAAGCGAAAAAACGTGCTTATATAAGCGTGTTTGACAAAACAGGCATTGAAAAACTTGCAAAAAGGCTGTTAGAAGCTAATTATGAAATAATATCAACAGGCAACACTTTCGAATATTTAAAATCAAAAGGAATAGAAGCAACTGAAAGCTCAACAATAACAGGCTTTAAGGAGCTTTTATCAGGCAAAGTAAAATCACTTCACCCAGAAATTTTTGCCCCGATTTTAGCAAATGAAGAAGAAATCAAAACTCTTAATTCGGCGCCTATTTCCGTTGTTGTTGTTAATTTATACCCCTTTGAGCTTTACGCAGGCAAAAATACCGAAACGGAAACATTAATTAAAAACATTGATATTGGCGGCGTTGCACTTCTAAGAGCAGGTGCAAAAAACTATAAAAATGTCATTGTGATATCCGATACCGAAGATTATAGTATAGATTTTGAAAATATTGATGAAAAACAGAGAGAAGAATTGGCACTCAAAGTTTTCAAAAAAACGGCCAATTACGACAGACTGATTTTTTCTGAATTATCAAGAAATTTTGGCCTAAATGAAGAAAATAACGAAGAATTTTTAAATTATTCATTTACAAAAAAACAACACTTAAGATACGGCGAAAATCCTCACCAAATGGCATCTCTTTATGATTTCGGACAAAAGAAGCTTGATTATGAAGTATTAAACGGTAAAGAACTTTCATATAACAATATCGTGGATGCAACGGCTGCGTTAAATATAGTTTCCGAATTTTTTGACATCAATGCGGCAGTTATTATTAAGCACACAAACCCGTCAGGTGTTGCTCTTGGCACAACATTAGAAGATGCTTGGGATAAAGCCCTTGATTGCGACCCTTTATCTGCTTTTGGCGGCATTGTTGCGTTTACAAAAAAAGTTAACTTAAAGTTGGCTGAAAAACTTACGGCTATGTTTTTGGAAGTTGTAATTGCTCCTGATTTTGACAATGACGCTTTAATCCAACTTAAAACCAAAAAGAATTTAAGGGTAATAAAGTTAAACACCTTGTTGGAAGACTATAAAAATTTCCAAGAAAAAGAAATAAAATTAACCCCTTTTGGCGCCTTAATTCAAGAAACAGACAGAAAAGAACTTGACCCTGAGACATTTAAAACAGTTACAAAAGAAAAACCGACACCAGAGATGATTGAAGATATGGTTTTTGCCTATAAAGTTGCAAAACACCTGAAATCAAATGCAATTGTTATTGCAAAAGACCTAAAAACAATTGGTATTTGCGGCGGGCAAACAAGCAGAGTTGGCGCTGTTGAAATTGCTTTAATGAGAGTGGTAGATTCCGCCAAAGATGCAATTTTAGCTTCGGACGGCTTCTTTCCTGCAACGGACAACATTACGGTTGCCGCACAGCACAGAATTAAAGGAATAATCCAGCCGGGCGGCAGCATAAAAGACAAAGAAGTTATCGAGCTTGCAGACAAATTAAATATATGCATGGTAACAACGGGAATCAGACATTTTAAACACTAATTAAGAAGAATAATTATGAAATCTAATAAACAGGCAATTATAGGTTTATCCATGGGGCATTTTGTGGCGGACTTATACGCTTCTGCAATTGTGCCTCTGTATCCTCTTATAACTCAAAGGCTGGGCATTACTTTGGCAAGTATCAGCCTTATTATTTCCATGGGGCATTTGGTTTCATCAATGCTGCAACCTTTGTTTGGCTTTTTTGCCGACAAAATGAAAAAAAGAGCTTTTATGATAAACGGGCTTACTATGGGCGCAATTTTTATTCCTTTAACAATTGCCGCTCCAAACGCTTTTTTATTGTGCCTGTTTCTAATGCTTGGAATGTGCGGTAATGCACTTTTTCATCCTCAGGTTACAAGCTTGGTTAAAACTTTTTGCTACAACAACCCAAATGTTTCAAAATTTATGGGGCTTTTTATGGGCCTTGGAACAATCGGCTATTCAATCGGGCCTGTCGTTTCATCAACTTTGGTTGATAAATTCGGAGACCATGCACTTTTATATATAACAATCATAGGTATTCTGACAGCCGTCATTCTTTATTTTGAAGTGCCAAAAATTCCTATTGAAGCGGTTTCAACTTCAAAAGAAGGTTTTTTTGCAGTTATGAAAGAAATTTTAAAAAACAAAGTTTGTATGAAACTTGTTTGGATTGCCATTGTAAAATCAGGCGTCAGCATAAGTTTTGGCACATATATCCCGTTTATTTTAAAAGATTACGGCTTTGAACTAAACCAAATAGGGCTCATTGTAACCTTATTTTTTGCACTTAGCGGTGTTTCAATGATAACGAGCACCAAACTTGAAGAAAAAATCGGCGCGGTTAATATTATCCGTCTTTCATTCTTTACAATTTTGCCTTTAGTTGCTCTATTTTACTATTTAATGAAACATTTTCCGATTCTGGGAGTTATTACTTTCATTATTTCGGGCTTTTTTATCTTTTTATCGGTCTCTGTTACAATTGTTGCCGCTCAAAAAATTATGTCGCACCACACAGGTGTAATCTCAGGCGTAATGCAAGGTTTTTCTTGGGGAATAGGCGCATTATCGCTTGCACCCCTAGGGTTTATCGGCGAAAAATTCGGCATAATTTGGATACTTGTTATAATGTCGCTACTTGCTTTATTGACGGGCATTTTTGGGCTGGATAAAGACACAAAATCTGTTTTAACCGACAAGTATTAAGAAATGTTAACTTGTCAACTTTAAAAAGTAAATTTCCAAAATAAAAAATACTTTATATAAGTACAAAGGATAAGGGAAATTTAAATTACGGGGAGCACACTATGACAATAGGAGCAAAAGACAGGATTGACATTTTACTTGTCAAAAAATATGCGACAATGAAAGTTGATAATCCGACAGTTCAGGTTTCAATGATTAGTCCCGATAAAATGTATGAAGCAATGAATGATTATGCGCAAGTTCACTTGGCAATGATTAATATGCAGCAGAATTTAAAGGATCTTTGCACAAAAGCAATTGCACAAAATATTCAATACAGAAAATCCCGCAATCTTAAGAAAAAAGTTCCGGGAGCTCAAACGGCACAAAAACCCGCACTTGGTGATGAAGCACTTCAAGCGGCAGGCTAAGTTTGAACAAAAGGTTAATTTAAGCTAAAATAAGTTTTATGAAAAAGATAATTTTAGCTTCTAATTCACCGAGAAGAAAAGAAATATTAAACCTTTTAGGAAGGAAATTTGAAATAAAAACATCAGAAAGTGATGAATTATGCAGTCATATTTTTGATGAAAACATAATTAAAAAGAACTCTCTTATTAAAGCGTCAGGCGTTATTAGGGAAGGGGTTAGGAACTCTCTTGTGATAGGCGCCGACACGATGGTAATCCTCAATAGTGTGTGTTTGGTTAAGCCTCAAAATGTAATTGAGGCTCTTTTTATGTTAAAAAATCTTTCAAATAAAACTCATTTAGTTGTTACATCACACACAATAATTGATTCAGATACCAAAGAAGAAATTACGGAACTTTCAAAAAGCTTTGTTACATTTAAAAAATTAAGTATATTTGAAATAATTAAATACATTCTGACAAAAAAGCCTTTAGATAAAGCTGGAAGTTACGGTATACAAGATTTTCTTTCGCCAATTAATAAAGATAACCCGCCTGAAACATCTTTTATAAAACACTTGGAAGGCAGTTATTACAATGTTATGGGCCTTGACATTGATGTAGTCAAACAAATGCTTGAAAAACTTGAAAAATAATTGCACTTTTTTATTTATGTAGTTAAATAAAATTAGCAAGAATTAAGTTAAGAAGGGAGCTTTAGCGTGATTGAGATTTTAAAAACCCAAGACGATAAAACCCTTAAGAAATTAACTTTAAATGAAGCTGAATCCGGCTCATGGTTTAATCTTGTAAGCCCGACGTTTGAAGAAATTCAAAAAGTTTCCATTATTTTGGATTTGGAAGAAAACTTTTTAAGAAACTCATTGGACGCAGACGAGTTATCACGTACCGAATATGAAGACGGCAATTTATTAATCATCACAAACATTCCTTTTTTGGATGATGAAAAAAACTTTGACACTTTACCTTTGGGTATAATTTTAACCCACGAAGGAGTTATAACCGTTTGTTCAAAAGAAAATAAAATCATAAGTTCATTTAACGATGATACATCTAAATTCTTTGATACTCGTGATAAAACAAACTTTATGCTTGCGATTTTGTTTAGAACAGCAAAATATTACTTAAGATACTTGAAAATAATAAATAAACAAACAGAAGAAATTGAAGACTCTTTGAGAAAAACAACAAATAATAAAGCTTTATTCAAACTTATTGAAGCTCAAAAATCTCTTGTATATTTTACAACAGCACTGAAAGACAACCGTGTGGTTTTGGAAAAAATCTTAAAATCGGTTAATTCTCAAAACCTTCAAGGTCTTTTAAAATTTGATGAAGACGACATCGATATGCTTGAAGATGTTATTATTGAAACCAAACAGGCAGAAGAAATGGTTGATATGCACAGAACCATTTTAGAGAGTATGATGGACGGTTTTGCTTCAATTATTAATAACAACGTAAACCAAGTTATGAAATTTTTGGCAGCAATAACAATTATTTTATCAATCCCTACCATGCTTGGCAGTTTTTGGGGAATGAACGTGCCCCTGCCTTTTGCTGAAAGCGCCCACGGGTTTATTTATGTTATTTTGCTCTCCACTTTGTGTGCTGTCGGTGCAGCTTTTTTCTTTGGCAAAAAAGGGCTTTTGTAATTTTTTATTTAAAATGTCCGAAACTAAATTTTTAACCTTTAGTCCGACAACTGTGCCACCTGCAACAAAAGCTACATTTGAAAAATACCCCATAAATGCTCTTAAATAAGAAGATTTGAATTTTTTATAATCAACCTTATCTAAATAAGGCTTTGCTGCCTTTAAGCCCCTTATTGAGGCCGTTCCTTCTTCAATAAGAAGGGGTGATGCAGCCAAAAATGCAAGTTTGCCGACATTATTTTGTAAAAATTCAATCGGCTTATTTTTCTTTTCTTTGTCTTTTTGACTGGGTAACAAAATTGCAGCAACTCCGAGAGCAATAGCCAAATCATAGTGAATTCTTGATAAATTTGAAATAAATTTGCCGCCTTTTTTCAAGTTATAATTAATACTGTGGCCAAGTTCATGAAAAAAGGGAGTATTAATTTCAGAATCTGCCACTAAAATTGAATTTGTTGAGGTTGAAAACATTGCATTATCAGCAAATTTTATTGAAATATAGGTGTCTAAATTAAATAAAGTATCATCAAAGTCATCTGTGCCAAACAGCCAGTCTGCAAGGTGTTGCAGGGTTAAATTATCAGGGTTTTTTCTTAATAATTTTTCAATTTTATCACACAATTTAGAATAAAATGTTTCAGAATCGGGATATAAGGCATTTAAAATTTCTTCTTCTTTTGGGAAATTATCAATATCTGAAATAATATTTTTAATATCTTGCATTTTTTCCAAGTCATTAGCTCCTTTGGCAAGAGGAACAAAAAACAGTTTTGTGCCTTTTTCTTTTACTTTTGAATTCAAAAATGCCAAATTATATGCCTGTTTTGTTTTTTGAGGGTTTTTTAGTTTTTCAACATTTGCCTTAGTATAAAATAAATCTGAAGCAAAGTTTGCGGAAGAATATATTCCATAGCCTGCTAAAAGCCCAGCTGCTCTTGATACGGCAGATGTAATATAATTTTTATGGTTATTTTCATTGGTGATTGTTAACAAAAAATCTCTCTTTAAAAAACGGATAGCAAATATAAAAAACTTATGAAAATTTTCATTTGCTTAAATTCTTATGTATAATTTAAAAAAAGGAGATAAATTTTGAAACTTGTTATTCAAAGAACAAAAGAGGCAACGGTAGAAATAAACGGGGATATATGCGCAAAAATCGGAAAAGGAATGTTAATTTTATTCGGTGTTGAAAAAAATGATACCGAAGATAAAATAGATTTTCTGGTAAATAAAGTTTTAAATTTAAGGTTCTTTGAAGATGAAAACGAAAAAATGAATCTTTCAATTAAAGATATAGAGGGCGAAATTTTGGTTGTATCGCAATTCACACTGGCTGCAAATTGCAATAAGGGCCTAAGACCAAGTTTTGACAATGCAATGAAGCCCGATATTGCCGATACTTACTATAAAAAATTTATTTCAAAAATAAGAGAGTCAAACCTAGTTGTTAAAACCGGTGTTTTCGGAGCAGACATGAAAGTCGGGCTTATAAATGACGGCCCCGTTACGTTTATTTTGGAAAAATAATATGAATTTGTTAAATAAACTCAATAATAAAGAAAAAGAAATCATAGATATAATTTTAAACTCGAACAACCAATATAAAAATAAAATTTATATAGTAGGCGGTATTGTTCGCGATTTATTGATGGAAAATCAAATAAAAGACATTGATTTTTTAATAGAAGGCAGCGCAATTGAATTTGCAAAAGTATCAGGGCTCAAAATAAATTCAATACATGAGGCGTTTGACACCGTAAAAGTTGAAGTTTTAGGCCAAGAGATTGATATTGCATCAACAAGAGTTGAAAAATATGATTTTATGGGGACACTCCCAAACGTTTTAAAAACGGGCGTAAAAATAGAAGAAGACCTTAAAAGAAGAGATTTTACCGTTAATTCAATTGCATACAATTTGGGTACAAATCAAATTATAGACCCATTTCAAGGGCAAAATGACATAAACAATAAGGTTTTGAAAATTTTACATGATAAATCATTTTTAGATGACCCGACAAGAATTTTAAGAGGGCTTGATTTTAAACACAGATTTGATTTTGAATTTTGCAATAAAACTGAAGAATTGATACAAGAGTGCATAAAAACATTTGATAATAAACATTTAAGTATAGACAGAATTTATCTGACACTTAATAAGATTTTCTCATTTTCATATTCAGATAAAATTCTGGCAGAAATTTTAGACAAAGAAATTTATAAAATATGGATGACAAAAACAGAATTAAAATCATCACAAATAACAAATCTCAAAAAAGCGGCAGAATTGTTTAATATAAAAGAGCAAAGCAAGCTTTATATATCAGCTTTGGAATCAATTTTTTATGTTAAGCCGCCTTTAAAAAATAATTTTGAAATTTACGAATTTTTTAAAACCTTTAATCCTGAGCAATTAGCGCTGTATTATTTTAAAACAGCCGATGACAATGCTCTTATTTATCTAAAAATTATGAATACAAAAAATCTGGTAAACGGCAATGACGTAAAATCATTAGGCTACAAGCAAGGAGAGATAATCGGCAAAATTTTAAATTCGTTGCTTAAAGAAAAATTGCTGAACCCCGAGTGCTTTAAAACCAAAGATGATGAAATAAAATTCATTACCGAAAATTTTTAATAAATTAAAAAGCCCTGCAAATGCAGGGCTTTTATTTTGATGCTATTTATCGGCATCTTTATCTTTGTCGGTGTCATCGTCGTCTTTATCTTTGTCAAAATATTCTTCCGTTACTTGGTCAAAAGCTTCTTCGGCAGCGTCAGCAGCTCCAGTTGCATCTTTTCTTTCGGCATAGGGTTCAGATGCTCTTTTAGCGGAATCTTTAACCGCATGAACATATTCGCCCGACCTGCCGTCTGCGCCGTATAATTCAACAAATTGTTCATATTCAAGCGGCAAACCTACGTCAGTATCATCGTTTTCTTTTGCTTCTGCCAATTTATCTTCAAGCGTGTCAGCCAGAGCGCCCAATTTATCATAAGCGGCTTTTGCCTCTGGGCCTGAAATTGACCAGTCATCAAATGCATTTTCAAATTGTTCGCTTGTAATATTTGATGAAATATTGCCTGCATTATCAGCAATTTGACCGTAGAATATTTCGAGGTTTTCTGCAGTATTTAAAGTTTCGTTTGCGGTAATTTCTTCGCCGTCTTTTGTAATTGTAAATTGATTTATTATATTTGAGCCGTTAATGTCGGTAAATCCTTCATCGACATTGTCTTCGCCGTTTATATTACCGGAAGCTTTAATATCTCTTAAATCAATACTTGTAATGCCTGCTTGCGCTGCTGATGTATATGACACATCAAAGTCGACAGAGTTTGTATAAGCACCTTTGCCTTTATAATCCGAGCCGTCTTTATACCCGTCAACATCATCCGAACCGAACTCTCCGACGGATTCAATTTGATTATTGGAAATTAAAGTTAATTGATCAAGCGCCTTGTTGCCGTCATCATCAACGTCATTTTCATCAATAATTCCGTCATTGTTGTAGTCAAAAGCAAGCAGTTCTGATATACCGTCTTTAGAGCCTAATAAATCGTTATTATTTCCGTCGGTATAGTCAAATTTGCCGTTATTGTCTCGGTCAGTTATAAATGAATATGTAATATTGCCGTCTTGGAAAGTAATCGGGTCATAATGGCCTCTTGTAGTTTCAATATTGGAGCTTCCGTCTTCTGTTGAAATTCCTGCGCCTACATTCCAGCAATCAAGAATTTTTGCCGCAATATCTTTATACAATGTACCTGTTTGGGCATTATCCTGTACAATTTTATAGTTTCTTTCAGATGTCTGGCTTGATAAACTGTATTCAATACCAGAATTTGGAAAAGCTTTGGTCATTACATACATAGCTTCTTTGAATGTAAATCCTGCTTTATACATTTTATCCAATGAACTCAAACCGAATTCCTGAAGCTTTTCAATATTTGAAGCATCCACACTGTCTGCTGTTTTTTGAGTTCCTGATGTTGCAAGTGCGTTTAATTTGGAATAAACCGCTTCATCCGAGCCTTCGTTATTCGGAATTACATAAGAAATGGTTCCATCTGCCTGAACGTTTCTTTTAATGCCGCAATTCCAAGTATTCATAACGAATGTTAAAATTTCATCCGGCGTTGCGCCAAGGTTTTGCAAGTTTTGAAGCATTCCTTCATCATTAATTCTTGTGCTCAAGTTTTGCAATTGCGGGTTTTTGCTTATTGTGGCGTACCAAGTGGCATTATAACCGGTGCCTTGGTTTTTGGCTGCATACTCGGCCATTGCATCATCTATTTGTTTTTGTTGTTCAGGTGTTCTTTCTTGAACCTGATTATCAGCATCGGGGTTAGGTGCATCGCCTGCATTGCCCTTAAATGCAGTGGCATCCGCCAAAATTTCGTCGGCTACTTCAGCTTTTGCGCCTGAATAAACGGGAGCTTTTGCATCTAAATCTTTATTTTCATATGCACCCTTTATGGTATCGGACATATTATTTTTGGTAATCGTTAAAAGGTTTATTGTAGCATTTGTTGAACTTAATTGATTTTGAAGGCCTTTAACCTTATCCAAATCTGTCTGTATTTCTTGCATAACAGGGCTGATTTGACCTTTAAGGTCTTCATATTGGCCGTATAAATTCTTAATTGTACCTATATTAGCACCTGCAACTTCTCTGATTCTTTTTGCAAATGCTTCATCATAGCAGCCTTCATAAGAATCGCCGTTACCATTGTTATAAGAAGCAACAGCATCTCTTGCCGCTAATCTTGCCGCCTCTTTTACTTTTTGCTGATATTGCATGGTTTTATCGGAAATTTGAGAAATAACATCAGCTAAGTCATCGTTTTTACCGTCAATTTCATAATTTTTCTCTTCAATTTCTTCGCTTAGTTTTTCTGCTTCTTCCGTCAGTTCGTCAATCTTTGCTTGAAGGGCGTCTATTTGCTTTTGAATTTGTTCTTTGCCTTTTTCGCCCGCATTAAAATATCCTGTATCTTCAAACAGGTCTTGAAGTTCATCTCTTGAATAAGTAACTCCGCCATTTACCGAATTTTGCGCAATACTCTCGCACAATTTGGCAACACTATTGTTAATAGCCGACATACAATTTCCTTTCCGTAGTACATACGAATATAATTAGCCCGATAAATATACTTACGGAAAGTTATTTATATATATTTAATATAAAATTAAAAATATTAAAATTTATTTACATTTACACAAGAGGTTCATCGTCGGAATCAACAAATTGAACGCCGAATCGAACTCTAAAAATGTGTTTTACGGTTTCGGATTGAATATCAAACATCATCTGGTTGAAATAGTCAAAAGCTTTCTTTTTATATTCAAGCAAAGGATCCTTTTGGCCGTATGCAACAAGGCCGATTGAATCCTTAAGATCATCGATGTTATTCAAATGGTCAATCCATTTTTGATCAACAACTTGCAATAAAATATCTTTTTCAATATGACGAAGCATATTGTCATCCGAAAATGCAACTTGCGGCTCATCAATTTGGCCGTATTTTGTCATAACTTCATTAAATGCATTAATTGTATTTCTTTCATGGTCCTTATATGCATTTACTGATTCTTTCTTTAACAAATCAAGAATATCTGAATATCTGAGTTTTTTTAGATCGTTCATTTTAATTTTTTCGGATAACTGAGGAAATATTGTGTGAATTTCCGTTGTTAAAAGTTTTATATCTTCATCAACATACTCAGCTGGAGACATGTCTTTTGAAACATATTGTCTTAACAACCTTTCGCACTCTTTTTCAATCATATATATAATATCTTCATATAATGATTTGCTAGATAGTACTTTCTTTCTTTGTGTATAAAATTTTTCTCTCTGTATATTAATAACATCGTCATATTCCAAAACGGATTTTCTTATATCAAAGTTTCTTGTTTCAACCTTCTTTTGTGCAGATTGAATTTGTTTTGATACAAGCTTTGATTCCAAAGGAACATCATCAGGCATAAATGAAGCAATGATATTACCACCGAAAATTCTCATCAAATCATCTTCCAAAGAAAGATAAAATCTGGTAGACCCGGGGTCTCCCTGACGAGCCGCACGACCTCTAAGCTGATTATCAATACGCCTTGATTCATGGCGTTCAGTTCCTATAACATGCAAGCCGCCCAATTCAACAACTTTGTCATGTTCTTTTTCGGTTATTTGTCTTGCTTCAATTAATGCTTTTTCTTTGGCATTTTCATAATCGGGATGATCAGGGGTAATTCCCAATGAATCAAGTTTTTCTTTTGCAAGATACTCAGGGTTGCCGCCAAGTAAAATATCAGTACCTCTTCCCGCCATATTGGTAGCAATGGTAACAGAGCCCAACCTGCCGGCCTGCGCAATTATATAAGCTTCTTTTTCGTGGTGCTTTGCATTTAAAACATTATGTTTAATTCCTCTTTTTTTAAGCATTTGAGATAAAAGTTCGGATTTTTCAATGCTTATTGTGCCGCACAGAACAGGGCGTTTTTCCTTGCTGAGTGCTTCAATCTCGTTTACAACATTTTCAAATTTTGCTCTTTGGCTTTTATAAATAACGTCAGGGTGGTTAATCCTGATATCAGGTTTATTTGTCGGAATTGCTGTAACTTCCAAATTATAAATTTTCCCGAACTCGGCTTCTTCGGTCATGGCAGTACCTGTCATACCGGACAATTTAGGATATAATCTGAATAAATTTTGGAAAGTAATGCTGGCTAAAGTTTGGGTCTCATCTTGAATTTTAACCCCTTCTTTGGCTTCTATTGACTGGTGAAGCCCTTCAGACCATCTTCTGCCCTGCATTAACCTGCCCGTAAATTCATCAACAATCATTATTTCGCCGTTACGAACAACATAATCGGTATCCTTGATGTACAATTCTTTTGCCCTTAGTGCCTGTGTTAAGTAGTGAGCGTATTGGGTTTTAATATCGTATAAATCATCAACATGAAGAAGTTCTTGAGCCTTATCAATACCGTCTTCCGTAAATATAATGTTTTTTGTCTTTTCATCAACTTCATAGTGAACATTTTTTTCTAACATAGGAGCAATTTTTGCCATTAAAATATATGTTTCGGCAGATTGCTCAAGGCGCCCCGATATTATTAACGGAGTTCTTGCTTCATCAATTAAAATACTGTCAACTTCGTCAATAATTGCATAATTATAAGGTCTTTGAACAAGAGTATCCAAAGACTTTGCCATATTATCCCTAAGATAGTCAAAGCCGAATTCATTGTTTGTGCCATATGTTATATCGCATTCATAAGCTTTTTTCTTTTCTTCAAAATCATATCCGCCTGCTGAAGACAAAATAACACCGACAGATAAACCCAAAAATTCAAAAATTTTACCCATCCAATCGCGGTCGCGCTTTGCAAGATAATCGTTAACAGTAATAATATGCACTCCTTTTCCCGAAAGTGCGTTTAAATATGCGGGCAAAGTTGCAACAAGGGTTTTGCCTTCGCCTGTTCTCATTTCGGCAATGTGCCCTTCATGAAGAAATATTCCGCCAATTAATTGAACATCAAAATGGCGCATATTTAAAACTCTTTTGCCGGCTTCTCTAACCGTAGCAAAGGCTTCAGGCAAAATTTTATCCAAAGCGGCTTTTTCTAAAGCAAGGTCGGTTTTATAATCGGCAGAAGTTTCTCTCTCGCTTAAAATCTTTTTAAATTCAGCTGTTTTAGCCTTTAATTCCTCATCAGACATAGCTGCAAATTCAGGCTCCAGATTATTAATATGATCAACAATAGGCTGAACTTTCTTTATTTTTCTGTCATTTGGGTCTTTAAATATTTTAAGCAATACGTCAACTACGCCCATTATAAATTACCTCATCCTCTATAACATTATTATTTATATTGATATTATCACAAAAAGAAAAATCGTGAAGCTATTATAAGGACTAGATTATAACGATTTATGTAACGAAATGTAACAAAAAACATAAACTGTGAAATTCAATAAATTGTATATACTTTATATATACATAAGTAAAGATTAAAATTGAAAGGTATTGGTTATGACAATAGATGTAGCATTAATTGGTTCACAGTATACAAACTGGACAAACAATGAAGGCGAAATCCCCGGCAACGGTGGCGGACTCCAAGTTTCCTATGAAGATGATATTTTAACATTTACAGAATCAGACGGAGACACATTCCAAGTTGACGCAAAAGGCGTAACAGATGCAGAACTCCAAGCACTGGCAAAAGAATTAGGCGCAACAGTTGCAGTAGCAGGCGCAGAAGATGCACAAGCAGCAGAAGCAACTCCCGCAGCAGAAGATGCAGACTTAGAAGCTAACAAAGCAAAAAGAGAAGAGCTTCAAAATCAATGGAACGCTTTAAACTCATCAGCAGAAACAATTAAAGAAACAGTTGAAAAATTAAGCGAAGAAATCAAAAAATCATTAGACGAAGCAATTGATGCTCAAAAAGAAATCACCGAAGAAGAACAAGAAAGAGTTAAAGAATTAGTTTCAACACAAATTGAACAATTCAAAAAAGATAAAGAAAGCGGCAAAGACGTTAAAATGAGCGACCTTCAAGCTAACATTAAAGCAGGTCTTACATCAGGCGGTTTTGACGAAGAAATGTCAGCTATTTTATCAGACTTAGTTGTTACAAACACAAAAATGGTTACAATGGATTCATTATTAAATGAACTCGGTGTTATCAACGGTCAAATGAAAATGTTAGACACAGAAATGTGCAATCTTGATAAAGTTATCGAAGAACAAGAAAAAGCAGCTGAAGAAGCAGCAAAATCTTGCGACCCTATCGGTTTCAAAGATGAAGACGGAACAACATATGAATTTGTTGTCGACAAAGACGGTAACGGCGAACTTTCAAACTTCTCAGAATTCTTAGGCTCAGAAAACTTCTTCGATGAAATGGTTGCACTTGACGAAGACGGCTCAGGCGATGTAACCAACGAAGAATTAAACCAAGCAGGCGTTATGGTTCTTGTTAAAGATGCAAACGGCAACCAAGAATTAAAATCAATTGAAGAAGCATTCGGCGGCGAAGAAGTAAATGTTAACCTCGGCAGCTACGCTGAAGCTGAAGAAGGCACACTTGCAGAAAACGGCCAAAGACTTCTCGGCAACTTCGACATCTCAGTTGGTGATGAAGCATTCGAAGGCTACTCAACATTAGACACAGCTGAATACTTAGAAGCTAACTACGATTTCACAGATGCTGATCCTAACAACTTAACAGTTAACGGTGCAGCAGCGGCTGAAGATGCTGAAGCAGCTGAAGGCGACGTTGAAAGAACACAAATCACAGAAGATATCGATAAATTCATTGAAGAATATCAAGCAAAATTAGAAGAATACGAAGCTCAATTTGACAGCCTCACAGAATTATTGGGCTTAGATGAAGAATTGATAGCAACAATTCACGAATTCGCTGAAACTCAAGGTGCAGCAGCTGCTCAATCAATCATCAAAGAAGCTGAAGCACAAGAAGCTAAAGAAGCTGAAGAAGCAGAAGCAGCTGAAGAAGCTGAAGCAGTTGAAGAAACAGGCGAAGCTAACAACGAAGAAGCTGAAGAAGAAGACAAAGAAGAAGAAGAACAAGCAGCTTAATCAAAAAGAAAATATAATAAACAAAAAAGAACGGATTCAATCCGTTCTTTTTTTGACAAAAAAAATTCACCCCGTAAAATTAAACTAATTAGTTTAATTAAATAAAGGGGGAGGCTGTGGAAGCATTACACGAGTTTATTCAACAAAATGCCGTAATGGCAAGCGCAATAATTTTGATAATTGCATATATTTTCATCGCATGGGAAAAAATTTCAAAAGTTACGGTTGCACTTTTAGGTGCTTCGCTAACGTTATTCTTGGGATTACTGTCATCTGATAAAAACCCTGCGGATTTAGCACACTATTTTGCAAATTACATAGATTTTAACGTTATATTTTTGCTGGTTTCAATGATGATTATTGTTCACATTTCAGCCAGCTCGGGAGTGTTCAGATGGCTCGCAAATGAAATTTTAAAGCTAACCAAAGGTAAACCCAAACTTGTATTATTTGCTCTTGCTGTTTTCACGGCAATAGCAAGCGCATTTTTAGATAACGTTACAACAGTTATTCTTATTATGCCCGTTACTTTTGCAGCCTGCAAAAAATTGGATGTAAACCCGATTCCTTTCTTAATAACAGAAATTCTTTGTTCAAACATAGGCGGCACGGCAACTTTAATTGGCGATCCCCCTAATATCATTATAGGCTCAGCCGCAGGCCTTTCTTTTATGGACTTTGTAAAAGAATTAACGGGAATTGTTGTAGCAATAATGCTTGTTGCAATCGGCATTATGGTTTTTGTATTCAGAAAACAGCTCAAAAGCACGCCTGAAAAAATGGAAGAAGTTGCAAAAATCGACAATTCAGGCTCAATAACAAGCAAAACATTGGCAATAAGATCGGTTATTGTTTTAGCACTTGTCATTTTAGGGTTTGTTACACATGATATAACCCATATACCCACCTATCTTGTAGCAATGATTGGAGCCAGCTTTTTATTAATCTTTGAAAAACCGCACAAAATCTTAATGGATGTTGAATGGAACACAATATTTTTCTTTATAGGTTTATTCATAATAATCGGCGGCCTTGAAGCATCAGGCGGAATTGATTTAATGGCAAAATGGTTATTGGATGTTGCAAACGGTTCAAAAGAAGTAATGGCAATGATTATTCTTTGGGCATCAGGAATTTTATCAGGCATAATTGATAATATTCCGTATACTGCAACAATGGCGCCAATGCTTGCCACAATTCAAACAATTGAAGGAGCTGAATACACTCATCCTCTTTGGTGGTGCTTATCATTGGGCGCATGCTTGGGCGGCAATATGACAATAATTGGTGCAGCCGCTAACGTCATTGTATGTGAAACAGCCAATAAAGACGGCTTCAAAATTTCATTTATGGAATATTTAAAATATGGTGTTACAATAACATTAGTCTCATTATTAATGAGCACTGTATACATCTATTTAAGATTCTTAAAATAAATGATTTTAAACGACGACGATAATAAAAAAGTTAAAAACAATTTCAAGCCGCTTCAAAAACCTTTGGAACTTGAGGCGGCTGAAATTGAATTTGACCGCTCATATGATAAAAATATTCGCCCTAAAACCTTTGATGATTACATAGGACAAACTTCAATCAAAGAAACTCTCAAAATAACAATCCAAGCGGCAAAGAAAAGAAATGTTCAGTTAGACCACATTTTACTGTACGGCCCGCCGGGGCTTGGCAAAACAACGCTTGCAAACATTATTGCCAACGAATGCAATACAAACATTAAAATCACATCGGCACCCGCACTTGAAAGACCAAGGGATATAATCGGCATTTTAATGAATTTAAAACAAGGTGAAATTCTTTTTATAGATGAAATTCACAGACTAAATAAAGTTGCGGAAGAAATTTTATATCCTGCTATGGAAGATTTTACGCTTGATCTTACAACAGGGAAAAACCAAACAGTAAAAACAATGCGCGTTCCTCTGCAAAAATTTACCCTAATCGGTGCAACAACAAAAGCAGGGGCCCTGTCAGGCCCGCTAAGAGACAGATTTGGCGTCATTCACAGGCTTGAATTTTACACAACGGAAGAACTAAAACAGGTTGTAAAAAGAAGCGCCAATATTTTAAATATAAAAATCGATGAAGAAGGTGCGCTTGAAATTGCAAAAAGAAGCCGCCAAACACCAAGAATTGCCAACCGTTTAATTAAACGTGCAGGAGACTGGGCGCTTGTTAAAGGTAACGGCACAATTACGAAACAAGATGCAAATAACGCACTAAATGCGCTTAATATTGATGATAAAGGCCTTGATACAACAGACAGAGAATTGCTGAAATTAATAATAAACAACTATGGCGGCGGCCCTGTCGGAATTGAAACATTAAGCGTAGCCTTGGGCGAAGACTTAAGAACAATTGAAGATGTTATTGAACCTTATTTGCTGCAATCAGGATTTATAAAACGCACACAAAGAGGAAGAGTGGCAACCGACACGGCATATAAACATCTGGGCTTAAAAAATAACGGCTCAAACGGCCAAATTGGACTTTTTAGCTAATATCCAAAATTTCATAATAAGGTATAAGTTTTTTTATACCGCCCATTGAATAAGGTGCAATTTGAGATTTTGAAAGCTGCATATATTGAAAAACTTTTTGGCTTGATTTGGTGATTTTAGTGTTTTTGTGCGCCAAAAGGTCTGCAAGATAAATTATGGATGAAGCCTGCGGAAGCATTGCATCAAGCGGAAAATGATGATACCTTATAGAATCTGTTACAACAATAGGTAAATTCCAGCGTCTGCAGATATATTCGCTCAAATCCGCATGGCAGTAACCAAACTCGCCAATTTCTTCTTCTTGCGGATAAATTTTTATCTCATTATCATCTTCCATTGACGTTATAAGGTATTTAGAGCCGAATTTATTCTTCATGGCAATTTTGCCTATATCATGCAAAAAACCAAGCAAAAAGGCATCGTGAGGGTTAATAAGTTTAAATTGAGCAGCAATGTCTTTGCAGTAATATGCAGTTAAAAGAGAATATTTAAACAAATCAACACAATCAGCTTCCTGAAACACAGGAAACAAAGAAAACGCCAAAACAACATTTTTAAATTTGTGCAGACCCATAAGGGAAACACCCTTGTTGACGGAAATATAACCCGATTTTGAAGGGTTTAAAACTTTATTGATATATGAAAAAATTCTTGAGGACAATAAAGGGTCAGCCAAAAGAATATTTGCATACGAATTTTTTGAAATATTCAATTCTCTCGTTAATTCAATAAACTTTTCCATTACAGGAGGAAGCTCGGGCAAACACCCCAAAAAATCTTGTTCAATTGAATTATCGACAGTTTCATTTTGCATAAATTAAACTTTCAAATGTTTCTTAATGCACATCAAGCTTCCGCCTGCAGAAAAAATTATACCGACAGCAAGAACCGAAAGAATAACAATCTGCTGAGCAAAAAGGAATGAAGGTATCATAAAAAATTCGTGGACTTTATATAAATAACCCTGAACTACATTTATAGGAAAAATCGCTATAATGGCGCCCAAAAAACCGTATATGGCACCTTGAAGAACAAGAGGAAATTTTATATACCAATTGGAAACGCCCATAAGCCGCATAATTTCAATTTCTTCTTTTCTTGATTGAATAACAAGTTGTATGGTGTTATTAATAATGGTTATTGTCAAAAGACAAGCAACAATAACAACAAGGAAAGTAACGGTATGTGAAACCTTATTTAAAGTTTGAAACTTTTTAACCCAGTCTTTTGCATAACCGGTATCGGAAACACCTTCAACATGCTTAACCCTGACAAGAACATCATCAAGATTATCAATCATATCAACCTTAACATGCAATGTATCAGGCAAGGGGTTTTCAACATCAGGAACATCGATTTCATTTTTTAAATCAGCCCAAGCCTTTTGTTTGGAGATAAATTTTATATCCTTAACATGTTCCAGTTTTTTGATTTTTGCAATAACAACATCTGAATCGGCATTCGGAGCAAGATAAGCTGAAATTTGAAGTGTGCCGCCAAGTTCATTAACAATACTCTGCAAAGACAAAGAAGACCTGAACAGTGCGCCAAATATGGTTAAAATTGCAGCCATAGTAGTAACAATAGCAATGTTAATCAAGCCTGTCTGCTGAATACCTTTAAAAGTTTCTATTAACATACGGTACATAATTCTGACGTCTGTCAGCCAGTCTTTTGGAATATGAGATTTAACTTTTTGTTTTATTCTGTTTCTTGTTTGTCCGTTAGCCATAAGTACCTGCCTGTACGTCTTTTACAATTTGACCGTCGCACAAGGTAACAACTCTTTTTCTGAAGTAATCCACCATGGTGTGATCATGGGTAGAAACCAAAATTGTGATTCCTCTTTGATTGACTTGGTCTAAAATTTCCATAACTTCCATTGAGTTTTTAGGGTCAAGGTTCCCTGTCGGTTCATCTGCAATTAATAAAGGAGGGCCGTTTACAATTGCACGTGCAATAGAAACTCTTTGCTGTTCTCCGCCTGATAACTCGGAAGGCCTTGATTTTGCTTTATGCTCTAAACCGACAACTTTTAGGGCGCCGTAAACCCTTGCTTCAATTTCACGTGATGAGATGCCTAAAGTTCTGATTACATAAGCAATATTGTCATATACCGTGTGATTTTGAAGCAGTTTAAAATCTTGAAACACAATTCCCATGCATCTTCTTAAGTTTGGAATTTTATTCGGGTGAAGATTTGCAATGTTAATACCGCCGATTATAACCTGACCCCTTGTCGGTTTTTCTTCCATATAAAGTAATTTCATTAAGGTCGATTTGCCTGCACCTGACGCACCTGTTAAAAACACAAATTCGCCCGGTTTTATATGCAGGTTAACATTGTACAAAGCCGGTTTATTTTTATATTGCTTAATAACGTCTTTTAAAATTATCATACTTGAAAAGGCAACCTTATTAACTAATTCTTATTTATCACACTATCAATTATACTTTGAAAAAAGAATATTGGCAAAGTCGGAAATATCCTTTTAAACCTTTCAGGCTGTTTAACTGTTCTATAAAGCCATTCAAGCCCCATTTTTCTGTAAATATCAGGTGCTAGTTGAACCTTGCCGGACAAAACATCAAAAGTGCCGCCAACCCCAATCATAACAATTCCGCTTGCTTGCTTTTTTAATTCGGAAATAAAAATTTCCTGCTTAGGAGAGCCCATAGCACACAAAAGAAATTTTGCGCCCGAATTAACAATATCTTTAATAATCGGCTCGAAATCATCAAAATATCCGTCATGGGTATAAGCAATTTCAATGCCTTCGCATTTTTCCTTAATATTTTTAACCGCAAGCTCTAAAATTTCAGGTTTTGCACCTACAAGCGCAACCTTAAATTTATCTTGCCCCGCAATTTCAAGCATTTTTTTTGACAAATCAACACCCGTTACTTGTTCTTGATTAATACCCTTCATTTTAAGCGCAATTTTAATCCCGACACCATCCGGTGTAACCATTTCTGCATCGTTAATTATTTGGCGAAGTTCAAAATTCTTTTTGGCATTTTGAATAATTTCGGGATTTATTGTAACGACGTGGATATTTTTACCGTCATCTATCGCACAAAGAAGCGACTTAATAACTTCATCAAAAGATAATAAATCTACATTAAACCCCTGAATATTTGCTTTTCTTTCCATAAAATGATAATAACAAATAATAGAAGGTATTCAAGAAAAAATTTTTTTCGATTAATTGACTAATGCCATTTTTTATATAGAATAAAAGAAGGCAAAGAGCGCCTGGATAATGGAATTCAAGGAAGTTTTAAAATGACAAACGAAAGTAAATATGTTGGAGTTATAGGCTGCGGAATTTGGGGAAAAAACATTGTAAGAAATTTTTACAGTTTAAACGCCCTAAACACCGTCTGCGACTTGGATGATGAAACTTTAAGAAAAATCAGGGAAGATTACCCCGGCACAAACACAACAAAAGATTTTAATGAAATAATCAACAATAAAAGCATAAAAGCTGTTTGTGTAATAACTCCGAGCCACACTCATTTTAACCTTGTAAAACTTGCCTTGGAGCATGGGAAACATGTATATGTTGAAAAGCCGATTTCAATTAAAGCGGATGAAGCCCTTAAATTAAAAGAGCTTGCAGATGAAAAAGGCTTAATCTTAATGGTAGGACACCTTCTTTTATATCATCCTGCGGTTAATCGCCTAAAAATGCTTATAGAAGAAGGGGTTTTGGGAAACATTAAATACGTTCAATCAGACAGACTTAATATCAACTATTTTAAAAACGACAGAAGCGTTATGTGGGATTTAGCCCCGCATGATGTTTCTATGACATCATACGTTATAGGCTCCGAGCCTGAAAAAGTTATTGCGGCAACGGGCGCTTCAACCGAAGGAAACAATATTTTTGATATAACCCACATTACAATTAAATATAAAAACGGTGTAATAGCGCAAATTTCAGACAGCTGGATTCACCCTCAAAAATATGTAAAATTAATGGTTAGAGGCGACAAGGCAAGTGCTGTTTTAGATGATACTTTGCCGGAACACAAATTAATTGTTTTTGATAATTCAAAACCGGGGCAGCAAAATATAGAAATTCCGGATTACATTGAAATTGAACCGTTAAAATTGGAATGCCAGCATTTCTTGCATTGTATAGAAACCGGCAAAACTCCCCGTTCTGACGGAGAAAACGGTTATATAACCGTTAAAGCTCTTGAAGATGCGGAAAAAATTATGTTCGGCGCACAAAGAGACAAACTTGATGATGTCGACTATGCCTTATCAAGAGCAAAAAAGCATTAAATAAACAATAAAAAAGCGCCCTTTATAAAAAAGGCGCTTTTTAATAAATTTCTATTTGCTCCTGCCCAATTCCACTGCTCTTTTGCAAGTTTTTTCAACGGTTTCAAAGAGAACTCTTTCAATATCCGATTCAACCAAAACCTTATTTCCCTCTGCTGTTGTTCCGTTTGGGGTGGTAACCGCAATGATTAAATCCTCCGGTGTTTTATTTGTATCCATAATCATTTTAGCGGCACCCAAGGCGGTTTGAGCGGAAAGTTCAAGCGCAGTTTTATAATCCAAGCCCAAAACCTCGCCGGCACGGGCAATTTTGTCAATTATATAATAATAAAAAGCGGGGCCTGAACCTGAAACTGCCGTTACTGCGTTTATTTGGGTTTCATCTAAGCAAATTGCCTTGCCCAATTTTGAAAATAAATTTAAAACAAATTGAACATCATCATCAGTTGATTTATTTCCCCTGCAAACAACGCTCATACCCTCATTTACCATTGCGGGAGTATTCGGCATAACACGAACAACCCTTGAATTTGGCAAGTTATCTTCATATTTTTGAATTGTAATGCCTGCTAATATTGAAATAATAAGTTTATCATCCGCCAAACCTTCAAGGTTGGCCAAAACATCATCAACAACAAAAGGCTTCGTTGCAACTAAAATGTTTGAAACATTGCTTGCAAGCTTTTTTACATCAGAAACAGGGCTAATTTTAAGTTCATCCGCGCAAGTCTTCAGATGTTCAAAATTAACATCGTAAGCATAGATGTTATCAGGCTTTATAAAGCCGGAATTAATAACTCCCTTGCATATGGCGCCTGCCATTTTTCCAAAGCCAATAAAGCCAAGATTATTCGTCATAAAATATCTCTCCTCATATAACTTGACAGCAGTTTTTGTCTAAATTATCATAATAAATACTGTAGTAAAAATCAACATCAAGGAGTAAATATAATGCGTCGCACATTAGAAGGCACAAAAAGAAAAAGACAAAAAGTTTCAGGTTTCAGAGCAAGAATGGCTACTCCTGAAGGACAAAAAACAATTAACAGACGCCGTGCTAAAGGTCGTCATAAAGTAGCAATTGTTGCAAAAAACCGTGCTTAATAAAAAAAACAGATTAAAAACAAACTCATCATTCAAAGCAACATACTGCCAAAACAGAGTTGTTTCTGATGAGTTTTTTGTTTTATACGCAGGAAGAAACAAGCTTGAAACTGAAACAGATACAAAAATCGGTTTTGTTGTAAGCAAAAAAATTGATAAAAGGGCAGTTATCAGAAACAAAATCAAAAGAAGAATGAGAGAAAGCTTCAAAATATACCTTAAAGAAAAAGAAATTCCCTATCTTAGCTTAATTATGTCAGCCAAAGAAAACGCTAAAAATGCCGATTTTCAAATTACATTAAAAAGTGTTTACAAACTGATGGATAAGATGGCAAACAAATTTATTCAGGAGTATTATTAATTCATAATGAACGCTCTTATTGAAACATATAATACGAAAAACAGTAACGAAAAACTTCAAAAGCCGAATTTTGACACTAAAATCGGCAGAGAATTTTTAGCGTTTTATCTGCAAACAAAATTTAAACAAATTATAAATTTTGACAAAAAAAATGACGAGCATTTATTTTTAGAAGTTAAGAATGATTTTATCCCCAATTTTTTAAACCGCTTGGTTAATTACCCCAATATGAAAATTTTAATCGGAATAACAGGGGAATCCGCTTCGGGCAAATCATCCATTTGCAACGAAATTCAAAAAATTATTGATAAATTCAATATGCCAATCACAATAATCAATGCCGATAATTATTTCAGAGACATATCAGATTTAATCAAGAAATACGGCACTTTTGACAATTTAAGAGATAATGGCCATGATGTGGACGCACCCGAAAACTTCAGGTTGGATTTACTCGCAGAACATGCATACGATCTAAAAAACGGTAAAGACATTAAAGCGCCCAAATATTTAACAAACGGTACAGGTGTTTCGGTTTTAAATGCAATAGATTTTAAAACCAATAAAATTGTAGTTATTGAAGGTATGGCAACAATGTTTGAACCTGTTAAAAGCTTGTTTGACATTAAAATTTATGTTGAAACCACAAGAAAAACAAGAAGAAAAAGGTTTTTAGACAGAGCCCAAGAAAGAAACCAAGACAAAGAGAATGCTTATAAACATTGGGATTACGTTGAAAAAGCAGGCGAAAAATATATAAAACCCGCTAAAGGTTTTTCAGATATTGTTGTAAACGGCGAATGCAGCCTTGATTATTTTGTTCAGGTCATTGAATTTATAAACCACATTACAAATTGCTTTAGCGAAGCTGAATAATTTTTTCTTTTAAAAATTCAGCTAAAGGAACAATTTTCTTTTTTAATTCTTCATAATCACCATTGTTATCCAAAATGTAATCAAACCCTTGGTAATTATCAAGTTCAACTTCCGTGGAATCATTCGTATTAGTAATAATTCCCCTTTTGCTTCTTGTTTCAAAACTTGCTTCTACTCTAATTAAAACAGCACCTGCAGCCTTGAAAACTTCCGCTTCATGGATTAATCTGACATCAGGTACAATAACATTTTTGTCCTGTTCAATAATTTTATTCAGCCAAAAATCGGGATGAATGCTTCTGCCTTCGTTTCCAAGCTCAATCAGGCCGGTTCTATATTTTCCTTTATTGGCTTCAATTTCATCAAATGAAAGATTATTCCTTTTGCCATATTCAATTTTTATGGCATCCGCAATGCCAATACGTATAAAATCGGGGAAATTATCTAAAATAAGCTTAGCTGCCGTATCTTTTCCCGAATATTGTTTACCTGAAAAGCAAATTATAATTTTCATATATGAATTATATCAAAATATATACAGAAAAGAAAAATCGCAATTAACAAATTGCGATTAATGCCTTTTTCTCCATAAGTCCCAAAGCCATAGTAGCGGCTTTTATATAATATCTGTTTAACAGTCATAGTAAAGGTTTTAGCACTTTGTGCTTACACTAATATAAAAACAATTGATATATACAAATTTCATATAATGTATATAATGTTACATTTCTTAATATTAAGTAATTAAAAAAGCAATTTTAAAAAGTATATTTTTTTTATATACATGTACGAGAGATTACAAAGTTACAAAAGAGAGAAAAGAAAGACTGGAGTAAAGACCAATGGGCTGGGTAACACTGTCACTCAGAAAAATGGTCTTGACTCAAAGAGTATCAGCATTAGAAAACAGATTACTGCATTTGAGTCAAGAGGAACAATCATTAGCCAACAGCTCGGCATATACCGAGAGGGCAATTGGTCTTGAAAAACAAGAAGCATACTCCTCTCTGATGAATAACTACTCGGGCAACCTAAACAATATATCAAGTTTCGTATCAAGCGGAAACGCAAGCGATCCTGCAACATTAATTCAATATCAGGCAGAATTGCAACAACAGCAACTTGATTATATGTACAACAAAATGGTGATTGACTCGGTATTCACACAAAAAGAACAATCACTGCAAGATCAGGTAAACGTCAAACAGACTTACTTGGAATTAGAACAAGAACAAGTTGAAACTCAATTGGAAGCAGCAAGATCAGAGCTTGAACAATTAGATGAGGCATGTTCACAGGATATCAAATCAAGTACGATAAGTTTAGTATAACGATAACAAAACGATAAAACACCACAAGAAAAAGGAAAAAGGAGACACACTATGGGCTGGGCAGCATTATCACTCAGAAAGATGACGCTCAAACAAAGAATCAACAACTTGGAACAAAGGCTTGTAAACATAAGCCAAGAGCTCCAATCGATGTACGATTCGTCATCTTACGCACAACAAGCATTAGGCGTAGAAAAATCTAACGCACTTGCAAGTTTACAACAAACTTATTCAAACAACACATCAACAATTGCAGGCACATATCAAGGTGCAACAGACACTGCAGCATTGAATGAATACAATCAGGCAATGCAACAAGAACAATTGTCTTTGATGTATAACCAAATGATTCAAAATTCATTGTTTACTGCAAAAGAATCAGCAATGCAAAATTCTATAAACCAAGCAGAAACTCAATTACAATTAGAACAAGAACAAGTTGAAACGCAATTGGAAGCAGCAAGAGCTGAATATGATTCATTAGACCAAGCTTGCTCGCAAGACATTAAATCAGGCGCAATAAAACTTATTTCTTAAACTCTGAATAGAAATTCCGGTTTGTTTAAACTATAATCGAGATTATGAAAATAATCGACGAGTTTAAAAAAGCTGAGATAGAGATTCTGTATGAAAAGGCGGATGTATACCCGTATGCCTTTGATACGGCACCAATGAAAGAGGATGTTATTCTTCCCCTTCTGGTGGCATTGCCAAATTCAACGGAAGATGTTCAGAAAATTGTAAGTATTTGTAAAAAACATAATTTGAAAATTATTTCAAGAGGAGCAGGCACCTGTCATACCTCGGGTTGCAAACCCGTACAAGGCAGCATTGTTGTGCACTTCAGTAAAATGAATAAAATTCTTGAAATAAATAAAGAAAATTTAACAGCAATAGTGGAATCCGGTGTTATCGTCGGTCAACTTCAAAGTGAGGTTGGCCGTTTTGGTTTGTTTTTTCCGCCGGACCCTTCTAACCTTAAAGTTTCAACAATAGGGGGTGCAATTGCACTATCTTCAGGCGGCGCCAGAGCTTTTAAATACGGAACAACAAAAGACTATATAATCAATTTGGAAGTAGTTTTAGCAGATGGCACTATTATGCAAACCGCAAAAAATGTGGCAAAAAATGTAACGGGATACAATTTAACGCAACTGTTTGTAGGCTCTGAAGGAACATTGGGCATAATAACAAAAGCAACACTAAAGCTGATTCCAAAGCCGGAATCCACCCTTGTTACAATGGCATATTTTAACAGCCTGAACGAAGCCGCAAACGGTGTTAATAACGTAATTGATTCACTGCTGCAACCAAGCACAATTGACCTTTTAGACAAAAACACGATTGAAACAATTGAAAAATTCAATCCTTCAGGCTGGTTGCCGTATGAGGCCATGCTTTTAATTGAATTAGACGGCAATTTAGACGAAATAAAAGCAAAAAACGAAAAATTAAAAGAAATTCTTTTAAAATCAAATGCCGATAAAATTATACAGGCATCTGACGAAATGGAAAATGAAAAAATCTGGAACGCAAGAAGAAGCGCATTTGCATGCACTGCAAAATTAAAGCCGAATGTCGTAACAGAAGATGTCGTTGTGCCGAGAGATAAAATTGTCCCTCTAATTAAAGAAATAAAAAAATTGTGCGACGATAACAAAATTACGGTGTGCATTATGGGCCATGCAGGGGACGGCAACATTCATCCCAATTTTGCACTTGATTTTTCGGATAAAGAAGAGATGAAAAGGTTCAAAAAAGTTAAAGACAAGCTTTTTGAACTTGCCGTTGAAATGCAGGGAACCTTATCCGGAGAACATGGAATCGGGTCTGAAAAAAAACAATACCTTGATTTGGCGCTCGACAAAACAAGCTATCTTTATATGAAAAAAATTAAAGAGATATTTGACAAAGACAATATTTTTAATCCGGAGTTAATGTTTTAAAATGAAATTTTCTTTGTTTAAAAAATATCTGAAAGAGCTCTTGCTTCTGGCACTGCCTATTTTAGCAGGCAATATAGGTCAAATGCTTATAAATATCGGAGATGTTTATGTTGCAGGGCACTTCAGCACAACCACACTTGCTGCCATAAGCGTTGCAAGCGCAATATTTATGACTTTTATTATCCCGGGGATTGGGCTTTGTGCAGCCGTAACACCGGTTTTATCAAATTACAGAGGCGAAAGAAAGCCTGTTAAGAAGCTGTTTGGCGTAACAATTCTTTTCTCGCAAGTATTGGCAATATTATTTTTTGTTCTTCTATGGCTTACAATTCCATTTATATACAAAATAGGCCTGACACCTTCAATTATACAAGACACGGTTGACTACCTAAAAATTTCAACGTTTTCGGTATTTGCAATTTTCTTATATTCGGCATTGAAAGAATTTCTGCAATCTCATGAAATAGTATTGTTTCCGAATATTATGATGGGGATATGCGTCTTCATAAACGTAGCCCTGAATTTTATTTTCACGTTTGGTTATGGTTTTATTCCGTCAATGGGCACAATAGGCCTTGCCATTGCCAGCTTAACCGTCAGAACGCTTCTTGCCGCGGCAGTTTTCATATATTGCATGGGCTTTCTCAAAAGAAGCAAATTTGACAATATTAAACGCTATGCAAAAGATCTTATAATTATAGGCTTGCCGATTGCAGGCGCAATGTTTATTGAATTTTTGGGCTTTAATTTTGTTGCGGTTATTGTCGGCAAGTTTGACCCGATTTATGCCGCTTGCCACAACATAATAATTTCAATAACAAGCTTAACTTATATGATACCTTTTTCAATCTCAAGCGCACTTTCGGTTAAAGTGGGCTATGCAAACGGCAGCAAAAATATTGCCGATATAAAAAACTACACTTTAACATCTTTTATTTTTATAATGTTTTACGCAATTATTACGGTTGCAATGTATCTTATTTTTAAAGAACCGGTTTTGAGAATATTTTCAAACGACCCCGATGTCATAAAAATCGGAGTGTCAATTATGATTATTGTAGCTGGTTTTGTTACCTTTGACGGAATACAGGGAATTTGCGTTGGCGCATTAAGGGGTTTAAAACAAACTGTGCAAATTCTTATAATAATGTTTTTAAGCTATGCGCTTATAAGCATTCCCACAGGCCTTATTTTAGCTTACAAATTTAACATTATTTTAGAAGGGTTTTGGCTTGGTCTAGCATTTGGAATTTTTGTTGCAGCTATAATTTCAGGCGGAATATTGATTAGAAAATATTTTTATTTAAAAAAAGAATTTATAACCGACAGGCTATAATATTTTGATTAGTTCCGCAAAAGAATATTCAAAATATTCTTTAATTATGAAAAACGAACAGGATGAACTTTCAATTTTAGTCAAAGAAGCAAAAAACGGAAACAACGAAAGTTTAAAAAAGCTTCTTATTCAAACTGAAAAATTTATATATTTATCCCTTTATTGTCTTGAAAAAAATGAATGTGAAATTTCAGACATCATACAAGAAGCGCTGCTCAAAATAACAAAAAACATCAAAAAAATAAACGAAACATCATCTTATAAAAGCTGGGCAAACAAAATAGCGCTCAGGTGCTACTATGACCACAAAAGAAAATCTAAAAGAAAAAAACTTTATAAAAAGTGCGAAATCCAAGACGAGCTAATGAATGAAGCAATATGCGAAAAACAAAAGGAACCAATTGAAGACTGCATAAATTCAGAGCTGATAAAAGCAATTAAAGATTCTATTTCAAAATTAAATGAACCGTATAAACTTGCAATTGTAATGAGAGAATTTGAAGGACTGTCTTATGATGAAATTGCAAAACTAACAAAAACAAATGTAGGAACAGTAAAATCAAGAATTGCACGTGCGAGGTGCCAATTAAAAGAATATATGAGACCTTATATGGAGTCAAAATAAATATGCTAAAAGGTGAAATTAAATGCAGCGACATAGGAAAATTGATAATAAAATATATAAATTTTGATTTAAACAAAAAAGATACTCTAAGGGTTGCAATACATTTAAGAAATTGTCCGAAATGTATGGAAAAATATACTTTAACCCTAAAGAGAAAAAACGAACTTAAAAAAATTTTTATTGAAATTGAAAAAAAGCTAAAAATGCAAAATGAAATATCTGAATATATGGATAATGAATGCGAAGAAGAAAGCAGGTTTATTATAGAAGCAATGCTCACATGCGATAATGACTATAAAAAAGAATTTGAAGACAATCTTAAATTAAAAAACTTATTAAGACAAGCTTCAAAGGGAATTATTGAAAACAAGAAAATGAAAACGGCACAGAAAATTATTGCAAAAAGGCGTTTGGAAAAATATGAAACGGAAAAATTTTTATATAAAACTATTCCGCTTTTTCAACATTTACGCCGTGCGTTTGCAAAATATGTATAAAATTATTTGCAGCCTGTCTTTGAATATCTCTCGGTACAACCCTTAAAAGTTCAATTGTTAAAGACAAGGTAGGATCATGATCATACCAACGGTTGCCTTTTATCATCGGCTTAACAATGGAATAGAACCTGTCTATTGCATCTTTTGAAACCCTTTCTTCAACCTTTTTTAAGAATATTTCAGCCTGATTTTTAAGTTCATCGGGATATTCTCTTAAAAGGTCAACAACCTGCAAAAGCAGCGGGTCATAATCATACCATCTTTTATATTTTTTTTCTTCCGTCATACTAAACCTTTATATTCACAACTTCATTTTGTTCGCTAAAAATATTTTCATCGGGCTGATAATCAATGGGAACTCTGACAATTTTTGCGCCAAGTCCGCTTAATTTTGCCGTAAACTTTTCATAGCCTCTATCAATATGGTGAAGCGATTTAACGACAGATTCACCTTTTGCCATCAAAGCTGCAACCACTAAAGCTGCACCAGCTCTTAAATCCGTACAAACAACTTCCGTACCTACCAGATAATCAACACCTTTTATTATTGCATGGTTATTGCTTTGTCTTATATTAGCGCCCATTCTCCACAATTCGTTTATATGCATAAATCTGTTTTCATATAAGCTTTCAGTTACAACAGAAATTCCGTTTGCCGTAGATAAAAGCGTCATTGCAAGCGCTTGAAGGTCAGTCGGAAACCCGGGGTATGGCTGAGTAATAAAATTCATGGCATCAAGCCTTCTGTCTGATGAAACTTCCATAACATGAGGTTCAACAAGTTTAATTTTTGCACCCATTTCTAACAGTTTGCCCGTAAAAATGGTCAAATGGTTAGGATAAACATTTTTTATATAAGCATGCCCTTTTGTGGCAATAACGGCAGACATATATGTGCCCGCTTCAATTCTATCGGGAATTGTAGCGTGCTCTACACCATGGAGCTCATTTTGTTTAACACCCGTTACTACAATTTGGTTTGTGCCTGCCCCTTCAATTTTTGCGCCCATAGCATTTAAGAAGTTCGCCAAATCAACAATTTCCGGCTCTTGTGCTGCATTTTGAATAACGGTAACACCATCCGCCAAAACAGATGCCATCATAATATTTTCTGTGGCGCCAACAGATGGAATATCAAAACAAATATCCGCACCTTTTAATTCCTTTGCAACGGCATAAACATAACCGTCTTTTATGTCGCACTGGCAGCCCATAGCCTGCAAACCTTTTATGTGAAAATTAACTCTTCTTTCACCTATCTGGCAGCCCCCGGGCATTGCAACACAAGCTTCTCTCATTCTGCCGACCAACGGCCCCAAAACAACAAAAGAGGCTCTCATCTTTGAAACAAAAATGTCTGACGCAACACAGCTTGTTATATTTCTTGAATCTATTGTCAAAACACCGTTAATCTTGTCATAATGAACAATTGCGCCAAGTTCGGATAAAACATCGGTCATAATTTCAACATCGGATAATTCGGGGACATTTTTAATAACAGAAACATCGCACGGCAAAAGTGAAGCTGCCATTAACTTTAAAACAGCATTCTTAGCACCTGATATGCTGACTTCGCCTGTTAAGGGCACACCGCTTTGTATGATAAGTTTTTCTTGTGAATTTTGCATGAAAAAATCCGATTATTGCAAGCTTACAAGATTATTCTAATACAATAATCAAAGTTTTAAAAGAGTTTAAAGAAAATTAATAAAAAACTATGAGAAAACTTTTTGTACTTCTTCTCTGTCATCAAAATGAATTGTCTTGTCTTTTAAAATTTGATAATCTTCATGGCCCTTGCCTGCAAGAATAATTACATCGTTTTTCGATGAAATTTTCTTTAAAAGTTGAATGGCTAAATGTCTGTCAGGTTCAACAAAAACTGTTTTTGGGTTAATTAATTTTAAACCTGATAAAATATCCGTTATTATTTGCTGAGGGTCTTCAGACCTTGGATTATCCGATGTAACAACAATTTTATCACTCAAAGATTGTGCAATGTTTCCCATTTTAGGCCTTTTGGTTGCATCTCTGTCGCCGCCGCAGCCAAACATGCAAATAAGTTCCGCATCTTTTGGAGTTAATTCTCTGGCTGCACGAAGGATATTTTCTAAGCCGTCAGGCGTATGGGCATAGTCAACAATAACCATAGGGTCTGAATGAACAATTTCAAAACGCCCTGCAACGGATTTTGTAGCCTCTAGTGCCTCTTTGCAGCTTTTAAGCGAAATATCGGACATTAACCCGACACCGATAGCGCAAAGCGCATTGTAAACGCTAAACATACCGTTTAACATTAATTTTATTTGGACCGTTTCACCGTTGTAGCAACAATCAAAAGAAACGCCTTTAGATGTAAATACGATGTTTTTTGCCGTTAATTTTGAATCATTTTTAACACCGTAAGTTAAAATATTTACACCGTCAGGAATTTTTGAAATAAATTTTTTAGCGTATTTGTCATCATTATTTATAACAGCATACGCACCTTTTTGAAGCCCTGAAAAAAGCTTGGCTTTTGCATTAAAGTAATTTTCCATTGTAATGTGAAAATCAAGGTGATCTTGAGTTAAATTAGTAAAAGCGGCACCTTTAAATTCACAGTTTCTTACCCTAAACTGTTCAAGCGCATGGGATGAAACTTCCATAACAACGTTATTAATATCGGAAGCTAAAATTTTAGATAATGTAGCCTGCAATTCAGGAGCCTGAGGCGTTGTATGTTTTGCTTCCAAGTAATCCGAATTTGATTGAAGCTTATACCCTAAAGTTCCTATTAGAGCACACTTTTTATTTTCATATTCAAAAATCTTTTGAACTAAGTGAGTAACGGTTGTTTTTCCGTTTGTACCTGTTATACCAATCAAATTTAAGGATTTGGAAGGGTTATGATAAAAGCAGGCAGCCAAATCTGCAATTTTTTGTTGGGTTGAATCAACAATTAATTGCGGTATTTCAATATTCAAAGGCTTTTCTGCCATAATTGCAACTGCGCCTTTTTCAAATGCCATTTGTGCAAATTTATGTCCATCCACATGTTCACCTTTCAGGCAAACAAAAATTTCATGGCTTTTAATCGTGTTTGAATTATAAGAAAGTCCTTTTATATCGACATTTTTAAAATTTAAAACTTCTTTTGTTTCGACATTTTTAATTATATTGGCAAGTTCCATAAAATACCCCCTGACATCCAATTGTATTTTACGTCAAGGGAAATTTTTGCACAAGATAATTAAATTATGAATCCCAATCATCAAAAATTGAGGTTGAATTATCGTTATGATAATTTTTGCCGCCAAATGACGAGGGTTCAAATTTTAAATTAAAAATGGCAGAATCGTCTGATGTTTCACAGGTTTTAAAGCCATCAAAAGCAAAATCGCTTTTTGGAACATCGTTAACGCCAACCATCATAATTTTATCTATCGACATAATATCTCCATACTTTTGATAGATAAATAAAAAAATTTTTTGACGAAAAATTGCCAAAAATATTACATATCTTTAAGTTCTTTCGTTGTATCAAGCAATTTGGCAAGGGTTTTTGCATCACCTTTTAATTTAAAATATTCCGCAAATTTCGGTGTTGTTTTTAAATTGTAAGAGCGGCCGTTTTTGTCTTTTGTTCTTGAAATAAGGCCTTTTTCAATTAATTCTTGAATATGTTCGTAAGCATTAGATCTTATTTCTTTAAGTTCAGTTTGCCTGATTGGTTCTTTTAGAGCAATTACGGTTAAGGTTTTCACAACCGCAGGCTTAAGATCAACAGGGCACAGTTTTTCAACAATATCCAAATGTTCCGCCTTAACTTGTAAAATATAGCCGTCTTCATCGTCAATTTCAAGCGCACCTTCACGTGAAGAATAATCGAACATTAAATCCAATAATGCAGATTCAACATCTTCCACGGGAACTTTTAAAATTTCGGATATTTCAGATGGCTGCATGGCTTTTGCAGTAACAAAAAGGACGGCTTCGATTTTTGATTTTAAATTTTCTATCATAAAGCGGCATCCTCTAAAACGGGTTCTTCAGATTTAGTCGGCAATTTCACAAATAAATCGCCGTAAAATTCCTTTTGTTCAATGTCATATTTACCTCTTGAACAAAGGTATAAAATTGCAATATAAGCAGCAGGCTTTGAAAAACCGATAACTTTTAAATTAGAAAGTTCAATTTTTTCTTCTCTTTCTAAAATTTTAGTTAAATTTTGATCCATTTTATCAACAAGCTCTTCAATATATTCATCCTGAGCCATATCTAAAATATCTGTTGTGGTTAATTTTGAATAATTTTTGGTTCTGTTATGGTGCCTTTCAATTTGATTTTTAATTGTTTTCTTCTTTTCAAGTTGTTCATAAAATTCTAAGTGGCGAATCAAATCATTCAAAGTGATTGCACGGGAACGGGTTAACTTAACGCTCGTTCTTCTTTGAAGAACTTCATCAAAAGAAATAACATTGTTAGACGGCAGTTTTAGCTGTTCCGTGTCATACTCGCCATCCATTAAATCATCAATATAATCATCCGAAATTTCAGGTTCGGGTTCAAAATCTGCCAGACTGATACCGTTTAAAACTTTTGATTTTAAATTTAGTAAAATTGAAGCAAATAAAAACGCACGGCCAACAAACTTTAAATTGTTTTGCGCATTTAATTCGGCCAATTTCTTCATATATTCATCATAAACTTTAACAATATCGATATTCCAAGGGTCAATTTTTCCCGTTTTTGCCATATCAAGAATAATTTCAATAGCATCAACAGGGCTTTTTGTGGCATTTGAAAAAGATGTTATCATCTCATATTCAAAGTTGCCGCCAATTGTTGCGTAACCGCCGGATTCTTTCAAAAATTGCTTAACGGTGCTTTTATTATCTCCGTAAAAATTGACTGCATTGTTCATATACTATCCGGCAAGCGCCGCCTCCTTGGTTTCTTCTTTTTGAAGTTTTACGCCGCTTATTTTTGTAACACCTTTATCTTTTTGTGTAACACCAATCATTCTGTCCGCCGATTCAATCATCTGCGACCTTTGGCTGATTACAACAAATTGTGTGGAATCAGATTGTTTTGAAATCATTTTAGCAATGCGCTCAACATTAAAACCGTCTAATGCGGCGTCGACTTCATCAAGCGCATAAAATGGTGCCGGCAAATACCTTTGAACCGCAAAAACCAAAGATAGTGCCATTAAAGTTTTTTCTCCGCCGCTCATGCCGGCCAACTTTTGATTTTTCTTATTTTTTTGTTGCCCTTCAACAGTTAAGCCGCCCAAGAAAGGATTTTCGGGGTTTTCCAAAATAAGCCTGCCCGAGCCATCGGTTAAATCGGCAAAAATTTCCATAAAATGATTGTTAACGGCATTAAAGGTATTTAGGAAGGTTTCTTTTTTAAGGTTTTCATAACCTGTCATTCTGTTTTGAATTTCTTGTTTTTCCTTCTCTAAAGTATCCAGTTTTTCTTTTAATTCGTTCTGCCTTAAAATAACTTCATCGTAAGCATCAATTGCCCTCATGTTAACAAGGCCAAGTTCATCCATTTTCTTTTGAAGCTTTTGAATTTTAGATGTAATTTCTTCTGTCGACATTTCAGACGGCTCGATTGAATTAACATCAACTCCTTTTTCTTTTAATTCATCAAACGCTTCTTTAAATTGAGGCTCAATTTCATTTCTTCTTACCTTGGAAGATTCAATTTGTTCAACTATTCTTTCAATCTCATTTTGAATTAAGTTTTTATCGTTTTGAACTTTTAAAAGGTCATCTTGAATATTTTGTCTTAAATTTTGAAGTTCAACCAAGTTTTTACCAAGTTCAACAATTTGAGCTTCAAGTTCGGCCAAATTTTCTTCTAAAGCTTTAATTTCAGCCTCAAATTTTTCTTTATCGGCTTTTAGGTTGATATTATCCTGTTGCAATTTATTAATATCAATCTCTTTTTGCTCAATCATTTTGTCATAGAAGATAATATTTTGATTGTCTCTTAAAATTTCATTTTCAATGTTTAAAATATTCTTTTCAATAGCTTTTATTTCATCTTCCACGCCTTTTGTAAGGTCTTTAAGTTTATTTAATTCACCTTCATCAATAAATTTTTCAACTTCTTTAATTTCATCAGTTAAAGTTGAAATTTTATCCAAAAGGTTAACATGCTTTTCTTCCAATTTATCAAGCTTGTTATTTAAAGTTTTGATTTCAGGCTCAATTTCTTTAATTTTGTTATTCAAATTTTCTAACATTTCATTAGATTTTGAATTATTTTGAATTAGGGCATTAAGTTCAATTTTTGCACCGTTATATGAATTTGAAGCGTTTGAAAAATCATTTCTGATTTTATCAAGTTTATTTTCAAGTTCATCTTTTCTCTTTAATAAATCCTGATAAGTTTTTTCAAATTCGACCAATCTTGTCTTGAAGGTTTCAAGCTCTTTATCATCCATTTTACCAAAGGTCATTTGATTTTTTCTTTTGGCGCCGCCTGTTATTGCCCCCGATTTTTCAAAAATTTCACCATCAAGAGTAACAATTCTGTATTTGCCCATTAACTTTTTAGCTGTTTCCATATTATCAACAACCAAGGTTTCACCGAGTGCAAAATAAAATGCATCAATATATTTATCATCAAAATCCATTAAGTTAATGGCAAAATCAATAACTCCTTTGTCTTTTGGAAGCGCTAATTTAGATGGCGCCGGCTTTAATTTGTTTAAAGGCAAAAAAGTTGCTCTGTCTCTTCCTTGAGATTTTAAAATTTCAATCGCTTGAGATGCCGTATGTTCGTTTTCAACAATAACGAATCTTGCTCTGCCGCCTAATGCTTCATTTATGGCATCAGAGTATTCGGCCTCAACGTCAGCCAGCTGTAAAAGCGGCGCATGTACGCCTTTTAAGTTTGATTGCATAATTGTTTCAACGCCTGCACCAAGGCCAAATGTTTTAAATGCACGCTTATTTGCTTCCAATTCAGATATTTTCTTATTTGAAAGCTGAATATTATACAAAACATCATTTGTTTCATTTTTTGTTTTATCAAGAGAATCGAAAGTTAATTTTTGCAAAAGCTTCATATCTTCCATTTCTTTTGATAATTTTTCAATTAAAAGCTCAAGTCGGTCTTTATCATCTTTAAATGTTTTTTGAGCGTTCAATAAGCCTTCTTTATTTGATTTTGCCGAATTTAATTCGCTATTTAAAAATTCAAGCCTTGATTCATATGAAACCTTATCTTTTACAATGTTTGTTTCTTCATCTTTAATTAAATCAAGTTCTTTTCTTAAATTTGCACGCTTTTCAATATAAGTATCCGCAGTTTTATTTAAACCCGTTACTTCTTCTAAAATTTTGTTCAATTTTTGCTTTTGAAGCTCCAATTCATCTTCAAATTTCTTTTTTTGAGCTTCTTTTTCTTTTATAACATCAACCGAAATTTGCTTTTTAGAATTGAAATCCTCAATACCGTTTTTGGAATTTTCAATTGTTTTATTATTTTGGAAAATAACTTTGTCTGTATGGATTATGGAATCTTTCTTCCTTTGAATTTCGCCCTTCTTTTCTTCGGCTTGGCGCTTAACTTCAAGCTGTTTGTCTTCGCCCTGCGCTTTTACTTTAGCGCAAATTTCGTCATATTCTTGTCTTTTAGCCACTAAAACAGAATCAAGCTCAGTTGATTCTTTTTCTTTTAATTTCTTATTTTTTTGAGCCTCTAAAATATTTTGATGAACCATATCCAAAATACGTTTAAAATCAAAATATTTAACAACGGTTATTTGGCTTTCTAATTTATCTTTGTTTTCTTTTAATTCTCTGTATTTTAGGGCAACTTCTCTTTCTTCTTTCAGCTGCTCAACCCTATTTGTAATTTCGCCTAAAATAAGGTTTGAATTCTGAACTCTTTCTTCAACCGTATTAAGCTCATTTGTTGCCATTTCAATTTTACGGTCAAAATCGGCAGTGCCCGCAACTTCATCAATAAATTTTCTTCTTTCGTTTGATGAACAGTTAACAAGGCCTATAACATCGCCTTGCATAATGATATTGTAGCTGTTTGGGGTAATTTGATACTTTTCAAGCTCATTGTGCACTTGAGTTAAGGTTTGAGGTTTATCATTTATATAATAAGTGCTCTGATACCCTTGAGAAGTCTTTTTAACCTTTCTTGCAAAAGAAATTTCGGTGCCTATTTCATCATCAAGATCAAAAACAACCTTAACTGAAGCTTCATTTCTTTTGTTATGGGTTGAAATTAAATCTGCAACACCTTTTTCAGACCTTAGGGCACGGGCAGAAGAAAGCCCCAAAGCAAACAAAATGCTATCTATTATATTGCTTTTGCCTGAACCATTAATGCCTGCAATAGCGGTAAACCCTGTCAAAAAAGGGATTTCTGTTTTGTTTGCAAAAGATTTAAAGTTGTCTATTTCTAACCTTTTGATGTGCATATATGTTTTTTTATAAACCTTAACTCAAGGATAGTGTTACTTTCCTATTACACTATATAACGAAAGTGCATGTCAACTTCCTTAATAAATTGAATAAAATATACTTCTTTTAATGTAGAATAATTTTATGGAAAACGAATCACCAAACAAAAAATATTTAATCTCGCTTGAACTTGATAAAATACTGTCTGAGCTCTCTGATTGTGCCATAACCCTGCCCGCAAAAGAAATGTCTCTTAGTTTGGTTCCTTTTTGTGAAGTTAAAAAAATTAAAGAAGAAATAAATTTAACAACGGAAGCAAAAAATATTTTGGATAACAACGGAATTAATTCTATTCCTGTTGAATTTGCAATTGACCCCGATAAAATCTTAACAAATGCAATAATTTCAATTAATAACATCATCGATTTAACAAAAATGCTTGTTTCATCAAGAAAATTAAGAACCTTTTTGTTAAATAACAAAGATGCCATTCTTTTAAATGAAAAGTTTACAGAAAACCTTTTTGTTGATAAGGAACTTGAAGAAAAAATAGCTTCCGTTTTTGACCAAAACTATAACATCAAAGATGACGCAACAATTGAACTTTTAAATTTAAGAACATCTCTAAAAGCGCAAATTCAAAACCTTAAAAATACAATCGATAATTTATTAAAAGATTCAACCTTTACATCATATCTTCAAGACACAATTGTAACAGAGAGAATGGGAAGAACGTGTTTTCAGGTTAAAGCAAGCGATAAATCAAAAGTAAAAGGAATTGTCCATGATGTTTCAGCAACAAACCAAACATTTTTTATAGAACCTGAAATTTTAGTTAACATTAATAACAAAATAAGAAGCACGGAATGTAAAATTGAAGCTGAAATTGAAAAAATTATTGCTGAATTATCAGGGGAATTTCACAAAATTAAAAACGAACTTATAATTTCATTTAATTCAATTAAAGAAGCAGATTTAATTTTTGCAAAAGCAAAATATTCAATTAAAACAAATTCAACCCCCGCAATTATAACCGATAAAAAAATAATTAAATTACATTCAATGTTTCACCCCCTTATAAGACATAAAGAAAATTTGGTTAAAAATGATTTTGAACTGGGGGAAAATTTTAAATCACTTTTAATAACAGGTTCAAACACAGGCGGAAAAACAGTAACACTAAAAACAGTCGGGCTAATTTGCTTAATGGCAAAATTAGGAATGCACTGCCCCTCATCTTATGCTGAAATTTACCCTTTTAAAAATATTTATTCAGATATTGAAGAAAGGCAAGATATAACGCAATCTCTATCAACATTTTCGGCTCATATTAAAAATATAGCCCATATTATAGAAAATGTTACAAAAGATGACCTTGTTTTATTTGATGAACTTGGCGCAGGAACTGACCCTGAGGAAGGGGCGGCACTCGCCAGAAGCATTATTGAATATCTTGATTCAAAAGATGTTTTAACAATATCAACAACGCATTTGGGCGAATTAAAAATTTTAGAATATCAAAATAAAGATTTTAAAAACGCCTCTGTTGAATTTGATAACGTTACAATGAAACCCACCTATAAATTAATTATAGGTTTAGCCGGAAGCTCTTATGCAATAGACATTGCTAAAAATTGCAGCTTGAAAGATGAAATAATAATAAATGCAAGGGAAATTTTAAACAAAAATTCAAACCCCGATTCTAAAATTTTTAATAAAATTCAAGAAACACACCAAGAGCTTTTAAACCACACCAAAAAAATTGAAGAAACAAAAAACATTGCAGTTAAAAAACAAGAAGAACTATCTGAAAAATTAAAAGAAATTAAAGAAAAAAAGAAAAAAACTCTTGATTCTTTTAAGAAAAAATACCAATCAAATTTGGAAGCCGCAAGAGAAGAAATTAAAGAAACCTTAAACGAATTAAGAAAAGAAAAAACCGAAAAAATTGTAAGAAGAAGCTATGCAAGGCTTGCAAAATTAGAAAATGAAATAAGGGCGGAATTTTCAAAAGATGAAGATGAACTATCGGGTAAATATCCGCCTCTTGATTGGAACGAAGTTAAAATCGGGCAAAATGTCTTGGTTATAGGAATTAACCAGCCCGCAATTTTGAAATCAATGCCTGATTCAAAAGAAATGGTTGAAATTCAAATCGGGCTTATAAAATCTAAAATTCATAAATCAAAACTTGCAAAAACAGATAAAAAAGTTTCAAAACAATTAAAAAAATTAAATGTATCGTTTGATGATTTCCACGCAAGTGCAAGTTTTTCCCCAAGGCTAGATTTAAGAGGCATGAGGGTAGAAGAAGCACTTGATTCATTAGAACAGCATTTGGATAAAGCAATGCAAAAAAATATCCACGAATTTACAATAATCCACGGCCATGGAACAGGTGCACTTAAAAAAGCAATAAGAGATTATCTGAATGATTCCCCCTACGTTTTAAAATTCAGAGCGGGAGAAGACGTTGAAGGGGGCGATGGCGTCAGCATTGTGGATGTAAAGTAGCTAATCTTTTTTATTAAAATTGAATTTAATACTGTTTATTTGCATTAAATATTTTTTCAATTCACCGATATTTGCATTCTCTTCTATTAAATCTTTACCGCTAGAATTTCTTAATCCGTCCATTGTTTTTCCGAATTCCGATTTTTCACCCAATAGAAGGCTGACCAAATGGTCAAGGTTTTTTGCAGGGTATTGAGAATATTGGTTTAAAATTTCAGTCGGTGTTTTTCCAACTTCAAATTTATACAAAAACCTTGCTGTTAAAATGTCATTTTTTGTAATGTTAATTCTGCCGTATTGATGCGGTGTGTACATTATATCTTCAATATTGGGTGAATGCCCAAGACCTATTGCATGCCCCACTTCATGGATAATTGTATGAAAAACCTCGTTTTCATCCATATATCTTTTATGAATTATCCCGTCAGATAAACCAATGTTTACTTCAGCGGAATAATATCTGCCGAATTCATCATAATTAAACTGGCAATGCCCTAAAGATTTCCTCTCAACTCTTCGCCATTCAACATTTATGTGGGAATCATTCAAATTGGAAACAAAATTAAATACAACCATGCCCCCTAAATGCGATTGCCACATATTAAAAGCCTGCATGACCATATTATTATATTTTTCACCCTCAAATTGCCCTAAAGATTTATACCACCTAAAAGGTGCTATATAAACGTTTAAAGGCATAAGAGAAGCCGGCCATCTTGAAAGTTGACCCCTTTTTGATAAACAATGTTGAAGATAAGTTTTGCTTTGCATTATAATTAGAATTATAGCATAATAGATAAACGACTTGAATTTTTTAAAGAGGGGGAAAATAAAAATATGAATATGATACAAATGATGCAGCAAGCACAAAAAATGCAGAAAAAATTAAAAGAAGTGCAGGATGAGCTTGCAAATTCCGAAGTAACCGCAAAATCAAACGGCGGTGCCGTGGAAGTTACAATGAACGGCCAAATTAAATTTAAAAAAATTAAATTAACCAAAGCTGCAATCAACCCCGAAAACCCTGATAGCGTTGATGATGAAACAGTTGAAATGCTTGAAGATTTAATCACACAAGCAATGATGAACGCAACAAGCGAAGCTTCTGCATTAATGGAAAATAAAATGAAATCTGTTACAGGCGGAATCAGCATTCCGGGGTTATTTTAATTAAATGGAATATACTAAGCCCTTACAAAAATTAATCGAATATTTTCAGAAATTGCCTTCAATCGGCCCAAAAACTGCGCAAAGGCTTGCTTTGCACATTTTAAAAATGGAAAAATCAGAAGTTGAAAATTTTGCAGGTGCTATGATTGAAGCAAAAACCACGATTAAATATTGCTCAAATTGTTTCAATATTTCATCATCAGACCCATGTGAAATTTGTTCGTCAATTTCAAGAAATAAAGAGACAATTTGTGTGGTAAGTGAAGCAAAAGATTTAATTGCAATTGAAAAAACAAATGAATATAACGGTTTATACCATGTTTTGCAAGGGCTTATTTCCCCAATAGATGGCATAGGGCCTGAAGACATTAAAGTTAAAGAACTTTTAAACAGAGTTCATAAAGAAAACATTAAAGAAATTATTTTAGCTCTTAACCCTTCCGTTGAAGGCGAAGCAACAGCCCTATATTTATCAAAACTTTTAAAACCGTTTGGAATTAAAGTTTCAAGAATAGCATACGGCATTCCTTTGGGTTCTGAATTAGAATACACAGACGAATTAACCCTTATAAGGGCGCTGGAATCAAGATTAGAAATGTAATTTTAAGCCATTACATCAAGTTTATTTCTTTTGCTTTTGTCTTTTAAGGCTTTAGCTTGAGCTCTTGAAACTTTAGCTTGTGTTTCCGCCCTTAACTTTTCAGCTTCAATTTGAGCTTCTTTTCTTGCAATGGAGTTAAAATCGCCGCCTGAACCGATTAAACTTTGTTGCGCTTGGCTTGCTCTGATTGAAGCCATTTCAGCTTGGTTTGCTCTCATTATTGCAGATTGTGCAGCAAGTGAAGCAGCGATAGACATAAAAAAACCTCCATTTTGTCGACACATATATAAAACAAGTGAAAATATAAAATTGCTATAAATATTTTATAAAACCGTTAAAAAATATGCAAGAAATTTAATTATAGACTTGTAATCAGACTGTTTTTTAATTACATTATTGTATTATTGATAGTATAGAATAGTGTAATTTGAATGGAGGTCTTTAAATATGCAAAAAACTATCACTGTTGACGGTAACTATGCCGCAGCGCATGTGGCATATGCCTTAAGTGAAGTGTCCGCCATTTATCCTATTACACCATCTTCAACGATGGGCGAATGGGTTGATGAGTGGGCATCACAAGGAAAGAAAAACATTTGGGGCAAAGAGGTAAAAGTTGCCGAAATGCAATCAGAAGCAGGTGCAGCAGGTGCTGTTCACGGTTCTCTTGCAGCAGGTGCCCTAACTTCTACATATACAGCATCACAAGGCTTATTGTTAATGATTCCTGTTATGCACAAAGCAGCAGGTGAAATGCTTCCGCACGTTATCCACGTTTCAGCTCGTGCATTGGCTGCTCAATCATTAGCAATTTTTGGCGACCATACAGACGTTATGGGCTGCCGTAACACAGGCTATGCAATGTTAGCGGCTAATTCGGTTCAAGAAGAAATGGATATGGCACTTGTTGCACATCTTTCAACTTACAAAGCAAAAGTTCCTTTCCTTCAATTCTTTGACGGGTTTAGAACATCTCATGAAGTTCATAAAATTGAAGAAATTTCTTATGAAGACATTGCAAGCTTAGTTGAACCTAAATACATTGAAGAATTCAGACAAAGAGCAATGAGACCTGAAGCCCCCATTTGTAAAGTCGGCGCTCAAAACACAGACGTTTACTTCCAAGGAAGAGAAACAGTTAACAAATATTATGAAATGGTTCCCGATATTGTTCAAGAATATATGGACAAAGTTGCTAAAGTTACAGGCAGACAATATCATCCGTTTGATTACGTTGGTGCTCCCGATGCAACAGATATAATAGTTGCAATTGGTTCAGGCTGCGAAACAATTGAAGAAACAATTGAATACTTAAATGAAACAAGAGGCACAAAATACGGTTTAGTTAAAGTCAGATTGTATAGGCCTTTTGATGTTAAACGCTTCAATGCAGCATTACCGAAATCAACAAAACGTATCGCCGTTTTAGACAGAACAAAAGAACCCGGTTCAATCGGTGAACCTTTATACTTAGATGTCGTTGCTGCACTTGATAATAAAGATATCAAAGTGATTGGCGGCAGATACGGTTTAAGTTCAAAAGAATTTACACCTTCAATGGTTCTTGCAATTTATAAACACCTTGAAAATAATGGTTTCCACGGCTTTACGGTTGGTATTGAAGATGACGTTACAAATAAATCCTTAAAAATTGAAGAACATATTGTAACAGAACCAAAAGGCACAACAAATTGCATGTTCTGGGGCTTAGGTTCAGACGGTACGGTTGGTGCTAACAAAAACTCAATCAAAATTATCGGTCAATATACAAACAAAGATGCTCAAGCATACTTTGCTTATGACTCTAAAAAATCATTTGGTGTTACCGTTTCACATTTAAGATTTGGCGACAAACAAATTAAATCAACATACCTTATTACAGCTCCCGATTTTGTATCTTGCTCAGCTCATGCATACATCGGAAGATATGACTTATTAAAAGGTATTAAAGAAGGCGGCACATTCTTATTAAATAGCCCCTACTCAAAAGAAGAAGCATTCGCTCACTTAACACGTGATATGCAAAAAACAATTATAGATAAGAAAATTAAATTCTATAATGTTGATGCTGAAAAATTAATCGAACAACAACCGGGGTTAAGAGGTAAAGGTGCAAACACTGTTATGATGGTTGCATACTTCAAGGTTTCAGGTATCATTCCTTTTGAACAAGCACTTGAAGGTATGAGAGAAATGACAAAGAAAACCTTTAAGAAAAAAGGTGATGATGTTGTCAATATGAACTTAGCCTTAATTGATGCCGCAGTTAACGCAACGGAAGAAGTTATCGTTCCTGCAAGCTTAGATGGTGTTAGCGCAGCGGATGATGTTAAATTAATCCCCGATAACGCTGATGAATTTGCTAAGAAAATCATTGAACCATCTATGAGACAAAAAGGTGATGACATTCCTGTTTCTGCTATGAGCGTGGACGGTGTTATCCCGACAGGCACAGCTTGTTTAGAAAAAAGAGGTATTGCACCGAGAGTTCCAAAATGGAATCCTGAAAATTGTATTCAATGCGGCATTTGTGCTTCAGCTTGTCCGCATGCGGCAATCAGAACAAAACTTGCAACACCTGAAAGCTTAAAAGACGCTCCCGAATCATTCAAAACAATTAACGCAAGACCGGGAGACGGCGAACAATTCAAAGTTCAAGTTTATTGCAAAGATTGTACAGGTTGCGGCGTTTGCGTAGATCAATGTCCTGCAAACAAAAACCCTGACAAAAAAGCTTTAACTTGGTCAACAATTGAAAAAGAAGAAGCTGCAATGGAAGTTGTAAACGAAAAATTCTTCGATTCATTGCCTGATAATGTTATGGGTAAAAACACAACCAAAACAATTAAAGGCGCAATGTTAAGAAAACCGTTGTTTGAATTCTCAGGCGCTTGTGCCGGCTGCGGTGAAACACCATACGTTAAACTTGTTTCACAATTATTCGGTGAAAATGCAATTGTCGCTAACGCAACAGGTTGTTCATCAATTTATTCCGGTACATTCCCGACAATTCCATACACAAAAACAAAAGAAGGCAGAGGCCCCGCTTGGGCAAACTCATTGTTTGAAGACAACGCCGAATTTGGTTTTGGTATGAGATTAGCGGTTGATCAAAACAGAGATACATTAAAAACTTATGTTGAAAAAGTTTTGAGCAACGAAAAAACACCTGCTGACTTAAAAGAAGCACTTGAAGCTGCTATGAGCCACTTTGACAATTCAAAAACAGATGAAGCAATTAAAGCTCAAGACAATGCTAAAAAAGTCATTGCAAAATACGCAGACTGCGGATGTCCTGATTTAGCAAAAGTCAGAGAACTTCAAGATTACTTCACCGATAAATCAGTTTGGATAATAGGCGGTGACGGCTGGGCAAACGATATCGGCTACGGCGGTATCGACCACGTTTTGGCACAAAATAAAAACGTTAATATATTGGTTCTTGATACTGAAGTTTACTCAAATACAGGCGGTCAAGCTTCAAAATCAACACCGACGGGTGCAGTTGCCAAATTTGCAACAGGCGGCAAAAAGACATATAAGAAAAATATGGGCTTAATGAGCATGAGCTACGGCTATGTTTATGTTGCATCCGTTGCATTGGGCGCTGACAGAATGCAAACCTTAAAAGCATTCCAAGAAGCAGAAAGCTATAATGGGCCTTCAATCATCTTTGCTTATGCTCCTTGTATCGCTCATGGTATCGATATGTCAAAAACACAAACAGAACAAAAACGTGCGGTTGATGCAGGTTATTACCCATTATACAGATACAATCCTGCAAATGCTGATGCACCGTTTACTTGGGATGCTAAAGACCCCAAAGAAAGCTATATGGACTTCATTAAATCTGAAGGACGTTATAAATCACTTACAAAAACCAATCCTGAAGCTGCAGAAGAACTCTACAAACAAGCAGAAGCCGATGCAGCAAAAAGAATGGCTGTATTTAAAGCAGTCGGCGAATTGGTTAAATAAGAAACCGGCTTTCAATATAAAAAACAGGTGGTGTAAAAGCCGCCTGTTTTTTATCTTAATTTTTTAAAATAATCATCCAAAATTTTATTGCCAATATCTTCCATAATTCCGCCATAAATTTTAATTTTATGGTTTGAAATATCAGCTAAATTTATTTTAGAACCCATTGCGCCATATTTGATGTCGTATGATGAAAAATAAAGATTATCTATTCTTGAATTTAAAATTGCCCAAGCGCACATCGGGCATGGTTCAAGCGTTACATACAAATTGCACCCTAAAAGCCGCCAAGAATTGAGCTTTTTGGAAGCTTTTTTGATTGCAAGAATTTCAGCGTGCGCAGTCGGGTCATTTTTTAATTCTTTTTCATTGTGCGCTCTTGCGATAATCTCGCCGTTTAACTCAATAACACAGCCGACAGGAATATCAGCACCGGATTTTTTAGCTTCAACAAAAGCTTCTTCCATAAAATTAAACTGCTTCATCATATTCCTTATTCATAAAATTCAAAATAACAGAAAAGCTTTCATTAACATTTTCAATATCTACTTTTATATTCATTGCATCACATAGACCCTTAACAATATAAAGCCCTAAACCCGTTCCCCTTGTTGTTCTTGTTAAATCGGAATCAAGACGAATAAATTTATCATACAATTTTTCAAGCATTTCGGGCGGAATTATTTCTGATTTATTTGTAATTTTTAATCTTATGCCTGTATCCGTATTTTGAATTGAAATTTTAATCGGTTCATCATCTAGGTTATATTTAACCGCATTATCGCAAAGGTTAATTATAATTTGAATTAACCTGTCATAATCGGCATAAACCTGATTTAAATTTTTATCCTGCTCAATTTCAAATTTAACATTTTTAGTATTTGAATATTCAACACAAAGCTCAACAACTTTTTGCAAATCAATTAATTGAGGATTAATTGAAAGATGAAAACTTTCAATATCGGGAATTGTTAAAAGGTCGTCCACCATTCTTGATAGCCTTTGTGCCTGTTGTTTTATGATATGCAAAGACTTCATTTTCATATCATCGTCAATAACAATGTCTTGCCTCATAAGGCGGCTAGAATAGCCTATTATACTTGTTAGAGGCGTTCTAAATTCATGGGAAATAGCACTTACTAAAGAATCACGGTACTCATTTAATCTTTTTAATTCAAGGTTTTTTTCTGAAATTTCTAAATACGTTTGAGAAACCTTTTGTGTCATATAGTTGAATTCTTTTTCCAAAAAAACAATTTCATGGGGCGTAAAAATGCTTTTTAAAAGACGAATTTTTCTGTCATAGCTTCCTTTTGAAATGGCAATAATTCCTTTAAATAATTGTCTTATATTTATATAAAGGTAATATGTATAAAGCCCTACCGCAAAAAATATACAAACAGCCGCAATCAAAAGGCTTAAAACAATTTTTTCTCTGGCCCTATCAATTGTATTTTTTGTAACGGAAGGGTTAGTCATAACAACAACAACCCAATTCGGATCTTTCATTTGAAAATATGCAAGAGGCTGATTCTTAATTTTTGAAAATAAAACCCCCTCATTTTTTTTTCGGTTTTTGGGCAGCGCACGCATAACCTCTTCAAGAGCAACTTTATCCTTGCTGTTTGCAGCCACAAGTGCCATTTCATCATCAAAAACAAAAATTGTTTGAAGCATATTGTTGGCTCTTTCGCCAATTAATTTTTCCAACCCTTGAAAAGAAAGTTCACCGGTTAAATATCTTTTTGAATCAATTTTTGCTGTCAGATTAATGCTTTTTGTGTCAGTGTTGAAGGTGTAGTCATCAGTATAATTTTTGGGATGATATGTAACTTCAAGCGAACTATATTTGTCAGATTTTTTTTCAATTTCAGTCAGATATTTGTTAATCAAATTTCTTGACGGAATTTCATTAATTGCAGCTGCAATATATCCAAATTCATTATCAGAAGCAGCAATATGGCTTGAAATTGTATCAGCTATATAACTTGAAATTTGGGTTACGCCATAATTTAATTCGCGACGCACGGATTGTTGAGAAACATTTGAAATAATAAGCCCAACGGTAACAAAAGGAATTATAACCGCAAACAAGAGAACTATTAAAATTTGCTGAACAATTCTAAGGCGCTTCAATTTTCCTCTAATCCTCCAAAAGGTGTTAATTTGTAACCGACATTTGTTACGGTATGCAAATATTTAGGGTTTCTTGAATCATCTTCAATTTTTTGCCTTAACCCGCCAACATGAACCCTTACCATTCTAACATCTTCATCAGACCCATAGCCCCAAACTTCATCCAATAAAACAGCTAAAGAAACAGGCTTATTTAAATGCTGCATTAGACAATATAAAATTTCAAATTCAGTCGGTGTCAATTTAACTTTTTTGCCCGCAATAATTGCTTCAAGAGAATCGGCTAAAATTTCAATATCGCCTGCTCTTAAAATTTCTTTTTCAGTTGTTTGTTCAACTTTTGTATCATTTCTTCTTAGCAAAGCTCTTATTCTAAGCAAAACTTCCTGAATTTCAAAAGGCTTTACAAGATAATCATCAGCCCCGACATCAAAACCTTCGGTTTTATCTTTAATAGAGCCTTTTGCTGTCAACATTAAAATCGGGATGTCGGGTTTTACCAATCTAATATTTTTACAAACTTCATAACCGTTCATTTTTGGCATCATAACATCAAGCAGAATAAGGTCATAATTGTTTTCCAAAGCTTTTTTAAGCGCCATCTCACCATCTGAAGCAGAATCCACAATGTAGCCTGATGATTGAATATCAAACACCAATAAATCTCTTATTTGATCGTCATCATCCGCAATTAAAAGTCTTTTATTTGAGTTCATTATCTGCCTCCTTATTTTTAAAATAGGGTTTCATTGCAAAAAATATAAAAGGTATAAAAAAGAAAAAAGCAACCGTTTGAATAAGAATATTATCAGGGAGTTTAAATGCAACAGCAGATGTCATCAACAAAGCACCGGCAAGAACAACAGGCAATGTTCTTTTCCAAAATAAAAGAGTAAAAAGAAAAACAAAGCCTGCAATCGCCCAATATTGATATAATTCAAGAGTCATAAAACTTCCCCAAAATATATATGACAATTATAGCAGATAATATGAATTAAATAAATTATATTTCACTTATAAGGTTGACAACCTCAATTGCTGATTTAGCAGCATCAAAGCCTTTATTGCCTGCTTTTGTGCCTGCACGTTCAATTGCTTGTTCAATGTTATCTGTTGTAAGAACACCGAATATAACAGGAATTTCTTCTGATAATGAAACAGAAGCTATGCCTTTTGAAAGTTCATTTGCAACAAAATCAAAATGAGGTGTTGAACCTTTTATAATGGCACCTAAGGCAACAATTGCATTATAACCTTTTTTTGCCATTTTTTTGCACATTAAAGGAATTTCAAAAGCCCCCGGCACCCAAACTATATCAATATTTTCTTCTTTAACGCCATGACGAATAAAAGCATCCATAGCGCCTTGAAGAAGTTTTGAACCTATAAAATCGTTGAATCTTGAAATTACTATACAAAATTTGTCTGTTTCTTTTGCAGTTAATTTGCCTTCGTAAACTTTTACCATAATTTTAACCTATTTACTTTCTATGACTTTAGCGTCAATTACAGCGTCTTTTGCTGAATTTGCCTTTTTATTTTCATCCTCTTTTTCCAGTTGTTTATTTATTATAACGGTTTGGATAATTTGGAAAATGTTTGATGTTACAAGGTATAAAAGAACCCCTGCAGGAATCGGAACAAAAAGAAATGTAACCGTTATCATAACAGGCATAACAGTTGTCATTGATTTTTGAATAGCCGCTTGTTGAGGGTCTTGGTTTTGTGTATTTGTTTGCGCCATCATAACTTTTTGCATTAAAACCATTGTTAAAACAAAAAGTACAAGCAAGAAAATTACATCATAATGAACTGTTTCGACAGCTTTAATGGTGGGCACTTGTGCGGTTAAAATGTCGCCTGTTCTATTAAAAGTTACATTTTCCGTTTCTCTTGTTTGAGCATTTGAAACTTTAACTTCAACTTTTTGAATATTGTTTAATGTAGCAAAGTTTAAATTTAAGCTGTCAATTTGAAGTTTAAGATCAATCGGTTCCCCCGGGGTAATTTCGCCTTGAACGGTAACTGCTTTTTGAGGGCTTTGAATTTTAACATCATCTAAAATTTTTCCGTCTTTTAAGAAAACTTTTGCAACTTTACCCGATTGAAGCCTTACATACCTTTCAACTTGGAATTTACCGTCATTTGATAAGCCTGCATTACTTCTGATTGTTGCATCCAACCTTTTTACAAAAAGAAAATCGGCGTTTCCTGCTTGTTCAATAAAATATGGGCTCATTAGGGCAGAATATAAAAGAATGAATATCGGAAGCTGAATCAACATCGGTAAACACCCTGCCATCGGATTTACCTTGTTTTCTTTCCAAAACTCCATCATTTTTTGCTGCATCATCTCAGGGTTAGATTTGTATCTTTCCTGAATCATTTTTATTTTTGGCTGCACCAATTGCATTGTTTTCATGGATTTTTGTTGTGAAACGTTAGCCGGCCACAAAGCAAACCTTATAATCAAGGTCAAAATTATAATTGCAACACCCCAGTTGCCCACTAAATCCGCCAAAAGTTTTAAAAATTGTATTGTTAATGCTGTAAAATCCATATTTTTCTCTATTTCCCCATTTTAAAATAATTTTTAATCGTTACTGTTGATTTTATTATAAACATGATAATATTTACAATTATGAGTAACTTTTTTGATACAATTTGTGCCATCGCAACTCCCTTAGCAAAAGGGGGAGTAGGAATTATAAGGGTTTCGGGGGAAACTTCAAAAGATGTAGTTAAAAAATTTTTTAACAAAGAAATTATCCCGAATAAAATTAACCATGGCTGGATTATCAACGAAAATAAAAAAATAGATGAAGTTATTGTTTTATATTTTGTTTCCCCAAGAAGCTTTACAGGGGAAGATGTTGTTGAAATTCAAACCCACGGTTCACCCGTTGTTATTAAAGAAATTTTAAACCTTTTATTAACAAACGGCGCAAGATTAGCCACAAAAGGCGAATTTACAAAAAGGGCTTTTTTAAACCATAAAATGGATTTATCCGAAGCGGAAGCAGTTTTGGAATTAATTGAATCAAAAAGCGTAAAATCCGCATCATTAAATGCATCAAATCTTTCAGGAAGCTTAAAAGAAGCTATAACAAAAATGAGAGATGAAATTTTAGAGCTAACGGCAAAAGTAACAGCTTCAATTGATTTTCCGGAAGATGTACAAGAGGTTCCTTACGAATTAATTGAAGACAAACTAAACAAAATAAAAGAAAAAATTGAAAACATTTTAAAAAATGCAAAATCACACAACATTTTAAGAGAAGGTATTAAAATTGCGGTTGTTGGCCGCCCGAATGTGGGTAAGTCATCCCTTTTTAATGCGCTTTTAAATTTAAAAAGAGCAATTGTAACAGATATTGCAGGCACAACAAGAGATATAATAACAGAAAGCTTTGATATAAAAGGAATTAATGCCACTTTAACAGACACCGCAGGAATCAGGGAAGACAACAAAATAGATACGGTTGAAAAAATAGGTATAACAAAAGCAAAAGAAACAATAGAAGATTCAGACATTGTTTTATTGTTATTCGACGGAACCGTTGGCATAACAAAAGAAGACAGTGAAATTTTTGATTTAGCCAAAAATAAAAAAACAATTTTAATTTCAACAAAACAAGATATTAACGATAAAATTTTTGAAGGAGCATTGCCAATAAGCTCTAAAACAGGCAAAAACATTGAAGAATTAAAAGAATTAATTTATAAAAATGTTGTTGATATTGATGTTGATAACATTGAATTTACAACAAACCAAAGGCAGCAGGAAAGTCTTCAAAATGCACTTATTGCAGTAAACAATGCACTTATGGGCACAAAAAACAAAGAGCTTCAAGATTTAATTTTGATAGATATAAAATCCGCCCTGATTTCACTTGGCGAAATCACGGGCGAAGTTATAAACGATGAAATTTTAAACAGCATTTTTGATAAATTCTGTATCGGAAAATAACTATTCTTCCTTTTGCAGTTCCCATAAATCGGAAACAGGGTTGAATTTATATGTATCTATGCCGCCTTTTGGATTCTTTTCTTTATAGTATGATTCATCACAGTTATCAAAAACATAGTTTATTTCAGAGTCCGGATTCAAAATTTCTCCGTTTTCATCAGGAATACCGGAAATAAAATAAAAGTCGTCCAATTTCGGAACTAAAGTTCTTTTAACGCCGGTATCTTTATCAACCTCTGACAATGACAGAGCTCTTTCTGAAATTGCATTTATAGAGCAATCTGTCTTATCATCCAATTTAAAGTTGACGGTAAATGAAAAACCAAAAAGGCTGTGAACATCATAAGTTTCTTTTACATTCATCCCGTCTGCCATATCAACCCTTGTAATTGTTTGCTGTCCCGATGAATCAGGATTTCTGTCGCTAAAAAGAAGTCTTTCTGTTTTTCCCAAACTGACAGAGCGCCAATTGTTATCGCGCCCGAGTGCCAAATATCCTTTTAATAATTTTGTATAAGTTTTTGCAGCCTTATTGGCATTTTTTTTACTTGCTTGAATAGAGTATATCTTAGCATCTATCTCTTCGCTTTTTTGTTCTTCTAAAGTGGGTTCATGGCTGCTGAAAAACATACCTTTTACTTTTTCTAAAAATGATTTTTGGCTGCTTTCCTGACTTTTTCCCGTGAACGAAACGCTGTCAAAAGCAGAAACCAAACATGGGCTTTTTTCTTGCGCTTTTGTAAAATTAACGTTATTGTATAAAGAAACTTTTTCTACTCTCATAAAAAATCCTCTAAAATGTGCTGCACATAAAAACCCGTTAAATATATTTTTTTGCTTTATGCTATAATTTTTTTATTTGGAGTTATATTATCATGGAAAAATTTTCAATCACAACAGCAATAGACTACGTAAACGGTGAGCCCCACATTGGCCACGCTTATGAAAAAATATTTACTGATGTCATATTCAGACACTTTAAAAAAAGGAGTGATAAATCTTTCTTTTTAACAGGAACGGATGAGCACGGCATAAAAATTCAAAAAACGGCAAAAACATTAAATATTACGCCAAAAGAACTATGCGACAAGAATGCAAATTCATTTATAAAAGCATGGAATCTTTTAGATATTGAATATTCAAAATTTATAAGAACAACGGACGATTACCACGAAAAAACCGTTCAGGATATTTTTGAAAAACTTTTAGAAAAAGGCGACATTTATAAACATAAATATACGGGCCTTTATTGCTCGGGCTGCGAGTGCTTTTTAGCTGAAAAGGACTTGGATGAAAACGGTAATTGCCCAATCCATGGAAAAAAACCTGAAACAGTGAGCGAAGAAAACTACTTCTTTAAACTTACGAAATATAAAGATAAAATTATAAACCACATTAAAAATAACCCAAATTTTATTCAACCGAATTATAGAGCCCAAGAAGTTTTAAACCAATTGGAAAACATTGAAGATATTTCCGTCTCAAGGGCAAAAACAAACGTTGAATGGGGAATTGAAGTAAAATCTGACCCGACACAAGTTATATATGTTTGGATTGATGCACTTTCAAACTATATTACAGGTTTAGGATACAAAGTTAACGATGAGAGCGAAGAAAACTACAAAGAATTTTGGCCCGTCAACTACCACATAATAGGAAAAGACATTTTGAAATTCCATTCCATATATTGGATTGCAATTTTAATGGCATTGGGTTTAGAGCTTCCAAAAAGCATATATGCCCATGGCTGGATTATGATTGATAAAAGCAAAATGTCAAAATCAACAGGAAATGTTATCTCGCCAAAAACGGTTATGGAGGCTTTTAATTTAGATAAACCGGATGCTCTAAGATATTTTATGGCAACAGCAGCTGTTAACGGCAAAGACGGAAACTATTCGGACGATGATTTTAAAGAAAAAGTAAATGCAGACCTTGCAAACAATATGGGCAATTTACTAAATAGAACCTTGAATATGCTTGTTAAGTATTTTGACGGCGAAATTAAAGAGGAATTTATAAATAATGAACTTGTAAATGAAACAAATGAAACAATTAATTCCGTCTTAGCATATTTTGATGCAATGGAGCCCGCTTTAGCCGCAAATAAAATTATAGAACTTGTGGATAATGCCAATAAATTTGTAAACGATAAAGCACCTTGGACATTAGCTAAAAATAATGAAATGGCAGAATGCGGCAAAACTTTATATTCAATTTTAAACTTAATGACAAAAGTTGCAATCTTAATTGAACCATATTGTCCAAATATTGCATCCGATATGGCAGAACAACTAAAAATTGATGTCAATATGAAATATTCCGATATCAAAGACTTAATGATTAAAGAAGGAAAATTAATTACAAAAGAAGAAATTCACCCCGTATTTTTAAGGTTAGATTCAGAAATTGCAGGGGATAAGAAAAAACAAAACTAAATAAAACGGGGGAACTTAAACCCCCGTTTTTTATTTTAAATATTCAATAAATTTTTTATCCGGCTCAAACCTAAACCCGCAGTTATCTAAAGTTGTCCCCCCCATTTGAATAAATTTCTTGTTAATTGAAGGGTAATCACGGCAAAATATCGGGCGAATAAAATATATTGAACAGCGATTATTTTTTAAAAACCTGCATTTGAATAAAATTGCCCCTTCCAATTCTTCACCTTCATTTTGAACAATTCCGTTTTTGGAAAAAAACCTGTAAATTAAATGCTTCTTTTGCATTTCTTTAAATGTTTCATCATCTTTAACATATCCGCATTCATTAGAAAAAAGAATGTTTTTGCAGCATTCGCCGCACATTTTGCACTTACCTTTAACAACATATTTAGATGAAGTCAAACGATTTTTGAATGTTAAAAAAATATCTTCAAAAAAATTTTTAATTCGGTTCAACTCTCACCATTCCAATCACAACCGGCTGTTTAAAATCCGTAAAATCAAATATTTGAAATATATAAAAGCCTCTGTTATTTATAACAACGTAATCTGAAAATGTAGTTTTATTTTTCAATTCAAGCGTTCTGTTATACAAATATTCATAACCCCAAAATTCAGATTTTTCATCTTCTTTTTTAAATACCTGCAATTTTAAAAGTCGTGTTTTAAACTGTTTTGGGTTATAAACCGCAAAATAAATTCTATCTCCGACCTTAAATTCGTTTGTTGTATTATACAATGTTTCTTTTGTAAAGGGAGTTTTTGAAAAAGCAATAACAGGTTTTTCCTTGTCGCAGCCCGTGGCAAAGAATACGGCAACAAAAAGAAAAACAAAAACAATAAGCTTTCTCAATTTACAAGTCCTTCATAAAGAGATTTAACCTTTAGTTCAGCCTGTTTTTTAAGTTCGGCATTTTTGGTAACTTCAACAAATTTTTCATAGTAATAAATTGCCGTATCTTTGTTTTGTTTCTTTTCATAGCACTTGCCTAAACCCCAATAAGCATAGTCGTAGTTAGGGTTAACGCCTGAAGCTTTTTCGAAATTTTTAATAGCGGCATCAAAATCATTTTTGTCAAAATCGCAAAGCCCCAAATTAAAATATGCATTTTCATTGTTCGGGTTTAAAGACAAAGCCTTATTGTAGTTTTCAACAGCTTTAGCATCATCTTTTAAATATTTATACATAGAGCCGATTTTTACATATAAATTGTCGTCATTTGGGTTTTTTTCAAGGCTTTTTTGATATAATTCAAGCGCACCTTCAAAATTGCCTGTTTTTGTGTAGCTGTCCGCTAAAAGCTCAAGCGAATCATCGTCATTATTGTCCAATTCGTATGCCTTTTTATAAGCATTTTGAGCACTCGTTTCTTCATTTAAACTGCTTAAAGATTTGCCGTATTCTTTATAAACTTCTTTATCGGTTGGTGCAACTTGAATTGCCTTTTCATACGATTCAACAACTTTTGTTTTGGCCCCCAAACCCTCATAGGTTTTTGCTAACCCTAAATATGCCTTTGAATTTTCGGGGTTTTCAGCAACTGCTGCCGTATAAATTTCTTTTGCTTTTCTGTAATCTTTTTCTTTCACAAGAGAATTAGCCCACTCAACAGAATTAGAATAAATACTGTTTGAAATATCGGTTTTTTTAATGCCAAACTCAGCCAAATCACTCGGCTCAAAATAAGAAAGTTTTCTGTAAATATTATCTGCATCTTTAAATTGCTTCATAGCTTCCAAACAAAGGCCTTTATTATATGCAGCCCTTAAGTTTTTGGAATTAGAAGAAAGTTCTTCTTCATAAATATTTAAAGCATTTTGAAACTCACCGTTTTGAAAATAACTTTTTGCAAGTTCGTTTTTAATGTCAAAATCAGATGAAACTTTAACCCCTTTTTGAAGAACGCTTATTGCATAATTTGGGTTATTGTTCTTTTGATACAAAATGCCAAGGTTCATATAAGCATTTTTATCATTCGGATAAGCTTTTATGTAATCCTGATACGCAGCAACAGCTTCATTGGTTTTGCCCATTTGCTCCAGCAATTTACCGTAATCAAATTTTAAATTGTTTAATTCAGGGTTTAATTGAAATGCTTTTTGATAATTTTGATAAGCTTCTTCATTTTGTTTCAGATATGATTGCACAACAGCTAAATTGCCGTATGAAATATAATCTTGGGGATTAATATTAACAGCATTTTCAAAATTTTCTTTAGCTTTTAAATATTGGTTATCTCTTAAATATGCAAGCCCTAATTCAGCGTATGATTTAAAAGTGTCGGGGTTTTGTTTTTTAACGTTTTCAAACTCTAAAATTGCATTTTTATAATCTTTTAAATTCAGATAACTGTTTGCCAAAAGGTTTTGTGCTTCTTTATTATAAGGGTATGCCGACATAAATTTTTGATAAAAACCAATGGCATCATTATATTCTTCGCTGTAAAATTTTGAATTAGCCAAATTCAAATAATTATATTTATAATCCGGCATAATTACCTGAGCTTTTTCATATTGTTCAAACGCTTTTTTATAATCACCCTTTTGCTGATAAATATTACCCAAGCTTATATATAAAAAAGCGTCATTCGGGCTTAATTCAATTGCTTTATTGTAATAATTAACTGCATTTTCAATTTCACCGTTTCTGGCATACAGGCCAGCTAACTTTACAATTAAAGTTAATTCATCCTTAGAATTGTTCAAAGCTTTTTGAATAAGGTCAATTGCATCATCAAAACGGTTATAATTTTCAAATTTTATTGCTTCCTGATACAATTTATTTGCTTCAGGAGACATTTTAGCATAGCTTGGAAGAGAAACAAACAATGTCAAAAGAAATAATGCGGTTATATTTTTTCTATTCATCATAATAAACTCCTTTTAGCCGACATGCGTTTCTTCCATAACTTTAAAAGCTTTGCTTTTTTTATTACTTGTTATTTCAATATACTTCTTTAAAAGATTAAAGCAACTGTTTGTAACTTTTTCATTTACTATATCATCAAATTCAGTTTTTTCATTAACGGGGGTATCATTCAGAGCAATTAAAAATTCTCTTATTTTTTCATGCAATTTAACATAATGAACGGAATCAATTGCACAATCCAAACAGGAAATTCCGCCCGTTTCAACAGAAAATAAAACCGTTCCTGTCGGTTTTTTTGAACATTTTAAACAGCGTTTTAATTCAATTCCAAAACCCGACAAGTTCATAAAGGCAAGCTGAAATTTAATTTCAGCCAGCAAAATTTGAGCTTTATTTTCAGCATTTTGAATATTATCAAGCGTATTATAAAGCAAATTATATATTGCCTCATTTTGGCTGTTATCCATATTTTCTGATACACAAAACGTATTAATTGTTTCTGCCGTATATATGGCCATTGTCAGCTTATCAAGGTCATATCTTAATTTATTAAAAGGGTTTATGGCGCTTACTTCTTTTATAATATCAAGATTTCTTCTTTGAGACAAAATCAAACTGTTTGCAACAAGAGCTTGAGAGGTAGCGCCCAATTTACTTTTCGGGCGTTTAACCCCCTTTGCAATCCCTCTTATTAAGCCCATATCTTTTGAAAACATAACAACTATATTGTCAAATTCGCTTATCGGATATGTTTTAATGTTTATTGCATCAGTTGAATAATTTTGCATTTCTCAAGCAGTAACCTTAATTGTGGACATTTCGGAATTTATGAATTCTTCACATAATGAATCTTCCGTTATAAAATCGGTTTTAACTTCTATTGAAGAATCAATCTCTTTAAACATTTGTTTGTAATATTCTTTTTTGGTCGTTTCTTTAGACAAAATATAAACTTTTTTCGGTTTTGAAGCTTCAAAAGCCGTTTTTAAGAACATTGAAGTCAAAGCGCGTGAATTTTCAAGCGGAGGATTAATTAAAATCCAAGTTTCCGCATGAGACATAGCGCTTATTGCCGATATAAAATAATACGGATTGGCATTTGTTTCAAAATTTAAGGCTTCGTACAAATCGGGATACATAACTCCGGAGCATTCTTTACATTGAGTTGTAAGAACCTTATTTTCAGGAGTAACAACGGCTTCTTTTCTTCCGCATTTAGGGCAGTAAAAAATATTTGAAAGTCCGAAAAGCGGAATAACTTCAATTTTTTTGCCTTCCGATTCTTTTGTTTTCACATTCGGAATTTTAAAATTTATGCCGGATTCAACAAAAGTTTTCAGCAAATTTTCGCTTTTTGATGTTGTTACAAAATAAACATCACCTTTGATTGTATTCAGCATTTTTAATATTTCAGAATATTCATCCGTTTGTATATCAACTGTGTTTTTAACAATTGCAGCATCGGCCATCGGGTTTCCGGCCCTATTTAAAGCAATGGAATCCATTTCAAGACGAAAACTTTTATTTTTAACGTAATCGATAAATGGCGCCTTATCATCATAAAAAACAGCGACATTATTTAATGTAAGCTCTTTTTCAGGTATAATTTTAAAAGCGGGAACAGTTTCATCCTGCGTATTTTGAACTTCGTTTTGAACACTTAAAACCGGCTCATCATTAATTGTATTTACCATATTAATAACAGCGTCTTTAGGTGTAAAAATTACCGGCTCCTCTTCCTTAACGGGTTCATGAGCAATATCAGAAGATGAATCTTGAGAAAAGGTATCATTTGAATCATCATATTTATATTCCGCAACTTGTTGTATTGGCGGTATTTCTTGAACAACAGGCTGCTTTGGCAAAATTTCCTGCAAATAAGTATCATCGGAAGCTTTATTTACTTCTTCGGAAATTAAACCCGTCTGCAAACTATCATCTTTAAAAGAATTTTCTTCCGTATTTTCAACGGCATTTGGAGTTTCTGCCGTGTTATTTTCTTGCATGGAATCATAAAGATATGAATCAGGCTCTTTGTTATCCAAAATGTCGTTAATTGTCTTAATTAAAAGCTCTTTGATATCATTTGGAATTTGTTGCTCCTCAACATAAGACAAAATTTGCCTTAAATCATCCAAAAGTACAAATTTATAACCGGTATGATACTTTTCATGAAGTTTGTGTGCACCCATTTGTAAAAGTTGCATATCATCTCTTTTAAGAGCAACATACAGCCTTTTAATGGTCATATCTTCTGCTTCCGGGAATGGCGCCATAATTCAATCTCCTTATAGTTAAATTAAATTATTTGAAGAAGGGTCATTCAGACCGTGATAAATGCCCCTCATCATCTGATACAGTTCAGTAGGATTATCGCTGTATTCAATAGCAGTTTCTTTTTCTATTAAATTCAGCTTGTACAAATTATAAATGGAAGAATTCATTGTACATAAAGCAGAGTTATTTGAGCGTGCAATTAACTGGTCAATATCGCTCATTTTATCTTTAGCAATGTAATCCGAAATTGCGGGCGTGGTTGTCATAAGTTCAAGTGCAGGAACAAGACCGCCGCCAATTTTTGGCAAAAGTTTTTGTGCAATTGTACCTTTAAGAGCAGCAGATAGTCTTTTTCTGATAAAGTCCTTCTGCTCCGAATCAAAAAGACCTATAATCCTGTTGATTGTCTGTGTTGCGGAATTAGTGTGAATTGTAGATAAAACAAAGTGTCCCGTTTCAGCTGCGGCAATTGCGGCTTCAACCGTTTCTTTATCTCTGATTTCACCGATAATTATAATATCAGGGTCTTGTCTTAGGGCATATTTAATCCCTGACGGAAAATCAGGAACGTCAATCCCCAAGCCCCTTTGCGTTATTAAACAATTTTTATCGGAATATAAAAATTCGACAGGGTCTTCAATTGTAATAATGTGCCTTCTTTGTGTCTTATTAATATTTTCAATCATGGAAGCAATAGTTGTGGATTTCCCCGAACCTGTTGCACCCGTGATTAACAGAATACCCGAATTGCACTCCGTAAAATTTTGAATTGAGGGCGGAAGCATTAATTGTTCAAAAGTTGGAATATCATAGGGTATAAGCCTCATTGTAATTTTCGGCATTCCCAAATCTTTGCAGTAATTAACCCTATATCTTGAAACACCTTTTAATTCATAAGTAAAGTCAAGGTCGGTTGCATCTTTCAACTTATACTGAATATCCTTATGTAAAATTGTAGCCAAAATGCCGTCGAAATCCTCTTCCGTTAAAGCAGGAGTATCAAGTCTTTGAATTTCGCCCGATATTCTTAAAGAAGGTTGTTTTCCAAGCATTAAATGAACATCTGATGCCTTAATTTTTGATATTTTCACCAAAAAGTTATTAATCTCAAACATAAAATTTAATAATATTTCCTCAAAACAAACTCATATAATACACACATATATAATAGCTCATTGTAAACGGCTGGGCACTTTTTGTTACAAACTTACCCATATTTTATTAAGAAATATTAAGAAAGATTTAATGAAGAAGCAATTTAAAAGAAATAAAAGTTTTTATTAAATTGTAAGGTTAGTATTATTAAGTATTTCGGAAGGAAGTTTGTATGGGACTAGCAACAATTAACAGCCAATACACCGGTTTGAACGGTTTATCAGGTTATGGTTCAACTTATTTTACAGGCGGCGGCCTTTACAGTGATTCTCATGTAGAAAACGCAAAATCAAGCATTGCAAACGGATATGAATTAAGCGCAACTTCAAGCTCATATTCAAATAAAAATTCCGTTTCATCATCAAGCTTTGCACAACAATGCCAAGCAATAGAATATCTGCTTCAACAAGGAAGAACAGATGATGCAATGGCAAAATACAATGATTTATATGAAGATATGGCTTCAAATTCTTATTATGAAGGCTATACGGAAAACGAAATTAAAACATTGCTGCAAGAAAAATACATGACAGCAACAGGCACAACAATCGTAAATGACATTACGGCAAATTCAAGCTCTGCATTCACTAGCGGTTTGGAAAGCTCAATTCCTGTTTTAGGCGTATTGTTTAATCAAAATTCATCAGATGATTTTGTAGCAGAAGCAACAGGTACGGATGTTTCAGGCTGGTCGCAAGTTAAAAAAGGCGCAGGCTTATTGACGGGTGTCGGCTTAAGTGCAGCAGCAGGAGCAGGATTAAAAGTAGGCGTAAGCGCATTAAAAAATCTCAAAGCAGGTTCAACAATAACAGATGCAATCTCAAAAGCATCAACAGGCAAAGGCAAAATTGTAGCAGCATGTATTGCAGGCGGCGCAGCACTTTTAACATATCTTGGCGGTAAATTATTTAAATCCGACAATGAATAATAAATATCTCCGATAAAATACTAATACTAATCTTTTTATAAAAGGCGCAAATATTTTGCGTCTTTTTTATTATATGTGATAGAATTCATTCATATGGAAACCGTTGGAATTGTAAAAACCGAATATTTTAATCTTGACAAAAAGCTTGGGCTTGAAAGCGGCAAAACCCTTCAAAATGTAACTGTTGCTTATGAAACATACGGCAAGTTAAACGAAAAAGGGGATAATGCAATTTTAATCTGCCATGCATTAACAGGCGACGCTCACGCGGCAGGCAAAAACAACGAAGATGACAAAAAACCTGGTTGGTGGGATACAATGATAGGGCCAAACAAGGCCTTTGACACAAACAAATTTTTTATAATCTGTTCAAATGTCTTAGGCGGCTGCAAAGGAACAACCGGCCCTTCTTCAATTAATCCTGAAACAGGCAGGCAATACGGTCATTCATTCCCCGTTATAACTGTTGAGGATATGGTTAAAGTTCAATACGAACTAATAAATTATTTGGGCGTTAAAAAATTGACGGCAGTCGGCGGCTCAATGGGCGGGATGCAGGCTATTGAATGGTCAATTAAGTATCCAAAACTTGTAAAATCAGTCATTATTATTGCGGCAGCCGCAAGATTATCAGCTCAGGGCATTGCCTTTAACGCTGTCGGCAGAAACGCAATTTTGTCAGATCCCGATTTCAATAACGGCGACTATTATGATAAAAAACACCCTGAAACGGGCTTATCAATTGCAAGAATGATTGGGCATATTACGTATTTGTCAGAAAAATCAATGCATAAAAAATTCGGCAGAAATTTTAAAGATAAACCGATTTTCGATTTTGGCGTTGATTTTGAAGTTGAATCATACCTTGACCATCAAGGAAGAATTTTTGTAGACAGATTTGATGCAAACAGCTATCTTTATATTACAAAAGCAGTTGATTACTATGACCCGATTTCAAAATACGGTTCATTAGAAAAAGCTTTTTCAAACACAAACGCAAAATTTTTAGTAATTTCATTTACCACAGACTGGCTGTTTTCAACTGCACAAGCAAAAGAAATAGTAAACGCATTAATCAAAGAGGACAAAAATGTGTCATTTATAGAAATTGAAAGCCCATGCGGGCATGATGCGTTTCTATTGGAATTTGACAAACAAACAAGAATCATAAAAGCATTTCTGACTGAAAAAGAGGACTAACGGTGGGAAAAACATTAAATTATTCGCAAATAACAAAACTTGTACCCGAAGGTTCCAAAATTCTTGATTTAGGCTGCGGCGACGGTTTTCTTTTTAAAAAACTTGTAGTTGAAAAAAAGGTAACGGGAGTCGGCATTGAAATTGATGAAGATGAAGCTATAAAAGCAATTGAAAGAGGCTTATCTGTCATTCAGGGCGATATAGACAAAGGCTTAAAACAATTCTTTGACAAAAGTTTTGATTATGCAATTTTAAACCAAACGGTTCAATCAACAGACAGGCCTGATTATGTAATTGAAGAAATGCTGAGAGTTTCAAAATGCGCCATTGTCTCATTTCCGAATTTTGCATACTGGAGAGTAAGATTTTACCTGTTTTTTAAAGGCAAAATGCCAAAATCAAAAGCGCTTCCGTATGAATGGTACAACACACCAAACATTCACTTAAACACGATTAAAGATTTCTTTGAATTTTGCAAAAAAAGAGACATTAAAATTTTAGAAGCGGTTTATTTGGCTAAAAATAAGGCAAGAAAAAAGATTTTCACGCCGCTTGCCAATTTTTTCAGCGAAGAGGCAATTTTTGTAATTTCAAAATAGCTACTTTCGAATATCCTTTGCTTTTTTGATAACACCGCATTTAATACAAGCTAAAACCTTTTTTGTCGAATCAACCGGAACAAAAGTATGTTCACAATTGGGATATTCATCCGAAAAATCCTCTGCATTTTTCTTTTCAGGGTTCTTAATTTTGTTTATAATGGTATAAATTAATTCAAAGATATACATATTTTAATTATAATGAAATTGTTATGAAAAATAAAATCGAAAAATTTATATCTTCTACCGTTGAATTTCACGACATTTTTAAAGCCGTTGAAGTTGCAAACGAACTTAACATGGGCTTAGAAATAAGCAGATTCGGCAAATTAAAAGATTTGGACGAATATTTTGATGATACATTGAACCGTTATGAAGACGCCATCAAAGATTTAGAAGGCCCTTTAACTTTGCACGGGTTCTTTTCAAACCTTTGCCCCACATCAAAAGATAAAGGCATTAAAGAGGTTTCAACTAAAAGATATTATCAAAGCTTGGAAATTGCCTCCAGATTAGGTGCCAAAACGGTTGTTTTTCACACTTGTTTTAATAACTTACTAAAACAACAGGTATACAGGGAAAATTTCTTTGTAAGTTCTGTTGAATTTTACAATGAAATAATCCCTTATTTTGAAGAAAGAAAAATAACGGCAACAATTGAAAATGTCCATGAGCCAAATAATGAAATGATACGGAATATAATAGCAGCCGTTAATTCACCATATCTAAAAGCAACAATCGATATAGGCCATCTGAATTTGCACTCAACCATTCCCGCAAAAGAATGGATTAAAGACTACGGCATTATGCTTCATCACATGCACTTTCACAACAATTTTGGAGACGAAGATGCGCACGGCTCGCTTAAAAAAGGCACAATGGACATAAAAAAAGTTCTTTTAACATTAAAAGAATTGCAAATCTATCCGCAAATAACTTTTGAAATTTTTAATAAGGACGAATTAATTGAAAGCATTCAATATTTAGAAGAACTTCAAAATGAAATTGAGTACGGAATTTAATTTTTACAAATAATAAATGCCAAATATTGTCCCAAAATAACGCCTAAAATACAAAAAAGCGCACTTAAAACAACATAAAGACCGCCTTCTAAATAATGTTTATTTTGAAACAACAAAACCGCCTCAAGGGAAAAGGTTGAAAATGTTGTAAAACCGCCCAAAAAACCGGTTTTTAAAAAAAGCAAAAAGTTTGAATTAATACCCTTTTTAAAGGCAAAAGCAGCAACAAAACCAATTAAAATACAGCCTGTCAAATTAACAAAAAATGTAATTAAAGGGAAATCGCCCTCATAAGAAATTTTTCCCGCCAAATATCTTGCAATTGCGCCAAAAGCGCCCCCGATTCCAACCATCAAAACATTAATCATTTTTGAATTTTTCCCAAAATTTAAACTTATCTATTCTTTCTTGCTTTTTGGCCCTTTCGGCTCTTTCCATTAAAACTTTATCTTTATGCTCATTTTCTTCTATCATTTTTCTTATTTTATAATCTTGTTCTCTTGTTAAAAGGTTCCTGTATCTCAATTTGTAATAGCTTTTCTTTTGATTAATTTTTCTCAATGCCTCCGCATATTCAACTTGTCTTTGTTCAATATCGAGCTTTAATTTATTTTTGCATTCAAAATCAAAAGTTTTACACTGAAGAGAATTTAACAATTCTAAAGCGCGCTCTTTAGATTCAATATCCAAAGTCAAAGGCTTTAGAACAAAATTCTCCTCATTTCTTATTCTTAAAACACTTTCTCTCTGTTCCGCAGACAAATCAACCATTTCAAGATAATCAGCATATTCATTTCTTTTTATACCGGCCTTAAGGCTATCATCTGCAAAACAAACCGAACAAATTGCAAAAACAAAAAGAAATAATAAAAATAAGTTTTTCATTTCTTAAGCCAATCTATTTGAGTGTTCCAAAGAGTTTTCTTATAAAATTCAGGGTCATCTGTCGGAATTCTTGCAGGCTGCTTTATTTTTGCATAAACGTCTTTTCTGATAAACAGCGCAAAAGTTCTGGATTCCATTATAAGAAAATAATCGGGATGATTTTTTAGATTATTGTAAAGGTTATAGTGCTTATAAGGAATAATAATATCGTGATGAACGGAATTTAGTGCTTCAAGCCAGCCGACACCTCCCAAAGATATAAGTCTTACATGCTCGTCATTCAAATAAGGGCTGTAAACTTCTTCGTATCTGCCGTCTTGCAATATAAAATTATTAGGATAAAGCTTATATGAAGCATAGCTGCCGCATTCAAAGGGAACAAAAACATTGCCTTTTACATTGTTTTCAATCAAATATTCAATTTCAGACAACGGAAAAATTGAATGAAAATTCCCGTATTTTAAATCCCGAACAGCAATATTCAACAAGAACACAAACAAAACAAGGTAGAAGAAAAAAAGTTCCTTCGCTTTGTTAAATTTTGGCTTAAGCCGTTTGTTAAAAATAGAATAAAAATCATCATAGCAGAAAGGTACCAAAACAAAGATAAAGTATGAAATAAAGCGAATTGATTTCATTGTTAAAAGAAACATAACAAGAACAAGAACAACTTTTGTTTTGTCTGTATTATTCCAAATTTCTTTTAATTTGTTTAATTTTCCTTCAGTTTTTGACTGAATCCATGTTTTATAAAAACGAAAAACGGTAAGCCCCATAAAGAATAAAAGAATTATCTTAAATTTGATGAATTTAGCAAAGAAATATTGCCCGAAGGGCGGCTGCCATTCAACAATATTGGGCCTGTTCATAGTAGTGGCTTTAACAAGGAAGGTTACATATTCAACGCCGTACGGGTTTATAAACATTACCAAAAACGAAGCTATAAAAAGGTAAATATAAGGCAAAAAGGGCTTCTTTCTCAAAAATTCGCCTATTATATAAAGACCTGTTATTCCAAGCCCCATAAAACAACCGCCATGGATATTTGACCAAACAATCATAAGAAGGGGTAAAACCCACAAAACTCTGTAATTTTTTTCCAGTCTTGCTTTTTCCAGCACATACAGCCAAATTGCAAAAAACATGAAAGTAAAATGATGACATCTTAATGAAAAAACAAGATTTGAAATAGGCTGCAGCGCAAAAAAGAAAAATAAAAAGTTAAAAATAGGAAACTCTTTATCAGGTGTTAAAACCTTCCTTCTTAATTTGATTATTAAAACAAAGAAGACAAACGTAACAAAAAGACAAAGTGCCTTCAAAACCTGTAGCCCGACATCATGGAAATGATCTTCAACAAAATAAAAAATTATACTCGCACCCCATTCATGGTCCCACCATGGATGAGTTTTTGAGTACGAAAGAAAATCATATTTTAAAATATCACCTGTTTGAAAAAAAGTTTTACCTACGATAAGCCTTGCAAAAAAGTCGTAGTCAACATAATCCATGCAGCTTCCGACAACAAAGAGATATAAAAAAAGTGTAATTAAAAATACGGCTAACATATAATACTCCCCAATAAAAGGGATTATAGCAAAAAATTATTCATCTGTGCATTTTTTTGTTATCATAATAAAAGTTAGAAACGGAAGTTAAAAATGGAACAGAAAATTTTAGAAATAAAAAAAGAAGCATTGACTGAAATTGAACAAGCAAACAATCAAAAATCTTTAGATGAAGTCAGAAATAAATATTTATCAAGAGCATCGGAATTAAATAATCTTAAAAAAAGTTTAAAAGACGTGGCCCCTGAATTAAGGCCGAAAATTGGCGCACTTACAAACGAGGTTTCAAAAGAAATTGAAGAATTGGTAAATAAAAAAGCGGAAGAATTTTACCAAATCGAATTAAATAAAAAACTTGAAGCGGAAAAAATAGATGTAACTCTGCCTTCAACTTTTGAACCGTTCGGGCATGTACATCCTTTAACCAAAACCACAAATGAAATTGTTGAAATTTTCGAACTTTTGGGCTTTTCGCTCATTAAAAATGAATATTCACCGGAAGTTGAAGTTGAAAAATACAATTTTGACTTGTTAAATGTTCCAAAAGAACACCCCGCACGTGATGTTCAAGACACATTTTATTCAAAACTTGCTAAAAACGTAATTTTAAGAAGCCAAACTTCAAACGCACAAGTAAGGCAAATGCAAAATTCAAAACCGCCTATCAAAATCATATCCCCGGGCAGAGTTTATCGTTCGGAATCCGTTTCTGCAAGAAAAAATAATCTTTTTCACCAAATTGAAGGCTTATATGTTGATAAAAACGTTACGTTTGGCGACCTTAAAGGCGTTTTGAACGAATTTATCAGGCTTTATTTCGGCTCAAGCCGCCCTACAAGGTTCAGAAACAGCTTTTTCCCGTTCACGGAGCCCTCTGCCGAAGTTGACGTTCAATGTATCATGTGCCAAGGCAAAGGCTGCCCGACATGTTCAGGCACCGGCTGGTTGGAAATTTTAGGCTCCGGCATGGTTGATCCGAATGTTTTAAGAGCTGTTGATATTGACCCTGATGTATATACAGGCTTTGCATTTGGTATGGGAATTGAAAGATTAACCATGTTAAAATATGCAGTAGATGATATAAGACTGTTTTTCAATAACGACATAAGGTTCTTAAATCAGTTCTAACCAAAACCATACAGAGGAGTTATGACAACAAAAGAGCTTACATCAGGCAAACCGATTAAACTGATTTTGCTGTTTATGCTGCCGATGTTTTTCGGCAATCTTTTTCAACAGGTATACAATTTGGCTGACGCTTTAATTGTAGGAAGAACAATCGGGCTTAAAGCGCTTGCGGCAGTCGGTGCAACTTCGCCTATGATTTTTCTTGTCATAAGTTTTATTTTTGCATCAACCCAAGGGTTTGCCGTTGTAACCGCACAAAGGTTCGGTGCAAGAGATTACAACAATGTCAAAAAATCGGTTGCTGCAGGCTTTATTCTGTCATTCATTTTAACAGTAATAATGACCGCAATCTCACTGCCTTTTGTTCAGCAAATGCTTGAAATTTTAAGAACCCCTGATGATATCATCACACTTGCTCATGATTATCTTTTTATAATGTTTGCAGGTATAATCGCAACAGTGTTTTACAACCTGTCATCAAACATAATAAGGGCATTAGGGGACAGCAAAACTCCATTATATTTTTTAATTTTTGCTTCCGTTTTAAATATATTTTTAGATCTTTTGTTAATTTTAAAATTTCATATGGGAGTATCCGGTGCTGCTTTTGCAACCGTTATATCTCAAGCTGTTTCAACTGTTCTTTGCATATTTTTTATGTTTAAACGCTTTCCGATTTTAAAATTAAAAAAAGAAGATTGGAATGTTTCAAAAGAATTTTTATATGAACACCTAAGAGTCGGCATTCCAATGGGATTTCAAATGTCTGTTTTAACAATCGGAATTATTGCCGTTCAATACGTACTAAACGGGCTTGGTTCAACCGCAGTTGCGGCATTTACAACCGCAATGAGGGTTGACCAATTGGTTTCGCAAAGTTTATTGGCGCTTGCAGCAGCAGTTGCAACATACACGGCACAAAATTTCGGCGCGGGCAAAATGAGCAGAATAAGAGAAGGTGCAAGGGCAAGCGTTTTGATAGCATTCATTATAAGTATATTTTGCGCAATTTTCATTTTAACCTGCGGAGAATTTGTTGTAGGGCTCTTTATGGATGTTAAAAATGAAGAAGTAATAAGGCTTGCAATGCAATATCTGCATATAATAATTATTTTCTTCTTCTTTCTTGGTTTGCTGCTCATTTACAGAAACATTTTGCAAGGAATGGGAAGCGTTATGGCACCATTATTTTCAGGAATTGCCGAATTAATTATGAGAGCGGTTGCAGCATTTAAACTGGGTGAAATTTTAGGCTACACCGGCATTTGCCTTGCAACCCCAGCAGCTTGGATTTCAGCGGCAATAGTTTTATATATAGGATACAAAATAAGCCTTATAAAAAATATGAAAAAACTTAAGCAAGCAGGCTAAATTAAAGGACTTTGATTTTTGAGCTTTCTTTTTAAAATTTGTGCTTCAGGCATGATTTTGTACAAAAGTGCCCAAAAACTTTCTTTATGGTTCTTTTCAACCGTATGAACAAGTTCATGCAAAAGAACATAGTCAATGTATTCGGAATCCAAAAGCATTAAATTTATATTTAAGTTAATGTTATTTGAATAAGAACAACTGCCCCATCTGGTTTTGTGAGTTTTTAAAGCCAGTTTGTTATATTTAAAGCCGTATTTTTCAGCCATCATATCAAGCCTTGACGGAAGGTAGTTTTTAGCTTCGATATAAAGAGCTTTTTTTAAAGCGTTTCTTGCAAAAGTCTGATTTTCTTTTGAATAAAAATCGGAATTAAAAGGATATAAAAGGTGCACAATGCCTTTTTTAGTAATAATTTCGGGCTTTGTAACAAGTGCTTTGGTAATTAAAAAATTATTTGATTTTGTTTGAAAGTTTTCATCAATAAAATTTAACTCATATTTTTCAAGCGTTTCTTTAATCCAGTTCATTTTTTTAAAAACAAAAACTTCTGCGTCCTTAAAGCTCAATGAAGAAGGCATTGAAACCCTTACATGAAAACAATCTTTTACGGTTATTTTAAGCTGTTTAGACATTTTGCTTTTTACATATTTAAACTCAACATCATCCATCAAAACAACTTTTGAAGATAACTTTTTAGACGGCTTATTAGTTTTTAAAAAATCAAAAATACCCATACAAAGAAGAATTATACCATATTAATCATCAATAATTTCAACAAAATTGTGCAAAAAATCAGCCAAATCAAATGCTTTAATTTTTGCGCCCTCAAATTTAATTCCGTATTTTAAACTCCAAAGGCAAGTGGGGCAAGTTGTTAAAACAACATCAGAGCCTAAGTTTATAACATTTTTAATTTTTTGCACAGACAATATTGTTGCGGTTCTTATGTGTCTTGTAAAAAAATCACCGCCAAAGCCGCAGCAATCATCAAATTTATTTAATCTTGAATATTCAACCCCTTCAATATTAGATAAAATTTCTTCAATCTCTAAAAATTTTTCCGCATTCAAATGGCAAGGCTTATGAAAAGTAACCTTAAACGGTTTTATTGCCCGCATTTTCTTGTTTTTATAAAAGTCTGTAAAATAAACAATTTTATCCTTATCAATATTTTCGTAACCCAAAACCGTATCAAAACAGGTTGCGCAATCAAAAACAATTTTGTCGAATTTCTTGAATTTTTCCAAATTTCTTTTTTTATACTTTTCATAAATATCAAATCTGCCCTTAATATAAAAAGGCAGTCCGCAGCAATCAAAATTTTCTTTTGAAAATTTATAAGGGATTTCAAATTTATTATTTATTGATTTTGTTGCACAGCCGTTAAAATGTGCAATTTTTAAACCGGAATCAGATTTTTTTATTTTTTTATAGTAACTTCTGCCGACAGGATACTTGAATTTATACAATATCTTCAAGCAAAAAATTTTGAATTTGAAAACTAAAGAAGAATTTAAAAACTTTTCAAAAGGAGATTCAAATTCATTTTTAATTTCGGCAAAAATTTTAACCGCATCAATATTTGAAGGACAAGCTTTTTGACATTTACCGCAGTTCAAACAAAGGTCAAGATTGTATTTAATTCTTTTGTCATATTTTAAATGTTTTTTAATAAGTCCAAAAAGCTGTAAAAACTTGCCTCTTGAAACGGAGGTTTCCGTCTTTTTTGCTTTGTACACAGGGCAAACATCCATACAAAGGCCACAGCGAGAGCAATTAACAATATTTTTAACCAGTTCTTTATCCATATATTTTGTAGTATAATTTTAGCATGAAAAAAGCGCAGATGATGTTGGAATATTTTTTGTTTTTTCTTATTGTTACCGTTTTGTGCGTACTTATAACAATGCTGTGGAACAGAAGCGCAATAATCAGAGGCAGCACATTCGGTGTGGAAGACGCAAATAATACAGTACATGTGCGCCCGTTTACGGAATAAAAACATGAAAAGCGCAGTTTTAAAAAACGGCAAAATCACAATAATAAACAAAGAAATACCCACACTTGAAAAAACCGAAGGCGCAATAATCAAAGTTAATGCCTGCGGGCTTTGCGGTTCCGATATTGTAAAAATCAATCATTCAACACCGTCAAACGAAAACAAAATAAGTCTTGGCCATGAAATTGTGGGCACAATTGTCGATATAAATGTCGACATAACAGGCAACGGTGCAAAAACTCCGTTTAAAAAAGGAGACATTGTTGCAATGGGTCATCATTACCCTTGTTTTAAATGCAAATATTGCACCCATGGAAACTATTCCATGTGTGAAACGTTTAAAAATTCAAATATTCACCCCGGCGGTTTTAGCGAATACATATATGCAGATGTCAACCACTTGAAAAATACCGTTTTTAAAAAGCCCGAAAACATCAGCGAAGAAGAATTTTCATTTCTTGAGCCGCTTTCATGCTGTATCAGAGCAATAAAACGTTCGGGGCTGGAATTTAACAACAAAGAGCTTAATAAAACCTACAATGCACTTGTTTTAGGATTAGGTTCAATCGGCATTTTGATGTCGGAAGCCCTAAAAGCCTTTGGTGCAAAAACAAGCGGTTTTGATATTAATCCTGAAAGACAAGCGTTTATTAAAAATTTCGGAATAGATTTTGATAAAAACATTAAATATGATTTAATTTTTATGACCTCGGGCGCAAATAAGGCAATAGATTCCGCTCTGAACTTAATTGATAAAGGCGGCAAAATCATCGTTTTTTCATCAATTCCCGACGATATTAAGGGCTATAATAACAATGAAATATACTATAAAGAATTAAGCATAATAGGAAGTTACTCGCCGTCTCCCGATGATCTTAAAATGTCATATGAATTTATAAAAACAGGGCTTGTAAACGTAAAAAATATATCAACGACATACAAACTTGACAATCTCGAAAAAGCAATAAATGACACCAAACTCGGAAAAATTTTAAAAGGGTATATTGAATTATGAAAATGAAAGCAATAATGTATTATGCCCCAAAGGACATAAGATATGAAGAAGTCAATATCCCCGAACCAAATGAAGGCGAGGTTCTGGTTAAGGTAGAAGCGGCTCTCACCTGCGGAACGGATGTTAAAACATTTAGACGCGGACACCCCGTTTTAATTAAAAAAACTCCGTCAGGCTTTGGGCATGAATTTTCTGGAATCATTGCAAAATTAGGGGAAAATGTCGAAGGCTTCAATGTCGGCGACAGAGTTGTTGCTGCAAATTCCGCGCCATGCGGTGAATGCTTTTTCTGCAAAAAAGGTGAAGAAAACCTGTGTGAAAACTTGGAACTTTTAAACGGTGCATACGCGCAATACATTTTGATACCAAAAAATATAGTTGAAAAAAATCTCATAAAAATTCCCGATAACCTGCCGTATAAATTGGCGGCCTTTACAGAGCCTTTATCAAATGTAGTTCACGGTATATCAAGAACGCCCATAAATAAAGGCGATACTGTTGGCGTTATCGGAATCGGCCCGATAGGACTCATGTTTTGTGCACTTGCAAAATTAAAAGGCGCAAAAGTAATCGCAATGGGAAGAAACCCCTTGAAACTGCAACTGGCAAAAGATTTTGCCCATGTTGATGAAGTTATAGATTTAAAAAAATACGAAGACCCGACAGAAATTGTTCTTTCCATGACCGAAGAAAAAAGAGGGCTGGACGTTGCAATAGAATGTGTCGGTTTGCCTGAAATTTGGGAATCTATGTTCAAAATCGTTCGCCGCGGTGGCTGTGTACACCTTTTTGGAGGCTGCGCATCAGGCACAAGCGTTAATATAGACACAAAAAGACTTCATTATGATGAAGTGAATATAATAAGCGTATTTCATCACACCCCGAAATATTTCAGAGAAGCGCTTGAGCTTATTGCATCTGGAAAAATTGAGGTTGAAAAGCTGATTACAAAGACAATGCCTCTAAAATACACAAAACGCGCGCTTGAAATGCAGCAAAACGGCGAAGCCATAAAAGTTTTGATTGAGCCTTAGTTTTTTCTTGACTTCACATCTTGAATTGGTATTATAAAGAAAGTTCAGACAAGCAGTTCGGCTTTCTGAAAAAAGCAAATAATATGCCGCAATAGCTCAGTTGGTAGAGCAAGGGACTGAAAATCCCTGTGTCCTTGGTTCGATTCCGAGTTGCGGCATATTTTTTTATTATTTTTTATTCTTTACCGACGGCAAACCTTAAGCCTGCATTAAGAGTAACGCCGTTACGACCGCCGTTTTGAACAAGCGCCTGACCAAAGAATGTGAGCCTGTCATTTTTAAACAGCTTCTGAACGCCGACACCGTATTGAACATAAGGATCAATGCTCATTTCGGGAAGTCTTACATCATTTGCCGTAACCTTGGTTTTATCAAGAATGTTCCAAATCATATCAGCTCTTAAATACGGCTGCCAGCCTGATTCGGTATTCATGATAAACTTAACTCCCGGGGCAATTTGAATGGCATGCAACGGGTCTGATTTTACTTTATACCCTGCAGCGCTTGTATAATCAAATGTATTAACAAAAGTGTATGTCAAAAGCAAATTAGGCTGGAATATAAATTTGCCGTCTTTAAATTCAAAGTTGTAACCGAATTTGTTACCTATACCTGATACAAACATGGTATAATCTTCATCACCGTAATATGTTGATGAACTGCCTACTGAAGCACCGGCAGAAATTGTTGTTGCGTTAAAAAAGTTGTTTTTATATAAAGTTGCAGTAAGGCCTGCCAAACCGCCGTTTTGATATGTATCAATGCCTGAATATCTTTGGCTTGCACCGTTATATCCCAAATAACCGGTTAAAACTCTTTCCCAACCGTTTCTTAGGTGTCTTAAATTAGTGTCATAACCAACCAACGTACCGTAAGAAATGTTTGATACATCAGGACCGTTATTTAAAGGAATATTTTCAAAAGATGAATAAGGTTTAACCCAAACACCCGACATATCAAGCTTTGTTAACAACGGAGAGAAATTACCGACATCAGTTGTGTCAGACGTTGGAGCATAAGCATATCTGTCCGAATTTATAACTGCCATACGTTCAAAAGAAGGAAGTGCCATAAATGCATCAGAATGTTTGAATGCATATTCAAAAGTTTGAAGCTGTGAGGTGTAGGCGCCTGCCTGAGATGAAATTGAAGGCGAAAGCGCCGAAGGGTTATAGCTGTCATAAGAAGAAGCATTGCCCCTGTTAAATACAAAATAACCCATATCATCATCTTTAATATTATAAGCAATGTCATACTTATAAATGGGTGAATAAGCAACATTCTTTTCATTAACGGAAATAGGATTATCACCTTTATATTGAACATTATTAGCAATTTCTTTATCAGCATAAAGAATTGAAACGCTGTCTTTATCAGTGTCATTCAATAAGTTCAGGAATGTAACATTGATATTGGGGTTGTTTTGATTGTTAACAACATAGTTATTTGCCGTAATTCTGTCCATTGTTTCTTGTTGCAAGTTAACATCGGCCGTTGTTTGAATAGTGTTATTCAAAGTAAGGGTATTAAAAGCGGTAGAGCCGATTTGGCTGTTAACCATATCAAAAGTACCGGAATTAAATGTCATGTTATTATTTCTAAGTACATCGTCTCTTGTTCCGAGCTTCAAAGTAACATTGTTTAAAAACATATCGGCTTCACCTTCAACATCATTGTTAAAGACAATTTTGCCTGTACTGTCGCCGGTTACGTATATTTTATAATTTTCGTCATTTTCTTCTTTTATAACATTTTCGGTAATTTCGTCTGTGGAATTATCATAAATTTCCTGAATTTCAGAACCGCCCTTTTCACCGTTTATTTTATCGTCAATTTGAATTGTGCCGTTTGTTTTAGCTTCCAATATCAAACTGGAGGGCTGAACTTTATAAGAAGTAATCTCAACAGGGTTATCAATTTCATATATGGTTGTCGCAAGAGTGCTGTTTGCCATATAAATGGCATTGTCGTCTCTTTCGCCGTCAGAAACGGTGTAGTTGCCGGAAATCAAAGAAGTATAGCCGTCTTTAGCCTGAATTTTAATATTATGTGTCGAATAAATTGCACCGCCTTTTGCCGTTCCGTCGGATTCAGCGTGGTTATTAATAAATGAAGCGTTAGAAATAACCATGGAAGTAGCAGGCAAGGAAGAAACAGGATAATTTTCATCCAAATATTTACCAAAGTCGCCTTCTATTGCACCTTCGGAAGAAACAACGAAATTAATAAAGTCATCTACCGAATCAAAGGACATTCCGGATTCTGACATAATATCTTTTACTTCATTTTCAGACATAATCTCGGTAGAAATGTCATATGAACTAATTGTTTTATTATTATCAATAAAAGCTTTAATGATGACAGGACTTAAATCATGCGAAGTCGAAAAGACCTTTTCGGTTCCGTCATTCATTTTAATTTTTACAACGTTAATTTCAATCGGTTGAAGCGGCATATTTGTATCATAAGACAAAGGAAGAGATTCATTATAAATTGCACCGCCGTATGCAACCGCATTTTCTCCGGTTGCTTTTGCATAGTTTTCAACAAAGTTGCCTTCAACTTTACCTGCCATAAACGAGTTAAGCAATGCACCGCCATAAGCATTTGAATTTTCGCCGGACGATAATGCAGCGTTCTTATAAAAATCACCCTTAATTGAGCCGATTGTGCCGGCATTATAAATTGCACCGCCGCCTGCAAAGGAATTAAGCGCATCTGATGCAGTTGAAGAGTTATTTGAAAAATTACCCGCGATTTTATCAATAACGGAATCCTCCTGCATATTTGAAACGGCGCCGCCAAGACTTTCAGAATAAAAAGAAGCAGAGGATGAAGAACTGTTATTATAAAAATTGCCGTTGATATTTGAAATGAGTCCGTCATTTACAATTGCGCCGCCGTATGAATAAGCGGAAGTTCCTGCATAAGAAGGGCTTGTAACAAGCGAATCTGATTTATTTGAAATAAAATCACCTGTAATATTTGCTATCAATGAACTGTTTTGTATTGCGCCGCCATAAGATTCTGCATAGCCTTCATCTGAAATTGCATTTGCATAGTTGGCAATAAAATCACCCGAAATATCATAAATAAATGCATTATAAGACGAAATTGCGCCGCCTGAAGCAGAAGCATATCCGTCAACAGTTTCAGCCTTTACATAATTTTGTATAAAATTACCGGCAACAGAATTAACATCAACACTATCAATGGCAATTGCACCGCCGTATGAATAAGCATCATATTCAGAGCATGCCTCAGAGGCGTTTTGAATAAAATCACCTTTAACGGATTCCAAATTGCCTCCGGAATAAAGGGCGCCGCCATAAGAAACAGCGGAATTATCAGCAATGGAAACAGTCTTATTACCTATAAAATTGGCATTTATAGTGCCGATATTAGCGCCATGGTTATTGGTGATTGCACCGCCTGCAACTTCACTTTCCCCGTATTGGGTTTCAGCAGAAGCAATATTATTTACAAAATTGCCGTTTATGGAGTCAATTGAAGAACTTTCGTTAGAAATCGCACCGCCGGCGGAAACAACATTTCCGTTTATTGAAGAAACAACGGAAGAGTTTTCGACAAAATCTCCGGTAATATCGCCAATAAGAGAATTGCAGCTGTTAATTATAGCGCCGCCGTATATTGAAACATATCCGTTCGCATTTGTTATTGCAACTCGGTTTTTAATAAAATTGCCGTTAATATCGCCAATTACACCTTCATAGTTAGTAATGGCGCCGCCAAAAAAGTGGCCTGCGCTGCCGTCCGCTAAAATCGAATTGCCGTAAAAATCGGCATTAATGTCCGCCAAATCACCGTAATTTGCAATTGCACCGCCTTGAGTAACACCATCCGTTAAAAGATTAAAAAATGAACCCTCAACAGTCTGGTTGGAAAAATCATGATTTTCTAATCTTGCATTTGAAGTGCCGGTTAAATCAACAGGAACATAGTTAAACAAAATCGTACCCGTTTTTGAATACGGAGAATCAACCGAAATGGTTTTTGAGCCGGACTTATTGCCGTATTGCGTAACATCCAGATTAACTTTATAGTATTTCGGAGAATAAGAACCTTGACTTGAATCCGGCTCATATTTAACAATAACATTTTTACTGCTGTCAGAGCTGTCTGTTTCAGTAAGTTCGTATGCCAAAGCAGGTGATAAATATAAAGTCGGAAAACTAAACAAAAGCAATGCTGCAACTGCGCCTTTCGGGGAATGAAAGCTAGCCATATAATAATAACCCTCGTACACCAATTCTTATAACAGAAAATATCGACAATGTAGCCCAACAACTTTAGCTGAGAATTAAGAAATGTAACAAGATATTATTAATATATACACATTGTTAACATTAATAAAAATAAAGCGAATTTGATTAAAATACAGCAAAATTAAAATTTTATACGTTTTATCAAAACAAAACAATTTGGTGTCATAAATGCAAATTACCCCATATAACAATATCGCTTTTGGTGCGGATATAGTATACAAAAACAGATACATAAAAGATAAACAAGACCAAACTCTTGATATAATAAGAGCACATTTGGAAGAACAGTTCGGCCCTGAATTTTTTTATGCCGAACAATTGGAAAAAGAAAATGCAATGAGATATTCACCAAGACATTATTTTTTTCCTAAAGAATCAGAAGCAATAAAAAAGAGGGAAAACGTTAATATAGATTTAATAAGACAGCAGGGAATATATGCATTTTGTGAAAGACGAAAAAACGAATTATATACAGGCTCGCAGTTATCGGATCAGCCCGAAAAATTAAAGGCGCTAAAAAAAGCCGGAATAAATTCAATAGTGTCTCTTGTTGTGTATAATGACTATGAAGAAAACGCAAAAGCGGCAGGATTAAATTTTACGGACATTTTTGATTTGGGAAATTCGGGTTTAAATGTGTATGACATAAGAGAAAACCTGATAAAACAATTAATTAATCATCCCGAATATTATGCAAACAAAAATATTAAGGGTAAAATTGCAGGTCTTAAAGAATTCATAAATGTTTTAAACGGAAAAAGCAAAAAATATCCGCCTCCGGTATATTTTGGCTGCCAGCTGGGAACCGACAGAACATTTATGTGGTATCAATTATATTTAATTCTCAAAGATGAAAGTCAAGATGAACCTCTTAGTCCTGAAGTTGTTGAAAAGCTTGTAAAATATTCACAAGAGGTTGAAGAAACCTTTAGATGGTAAGATAAGAAATTTTTGTGATATTATTTTTATATGTTTGATACATTATCTGAAAAACTGCAGGAAATTATAAGAAAAACCTCAGGCGAAGCCAATTTAACGGAAGAAAATATGGCAGACGCCATAAGGGAGATAAGACGTGCGCTTTTAAATGCCGATGTTTCCTTAAATGTTGTTAAATCCTTTATAACAAACATAAAAGAAAAAGCTGAAGGCGAAGCTGTTTTAAAAAGCGTTAAGCCTGGTGAACAGCTGGTTAAAATAGTTCATGATGAGCTTGTTGAATTATTGGGCGGCGAGAATAAACCTCTTGATTTAACAGGATCCCCCACAATGATTATGATGTTGGGATTGCAGGGTTCAGGTAAAACAACTTCATCCGCCAAATTAGCAAAAAAGCTAAAACAAGACGGCGCTTCCCCCTTGCTTGTTGCTTGCGATATTTATAGACCCGCCGCAATAAACCAATTAAAAACATTGGCTGATGAAAACAATATAGATTTTTTCACGCTTGAAGGCTCAAAAAATGTTATAGACATCATAAAACAAGCTCTTGAATTTGCGAAAGAAAAAAACAACAATGTTTTAATTTTAGATACCGCAGGAAGGCTTCAAATTGATGTCGAGATGATGGCAGAATTAATGCTTATTGAAAGAAGCTTTAAGCTGAATGAAAAGCTTTTGGTAATAGATTCAATGACAGGTCAAGAAGCGATTGATATTGCAAGAAACTTTGACGAACAATTGAATATAACGGGCGTTATTTTAACAAAATTAGACGGCGACACAAGAGGGGGCGCCGCATTATCAGTTGTTTATTCCACAAAAAAACCGGTTAAGTTGGTTGGTACGGGCGAAAAAATAGAGCCGCTTGAACCATTTTATCCCGACAGAATGGCCAATAGAATTTTAGGAATGGGTGATGTTGTAACTTTAGTTGAAAAAGCCCAAAAAGCATTTGACGAGAAAAACGCAAAAGAGCTTGAAGAATCAATGCTGAAAAATTCATTCTCATTTGAGGATTTTTTGAAGCTCCAAAAGCAAATGAAAATGTTAGGTTCAATTGATTCAATTTTGGGAATGTTACCGATTCAAGGCTTGAACAAAGACGACAGACAAAAAATTTCTCACGAAGGAGAAAAACAATTTAAAAAAATTGAAGTCATGATATCATCCATGACGCCAATAGAAAGAAAAAACCCTGACATATTAAATTCTTCAAGAAAAAAAAGAATTGCAAAAGGTGCAGGTGTTTCAATTGATGAATTCAACAAATTTATTCAACAATTTGAAATGATGAGAAAAATGATGAAAGGCTTCGGCGGCTTAGCCCAAGCATTTAAGGGTGGCGGCAAAAACGCAAAAAATGCGAATCTAAATATGATAAAACAAGCACAGGCAATGAAGCACAAATATAAATTCAAATAAAATTTAAGCCCTCTTTTAAAGAGGGCTTTTATATTTTATGCTATATCTTCGGCTTTATGTTCATCAGTCTTTATAGTAGGCAGCTTTATAATTTCAGCTACATTGCACTTTTTTCTGACTAAATCTGCAGTTACCGTGAAAGTTTTGATGTCTGAATTAGAAGGAACATCATACATAATATCAATCATGATTTCTTCAACAATTGATCTTAAGGCACGAGCACCTGTTTTTCTCTTTAAGGCTTCTTGCGCTATAAGTTCAATTGCATCATCGTCAAATTTAAGTTCAACATCATCCATTTTCATTAAGCACTGGTATTGCTTAATAATGGCATTTTTAGGCCCTGTTAAAATCATTTTTAATGTTGCTTCATCCAACGGGTCTAAAACGGTGTAAACAGGAATACGACCGATAAATTCAGGAATTAAACCAAACTTCAAAAGGTCATCCGGCTGTAATTTTTTAAGCAGTCTTTGAGCTTGAAGTTCTTTTTCCTTTTGGCTGACAGGTTTTGAACCAAAACCAATTGCCATACCGTCGCCGCATCTGTGTTCAACGATTTTTTCCAAACCGACAAAAGCACCGCCTACTATAAACAAAATGTTTGAAGTATCAATTTGAATAAATTCCTGATGCGGATGTTTTCTGCCGCCTTGGGGCGGAACATTTGCAACCGTTCCTTCAATCATTTTTAACAACGCCTGTTGAACGCCTTCACCGGATACATCTCTTGTAATTGAAGGGTTTTCGGATTTTCTTGCAATCTTATCAATTTCATCAATATAAATTATGCCGCGTTCTGCTTTTTGGGCATTGTAATCTGCAGCCTGATAAAGTCTTAATAAAATATTTTCAACGTCATCACCGACATATCCTGCTTCTGTTAATGTGGTAGCATCCGCAACAGCAAAAGGAACGTTCAACATTTTTGCCAAAGTTTGAGCAAGCAATGTTTTACCGGAGCCTGTCGGCCCTACAAGCAAAATGTTGGATTTTTGAATTTCGACTTCATTCTTGTCTTTTTCTGCTGTCGAATTATGTGCAATTCTTTTATAGTGGTTATAAACAGCAACAGCTAAAACTTTTTTAGCATCATCTTGCCCCACAATGTGTTCATCAAGAAAAGCTTTTATTTCTTGGGGTTTCGGAACCGATTCCACACCTTGTTCAATGTCGGAAACTTTTTCGTCTTGTTTTACGTTAAACAATTCCTCATCCAAAATTTCGTTGCAAAGTTCAATGCATTCATCGCAAATGCACACATCAGGCCCTGCAATCAATTTTTTAACTTGGTCCTGTGTTTTTCCGCAAAACGAACATTTTAAATTCGGATCATCTGATTTTGGCATTATAGTTTGCTCCTATTTTAAACACTTTCTTTTGTGATGATTTTATCAATCATACCGTATTCAAGTGCTTCTTCCGGGGTCATAATATAATCTCTGTCTGTATCTTTTTCAATCTTTTTAATAGATTGTCCTGTATTTTGAGCTAAAATTTCATTCAATGATTTTTTAATTCTGATAATTTCTGCAGCTTGAATTTCAATATCGGTTGCTTGACCTTGTGCACCGCCTAAAGGTTGGTGAATTAAAACTCTTGAATGGGGAAGCGCTAATCTTTTGCCTTTTGTACCGGATGATAAAAGAAATGCGCCCATTGAAGCCGCTTGCCCCAAGCAAATAGTAGAAACATCAGATCTTATATGCTGCATTGTGTCATAAATGGCAAATCCGGCAGTAACAGACCCACCCGGGGAATTTATGTATAACATAATATCTTTTTCAGGGTTTTCCGAATCCAAAAGCAATAATTGTGCAACAACAAGGTTTGCAACCATATCATCAATTGGAGTTCCCAAAAAGATAATTCTTTCTCTTAAAAGTCTTGAGAAAATATCAAAAGACCTTTCGCCGCGAGATGACTGTTCAATTACAACCGGTACAAAACTCATTTATAAATTCCTTTCATAATACTTATTATACTTATTTTGCAACAAAAGTGTTATTGTTCATCAAGATATCATTCACTTTCTTGATAGCTGCCTGTTGAGTAATTGCTGTAAAGAAATGATGATTTTTGGTAACTTCCTTCAAAATTTCTTGAGGAGTTGTTCCGTATGCTTGCGCAATTCTTGAAACTTGTTCAACAATGTCGCTTTGTTCAATTTTTATACCTTCTGTTTTTGCAATTTTTTCAATAATTAAGGAGTTTTTAATTCTTCTTATTGCTTCTTGTCTTGCGTGAGCTTCAACAGATTCTTTACCTTGCGCTTCAACAATTTTATTCCAGTCTTGGCCTCTTGATTCAGCAGCCTGTCTTGTTTCCGCAAAAACGGCTTCAACCTCTCTTTGAATCATTGTTTCTTGAATATCAATTTTTGCTTCATCTGTAACTTTGCCAAAAATTGCTTCCATTTTACGTTTATCATTTTCAATTTTAGATGATTCTTCCAAATAGTTTGCAATATCATTTTTAAGCGCGGTAGCAGTGTCAAATTTACCGACTTTTTTAGCTAATTCATCATTTAATTCGGGCAAAATTCTTTCTTGAAGTTCATGAAGATTGATTTTAAATTGAGCCTTTGCACCTTTCAATTTTTCTTCACTGTAATTTTCGGGGAAAGTTACATCAATTGTAAATTCTTCGCCTTTTTTATGACCGATTATCGCTTCTGCAAAACCTGGGATGAAATTTGAATGCCCTAAATCAAGGGTGTAATTTTTGCCTGAACCTCTTTCAATCGGTTCACCATTTACAAAGCCTTCAAAATCAATAACGGCCAAATCTTTATCTGAAGCCGGTCTGTCTTCTTCAATCGGTTTTACTGTTGCAAAGCGACTTCTGATTGATTCAAGCTCAAGTTCAAGAGCATCTTCAGGAACCTTATAAGATTCGAATTCGATAGTTTGATTCTTATATTCACCCAATATAACTTCAGGCTTAATTTCTGCTTTTGCAACAATAGTTAAATCTTTACCGAGATCAAAACTAAAAGATTCAATGCTAGGCTGAACCGCCAATTCCAATTTATTTTCATCAACGGCTTTTGAAAATTCGATAGGGAACAAATCTTCAACAACTTGAACTTTAATTCTTTCAGCCCCAATGTATTTTTCAATAACGTTTTTGGGCGCTTTCCCTTTTCTGAAACCCGGTATGTTTACTTGTTTTGCCATTTTGGAAACAGCATTGTTATATGCTTTTTCGGCAACTTTGGCTTCAATTGTAATATCAACTTTAACTATGTTGTTTTCTAAGTTTTCGATTTTCGCGGACATAATCTTACACCTTTTCTAATGAAGCAGAACATTATTCTGCAATTATATTTAACTAATGACTTATTTTAGTATAACTTAAAAATAAAAAACATGGTCAATTTGATGTATAATTTAAAATCATGGATAAAAATTTAATTCTGAACAAAATTAAAAACAAAATTATTATTTCATCCCAAGCTCAAAAAAATGAGCCTTTATATAATGAAATTGCAATGAATGCAATGATTGAAACAATTGTTACCTTGGGAAAAACAGATTGTCTTAGGCTGGCAGGCGCAAGGGATGTAAAAAACACAAAAGAAAAATTTGGCGACAATGTTGTTGTAATAGGCATTACAAAGCCCGATATAATTCCTGCCAACTACAAAGAAATTGTTTATATAACCCCGACAATTGAAGACGCAAACAGCTTAATAACAGCAGGGGCGGACATAATAGCTTTTGACGCCACAAAAAGGGAAAGAAAAACAAGCGTTTTAGAATTAATTAATTTTATTCATTCAAAAAATAAACTTGCAATGGCAGATATTGCAGAATTTAATGAAGCAAAAGAAGCATACGAGCTTGATGTTGATATAATTTCAACAACATTATCGGGCTACACAAAAAATACTGAGGGCATGCCTGACGCTCCCGATTTTGAACTCCTTCAAAAATGCGCAAATGAGCTAAAATGCCCCGTTATTCTTGAAGGCAAAACCAAAGATTATAAAGATGTAAAAACTGCCTTTGAACTTGGTGCGCATTCCGTTGTAATTGGCTCCATGGTTACAAGGCCGCACAAAATAATAGAAGAATTTAAGAAAGGTTTAATATGAAAAAACCAATACTTGGAATAGATATTGGCGGAACAAAAATTTTTCACGCTCTGATTGACACCGAAGGCAAAATATTAACGGAGGTCAAAAAAGAAGAAACACCAAAAACCGTTGATGAAATTGAAAACAAACTGAAAGAAATCACAAAATTATATGAAAAAGAAACAAACTTGGCAGGCATTGCAACGGCAGGTGCAGTCAATAATACAAATGATAAAATTTTAAGCTCAACGGGGAATTTACCGAAAGGGTACAGGGAAATTGATTTTAAAAACCTGAATGAAAATATGGAAATTTTCATTGAAAATGATGCCAACTCGGCAGCATGGGCAGAATATAAAGTCGGCGCCACAAAAGGCTGTAAAAATTCAATAGTTTTAACACTGGGGACAGGCGTTGGCGGCGGAATAATCGTTAACGGTTCTCTTTTAAAGGGAAAATCAGGTGCCGCAGGCGAAATGCATTTTAAAATGTCGACCGATAAAAAGCGTTTATGCACATGCGGCGCATATGATTGTTATGAAGCTTACGCATCCGGCAGAGGCTTAAAACTAACTTATGAAGACATAACGGGTGAAATTGTTTCAAGCTATGAAATTATACAAAGGTACGACAAAAAAGAAGAAAATGCCATAAAAGCCCTTGTAAAATGGAACGAATACATCGCAATGGGGGCATTAGGGTTAAACAACATTTTTGACACCGATGTTATAGCTTTTTCAGGCTCCATGGCACAATTTACGGATATTGACTACATTGAAGAATATGTAAATAAATATACCGTAACAACCCCTGTTAAAATATCACTTGCAAAAGCGGGAAATTATTCGGGCGTCATAGGCGCAGGGCTTGTTGCTTTTGAAAAAACAAAACAACTTGATTGAAAACACCTACTGTGTGTGAAGTTTTTAAAGTGTGATGAACACTTTAAAAACGAAACCGTTCAATGCCGCCGTTATGACGAAGTGAGCTAATGCGAACGAAGGAATGAACAAATCTTTGATTTGACAGGCGGAAAACACCTACTGTGTGTGAAGTTTTTAAAGTGTGATGAACACTTTAAAAACGAAACCGTTCAATGCCGCCGTTAT